>JBBQFG010000294.1:0-5556 GCA_038321765.1 Elainellales cyanobacterium
GCGGTAGCCATGATCAATAGGACGCCTCCCTGTCATTCCCGCGCAGGCGGGAATCCATCTGCTCGATAGGTGCGGGGGTGGATTCCCGCCTGCGCGGGAATGACGCTGGCATGTCCTAAGCTTTATGACTATGGCTATATAGCGTGTTGCATCGTTATTTCATTTCTATGACAGACCCTATTCAAGCCATTACCCTGCCCCCAACCGAAAATCCCCAGCAAGAGGGGGAGTGGTTACAAAACGCATTGCATCGATGGTTAGATCAAGAGTTTCTTCCAGAAGCTGTCAATGCCGAAATTGCTCGACGAGCAGCACAAATTTTTGTACGCCAGCGAATGGAAGGCGAAAACGATCTGGGTTCGCTGGTAATTGCGATTGTGACTGAGATGCAGGCGTTTGATTTTTCCCGAAGCTTCTATGGAGAATTTGCGATCGCCAATGCCGTCAGTGATTTGCTACTAGAAAGCCTGGGTATCGATCGCTGCTGCGGTCAGTAGCGCCAATGTGCGATCGGGCAACAATTGAGGAGCTAGCAGCAGGGCTTGGCTATTTGGGTTAAGCCACTTACTGAAGCGCCAACAATCGCTGTAAGTCTTACTCTGAAAGAATCGCCGACTGTCTGTTTGATTGCATACAGAAATTTAAGCTTTCCTTCCCATAAATCCATACAAACAGCCATAGAAGGAATCTCTGTAGTTTGATAGTATGAGCTTGGAACGCTTTAGCTCCTTAGGACCTGCCAGACATGCTGACTCTAGAAGCCCCAAAATCATTTCAACAGGATGTCAAGCTTGGCCGAGTTCTTATAGTAGAAGACGAAGAACTGATTCGAGAAACTGTTGCCTTAGCGCTAAGCGAGGAGGGCTACGAGGTGCTCCTGGCAGAAGATGGCCGCAGCGCCCTAAATTTTTCGTGCAGAACCGATCATGGTAACTACCTAGAGTTTCCCGATGTCGATTTGATTATTTTAGATTTGATGCTGCCCTACGTGAACGGGCTAGATTTATGCCGTTTGATCCGCCATCAGGGTAGCAGCGTGCCCATTTTGATTCTCAGTGCCAAAGGTAGTGAGACCGACCGAGTAGTTGGGTTAGAAGTGGGTGCAGACGACTACTTAACCAAGCCCTTTGGTATGCGAGAACTCGTTGCTCGCTGTCGCGCCCTGCTGCGACGGCATCGGCAGGCACAACCCCAAACCTCTGGCTCTAGTCTACGATTCCAAGATATTGTTCTATATCCTCAAGAGTGCCGAGTCACAGTGCGAAACGAGGAAATTAACCTGTCCCCTAAAGAATTTCGAATCTTGGAATTGTTCATGGGTCATCCCCGGCGGGTTTGGTCACGAGAGCAATTGATCGAAAAAGTCTGGGGGCCTGACTTTATGGGCGATAGCAAAACAGTAGATGTCCATATCCGCTGGCTGCGAGAGAAAATGGAAATTGATCCTAGCCGCCCCGAATATCTCACCACCGTACGCGGCTTTGGCTATCGTTTTGGCTAAGTTCGCTTGTTAGTGGTATTGATGTAAGGATTTTTTGATGGGCGGGCGAAGTCCGCCCATCAAAAAATCCTTACCAATTTAGGACTACCGTTCGCCGACGAGATGTCCGCACCACATCAGCTTTGATATCCGCAAGTGTGGAATGTATCCCTTTACCCAACAGACGACACATGGAGATCTGGAATTAGGCAAAGCTGGATAGCGTCGTATGAGCGAGTGGCTTAACCGTCCATTTAAGTAGGTGAGCTTAAATTAAGTATTTAAGACCATAAGATTCTGTGTTGTGCACGCCGCATCTTAGGGTTTAGCTTTTACTTAAGTTGGGCTACTTCATAGAAAAATATCCAAGGCGAGTTTGGATAGGGTTCTTGGTAAATAGACGGTTATGACACAAGCTCGGGATGTATTTGTGGGCACACTGGAGTTTTTACTAGGGTTGGGTATAGGGTTAGCAATTCTGGCGTGGGAGCGATCGCGTCAAAATAAACGGCTTAAGGGGCTGCTACGAGAATTGAAGAGCGTTCCTGAAGTAAAAGATTCACCCTTTTCCACTACGTCCCAACTGGCACTGACAGTCGCACATCAGCAGCGAATTCAGTACGAATTAGAACAACAAGTTGAAACCGATCGTCAAATTCTAGACGCAGCTCCCATTGGCTATCTCCAGGTTGACGATGAAAACCGCTTGGTCTGGTGTAATGCCCAGGCGCGATCGCTTTTAAGCATTGCCCCCGCTGTTTCCCCAACGCCTCGGCTACTGCTCGAACTAGTCCGCTCCTATGAGATAGACCAATTAGTAGACCAAACCCGCAGTCTGCGCCAACTCTGTCAAAAAGAATGGACGTTTTACCCGGTCAGTCCTGATCTATCGCAGCTATCCAACCAGCCTGCTTATGTGCTACGAGCCTATGGGTTTCCTTTACAGCACAATCATGTTGGTGTGTTTCTAGAAAACCGCCAGGAAGCTATTATGCTGCTGCAACAGCGCGATCGCTGGGCATCAGATGTAGCGCACGAGCTAAAAACGCCGTTAACTTCAATTCGACTGGTAGCAGAAACCCTACAGTCTCGATTAGATTTGCCTCTTCGCGGCTGGGTTGATCGATTGGTTAGCGAAACAATTCGCCTCAGCAGCTTGGTTCAAGACTTGTTAGATTTGGCAGTAATCGATCGTGAATCCTTCCACTGCTTGCACCTCAAAACTACTGATCTGCCAGAACTAGTGCAATCCGCTTGGATTAACCTCGAACCCTTAGCTCGTAAGAAACAAATTCAGTTAGAGTATCGAGGCCCAGACCATTTGCTGATCCAAGCCGATGAATCGCGCCTGTATCGAGTCTTGGTGAACCTGTTAGATAATGGGATCAAATACAGCCCCCCCTGGGAAACTATTTGGGTTCACATCACCGTTACCGATGGCATAGACACTGCCACATCATCTCAAGTTTATTTAGAGGTCAGTGATGCAGGGCCAGGTTTTACGGAAAGTGACTTGCCCCACGTTTTTGAACGATTTTATCGAGCAGACCCAGCGCGATCGCGTCCTTCTATTCAAGAGATCAAAGGGTTACTGTCAGCAGGTGCTTTACAACCTGCACCTGCCACTGCTTCGCGCCCTCCTGAAACCGAGCGAGACGACATACAGCGTCGTAGCAGCAGCGGCTTGGGCTTAGCCATTGTGCGGCAAATCGTCGAAGCCCATCATGGCTCTGTAGCAGCTAGTAACCACCCAGAAACAGGTGGAGCCTGTCTCCAGGTCTACTTACCCCAACAGCAGCCTGAGCAACCTGAATCCCCACGGCATAACTCGACTGCTCTTGGCTTTTAGGGTGAGGTGCATAAGTCCTATCGGGATCAACTAAAATTCAAATTTAACGACGTGGATGGCTATGGTCGAACGGGTACAAAAAATTCTGTCTCAATATGGCATCGCGTCTCGCCGTCAGGCCGAGCAGATGATTTTGGCAGGACGGGTGCGCCTGAATGGAGCGATCGCAACGCTAGGGCAAAAAGCCGATCCCACTTGCGATCGCATCGAAGTTGATGGAGCAAGGCTGCACCCCATTCAACGTCCACCCGCCCTCTACTTACTGATGCATAAACCTACTGGGGTCGTTTCTACCTGTCACGATCCGTGGAATCGCCCTACTGTGCTGGATTTATTTCCACACCACTTGGCCACCGAGGTTGGGTTACATCCCGTAGGACGACTGGATGCCGACTCGACTGGCGCGCTCTTGCTGACCAACGACGGCGAGGTTACCTTTGCGCTGACTCATCCTTCCCATTCCATCCCCAAAACCTATCAGGTGTGGGTTGAGGGATCTCCTCCAGAGGCCATTCTGGAACAGTGGCGTACAGGGGTTGTCTTAGATGACACATTGACCCGGCCTGCGGATATACGCGTATTGCGTTCTACGCGATCGCAAACCCTGTTAGAAATTGTGCTGCGAGAGGGTCGCAATCGGCAAATTCGTCGAATTGCTGAGCAACTCGGCTACGCGGTAACGCACTTACATCGAGTGGCAATTGGGTCGATTCAACTCAATTCCCTCGCTAGTGGGCAGCACCGGGCGTTAGATTCGACAGAAATTGGCCTTCTCAAAGCTCAAGTTGCAACCGTTCCGCGGCCAAGCCCAAGCTTGAATACAATCTAAACTAACAGCGAGATTGCTCTCAGCTCAGCTTTAGTCTTAAAATTACACGTCAAAGGGCAGACCTCCTAAAATCTAAATGGCTCAGTTGCTAAACTCCTTTCAGATTAAGCCATCTCTCCTTGCATCAACTGAGTGCAAAGCGCTGTAGTATATGTTTAATATCGATAGTTGTATAAAAGATAGGGTAGTCCTAAATTAGCAAGGATTTTTTGATAGGCGGACTTAGCCCGCCCATCAAAAAATCCTTAAATACCACTACCAAAGATAGAAGCTATTTGAGCATGAGTTTGAGCGGATGGAAGAAGGGAAAAGTTCGTTCAAACTGCTTCATAGATTTGTAGACCCTGGTTGTAAAGCCAGCAGATGTGAGGAGTTAGTAGGTGCTAGACGCTATGGATAGGGGTACCTCTCCCTTGGAGCAAGACCAGAACATGAAGCTAGAAGAACTGGGCTTCCAGTTGAAACAGCTTCGTGAGAAAAAGATGTTGTCGATTGATCAAATCGCAGCTCGAACCATGATTCAGCCTCGATTACTTCTGGCTATTGAATCAGGTAATGTCAGCATATTGCCAGAGGCAGTGTATGTTCGGGGCTTCCTCAAGCGCTATGCTGACGCGCTGGACTTAAACGGGGCAGAGTTTGTCAGCAGCTTTCCCCTAGAGCCAGATATGCGGGCAATTAATCCCTCTTGGCAAGAATCACCAGCCGCTCAACTCCGTCCACTTCATCTTTACGTTGCTTATGCTGCGCTGATTGCTGCTGCTATTGGAGGGCTATCTTACTTGCTGAGCCGATCTGCACCGTCGCCCAGTGCGGTGAAGTCTCCTCCGGCAGTAACCACACCAGCATCCAACTCTCCTTCGGCTCAGCCATCTGCGATCGCCAGCCCCACAAGTGCCAGCCCCGCAAGTGCCAGCCCACAACCGTCTTTCTTACCCTCACCCAGCCCTGATGCTACTGGAAAACCGATTCGAGTCAACGTCGCCCTCAGCTCACGGTCTTGGCTGCGCGTGGTTGTAGACGGTAGGACGGATTTTGAAGGGATTTTGGAACAGGGAACTCAACGCACCTGGACGGCAACCCGCGAGTTAAGGGTGCGAGCAGGGGACGCAGGAGCCGTCACAGTAGCATACAACGACGATCAGCCTAAGCCCATGGGCAAGGCTGGGTCAGTTCAGCAGGTAATTTTTTCCGCTCCAACCACTGGGGCATCTGCGTCTCTACCAACTGCTCCATAGAGGCGATTCCATACTTCCCCTACAAATCATCTTGCTAGATTGCCGAAGGGTGAGGGATGAGGACGAGTTACGTCTTCCATCCCTCACCCTCTTGTTTACCTAGGATTACAAGTTAATTAACTTGTAATCTTTTTTGGAAGTGGGCCGCGCCCCGGGGGGC
>JBBQFG010000295.1:0-5553 GCA_038321765.1 Elainellales cyanobacterium
ACCCTGGCAGTCTCCTCAAGACTCTCTCTCCCCAGGTCGCGTTGCACAAGCATTTGCCACCATTCTTGTCGCCATCGGTACCCCCGCTCCTCCTCCCAAACGACGCGGTAAATCCCCAGGGCGGGCGGTCGGGCAGCAACCATCTCCGCGTCCTCGTTATCCAACGGTCAAAAAACGAGTCTCTCGACGCAAACAATCCGAGCAATCACCGAGGCGTGCTAACCCCACAGCAGCTTAGCTTCGCGGATGTTGCTATCAACTGCATTGGGCTCAACCCCTAGCTGGGGTTGAGCAAATTTCTCATGGCATCCTGTCACTCAACTTTGCAAACCAATTAGTCCAATCTAGAGTACTCAACTTTGCAAATCAATTAGTTCAATCTAGAGTTAAAAAGGGGGACTTTGAATTCAGTTCCCCCCTTTTTAAGGGGGCTAAGGGGGATCAACAGATGCCCAAAATCACAGCAGACCACTTTTCAAACATCCTCTTACCAATTTAGGACTACCAGATACTCAACCAGACAAAGACACGATCGAGGCTAATATAGCGATCGCCAAAAACCCGGAACAAAAGGCGGCTTAGAACCTTTACCCTGTGAAGGTTCTAAGCCGCTGACATCGTTTTACTATTGCGGCAATGACTATTGTTGATTGCGATGTTGATTGCGATCTACAGCAGGTTGACTACAGGCTGTCGAGGGCACCGCGTCGGAGGGCGATCGCCAATCCTGAAAACACGATCAGCATCACTACCAACGAAAATGCCGCCCCCAAAGGCCAGTTATAAGACACGCCAAACTGCGACGAAATCAGATTTCCCAGCATGATTCCCTGGGGGCTGCCAACCAAGCTGGGGGTAATAAAGTCGCCCATCGTCAGTGAAAACACGCTAATTGAACCTGCCAAAATTCCCGGTGTCACCAGAGGTAGAATTACTCGGCGAAACGTTGTCCACGGTGGCGCATTTAGATCCGCTGAGGCTTCCAAAAAATCTTGAGGCAGCCGTTCAAACGCCGTAATGATCGGCAAAATCATGAAGGGCAGCCATACATGTACAAAGGTTAACAGAATAGAAAACTGGCTGTAGAGAAATAGCTGACTCGGCTCGTTGAGAATACCCAGCCAGAGCAGAGCCGTATTGAGCACGCCGTTGTATCCCAAAATAATTTTCCAGGAAAAGACCCGGACTAAGTAGCTCGACCACAGCGGCAAAATCACCAGCATCGTGAGCAGCTCCCGGTGGCGATCGCCAAATCGGGCAATAAAGTAGCCCAATGGCAGAGCAATCAGGATGTCGATGATGGTGACGCTCAATGCCGTAGCAACCGTTCGCAGAATCACCGAGCGATACGAGGGGTTGGTCAAAATGGTCTGAAAATTGACCAAACTGAACTGTTTAATAATATCAAAAGACTCTAGTCTCCAGACACTGTAGGAGATCAAGATCGCCAGCGGAATGAAGTACAGCAGCGCCGTCCACACCAAGGGAGGGATTAGCGCAGCGTATAGCCCAACCTGAGAACGGGTACGACGTGGCAGCAGGAGAGTCATGCACAGTTGACCTGATCAAAAATCGACGCCGCGTTTTAGGTCTACGCCCTTTTCGGCATAGTGTTTATGGCAAAACACTTCAGAGTGAACGCTTGCTAAATCAAAGTAATCAGGCGGATTTTTACAGCGCCCCGTGATTACGATTTCGGTATCGCGCGGCTTGCGGAGCAGTGCCTGTACAATCGGCTGTTGAGGCAGTAGTTCTAAATCTACCGTGGGGTTGAGTTCGTCTAGAATGATAGTTTTATAAAGCCCAGAGGCGATCGCCGCCCGCGCAATTTCCCAACCTCGTTCGGCTTCTACGTAATCTAACTCTTGCTGCTGACCGCGCCACACGATCGCATCTCGACCGCAGCGCTGGTGATCGACCAAATTGGGATAGCTTTGATGCAACGCCGCGATCGCCGCATCTTCTGTATACCCGGCTCCCCCTTTGAGCCACTGCATAATCAGAACCCGGTGAGACTTGTCTTGGCCAATGCCCTTGCCGATCGCCTGCAACGCTTTCCCTAAAGCGCTGGTTGATTTGCCCTTGCCCGCCCCTGTATAGATCTCAATCCCCTGAATGCCGTGGGCGGCGGCGTTGGGGTGAAAGTGCGGCTTCATCTCAGAGTGCAGATCGGCAATATCTAGCAAGGGCTGAGGCGCACCCCGTCCCGTTGCGATAATTTCTAAATCTTCGGGTTTGTTCTTTAAAGTGCGGACTACTTCGTCAATCGACAGCAGCCCCAAATCCAGCACGGGATTAATTTCATCCAACACCACCACTGAATAAAGCCCCGAAGCGATCGCCCCCTTAGCCACATCCCACCCGCGCTGGGCTTCTAGTTTGTCAAACCGAGTTACATTGTCGGCATCAAAAAATTCGGCGCGACCCGTGCGAACCTGATCGATCAAGTGAGGAAAACCACGCTGCAGCGCTTCGATCGCAGCATCTTCGTCATAGGTGCGTCCGGGGCCCTTAAGAAAGCGCAGCAATAATACACGGGTCTGACAGGAGGTGTGAATTCCCAACCCAATCGAACGCAGCACGACCCCCAGCGCCACTTGAGATTTACCTTTGCCTGCCCCATCGTAGACATGAATTTGTCCTAGAATTCGCTCAGTTCGCTGTTGAGCGGTTCGAATACCAACGCCTACTCTTGTCATGGTTCTAAGGTTGTTCTAGTTTGAGGGCGTAAATCGGTTTCAATGGAACCAGAGAAGCCTGTCACAGAATCTAGTTGAGTTGTCTCCCTGAAGAAGCACCAGCTAAAAACAGGAGATTTTTAGCATCTAAAGATTCTGCATGAAGCAATAATCTTAACAGACGCTAAACTCCTCTATTAGGGTTACAGCTTTTTTCGCAGAATCGTTAATGGGTTTTTATGGTTGCTTTTGTGTTGCCGCTAAGGGCGATCGCCTTTCAAATTTTGTTTTTGCTGCTGGCGATCGCCATCGAAGCCTGGGTTCTACAGCGCCAACTTAAACTGCCACCCAATCGATCCAGAATTTCTCCCAAGCAGGCCGTGCAATATGCCACCTCAGTCAATTTACTTACCATTGCGGTGGGATGGTTCTTATTTCTCAGTCTTCAAGCTTTGCTACCGCTAGAGCTAAAGTACCAGTTATTAAACTTCATCTTTTTTAATCAGTGGTCTTCCAGCACGGCATTTTGGATAATTCTAAGCGGATTTATTACATTTTTTGCCAGTTTCTTACTCAAACTAGGTGGACTAATCCAACTGCAACGGATGATGTTAACCAACCAAGAATTAGCAGCTCGGCGCGAACTAGACAAAAATAAATATCGCCTGGGCGCTCGCCCCAAAAAAGAGTTTCGGGCAACCTCAAACCAAGCTAGTGTGATCTTGTCTGCTAACGCCCTTAGCTACACAGCGATCGCGATTGTTTTAGTTATGCGGTTTTTAGTAGGACGTTTGCTGCCAGCAGGCCTGTAACGCTAGATGCTGCCACGACACACCAGAGCGATCGCGGTTTACCCCATGCCTATTAACCCCCTGTGCTCCACGTTTACGCTAATTGGGTGCCCCAGTGTAAGGTCAGTGTCTCCGTTATGAAAATTCCGCGTTTTGAACCCCCGGCATTTGTAAACGAAACGGTGGGGCAAGTCTGGAAACAGTTCAAACCACCCCGCGCATTTTCCTGGCAGACTCTGATACTGATAAGCATTTTTACGTGGTGCGTGTCGGTGGTTGTGGAAACCGAGCTGGTTCGCGATGTCTTGGCGCGCTTAGGCTGGATATTTCTGATGCTGGGTGTGGGCTGGGGTATGTCAGGCGCACGCATTAATGTACTAGGACTGGTGATTTATCCAGGGCCTTGGATTACCGGAGCCTTGGCGTGTGTAGCACTATTCGCCGGGTGGAATGTTGACCTTACACAAGTTGCGCTTGTAAGCTGGCCGCTGATATCGTTTATGGTCGCCGCGATTCCTAGATTTTTTCCCAAGCTGGTATTTTCTGTACCCGATCCGGCCACCCGTCAGCAGTTACTCATTCAATTTTTGCTGAGCTGTATGTTCAGCGCCTGGTTTCAATTTCATTTTGTTATTCAAAATTGGTTTCGAGAGTACCCTAGTTTGCTAGCTGACAACCTCAACCGTGGCTCTTTTGTAGTCAGACTAGATCAGCAGGGTTCTGATCTACCACGAGGGGTGGTGCTACTGAATCTAGCGGAACCTCTACTGCAAAAAGAGTTACAGGCACTGCCGTGGGCAGAGGTAGAACGCTGGCTGTTAGAGCGCGAAACGCGAGTGGCTGCGCTTCAACAGCAGGTATTGCAGCAAACTCCCCGCGTGCAGGAAGATGCTCTCTGGAAATTTTTGGGAGATGTGCCTGCGGGGCTACCAGAATACACGCTGAAGCTGCGAGCGGTATGGTTGGGGCCAAGTTCTAACCTTGGAGGGTACTTTCTAGAAAAGTCTTGTTTAATTACCCAGGCAACAAATGCAACCCTGGCCAATCCAGCAATTCCTAATGCCGCAGTGCAAGTTACCTGTCAGCCTGTTGGGGATAAGATATTGATTGATCCACAACCGCTGGTTCAAGGAGAAGGATGAATCTGGGCAGAATTGGGGTGATTGCTACCAATGTGTTTCGAGAAGTGATTCGCGATCGCATTTTGTATTTGCTAGCTTTGTTTGCGATCGCATTTGTGGCGATCGCGGCATTGTTGCCCCAAGTGGCAGCAGGCACAGAACACAAAATTTTGCTGGATGTGGGGCTAGCCACCATGAATTTGCTGGGGCTAGTGGTAGCCATCTTTGTCGGGACGGGTTTGATAAACAAAGAAATAGAAAAGCGCACCGTCTACGCTCTCATTGCCAAGCCCGTCAGCAAAGCAGAATTTATTGTCGGAAAACATGTGGGACTGTCGTTAGTACTAGCAGTGCTAATGGCTGCTATGTTACTGATTTACTTAGGCGTATTGACCCACAGCCAAGTCAGCTATCCCCTCAGTAGTATTTTGGTCGCAAGCCTGTTTCAGTTTTTAGAACTGGTGCTAATCGTGGCCGTTGCAATTTTGTTTGGAGTGTTTACCAACTCTTTATTGGCCATTTTACTGACCGTCGGCGTGTACCTTATGGGGCACTTCAGTCGAGATTTGGTTAGCCTGGGCACCCTCAGCAAAGACCCAACCCTCCAACGGATTACAGAGTCGGTTTACCTTATATTGCCAGACTTAGAACGACTCAATCTAAAAAATCAGGCAGTCTATGGTGGCGAACTGTTGCCGCCGCCACTCGAACTGTTGGGCAGCGCCGCCTATGGGCTGTTTTATACGGTGCTACTGTTGGCGATCGCCAGTCTAATTTTTTATAAACGGGAGTTCTGAGTCCCTACATTTTGGTAGTCCTAAACTTATAGAACTCATTTGACATCTTTCCAGTGATCGCGAATATTCTGTAGGGGCGAAGCATTTGCATCAATATTCTGGCAACGCAGCGTCAATTCGAGTGCAAATGCTTCGCCCCTACTGCCCAAAAATCGCCCTAAATCTC
>JBBQFG010000296.1:0-5531 GCA_038321765.1 Elainellales cyanobacterium
TTGAGATTTAGGGCGATTTTTGGGCAGTAGGGGCGAAGCATTTGCACTCGAATTGAGGCTGCGTTGCCAGAATATTGATGCAAATGCTTCGCCCCTACAGAATATTCGCGATCACCGGAAAAATGTCAAATGGGTTCTATATACAAATGACATAGCTGCAATCATCAACACCCACCAGAGTTAGGTCAAGTTTTGTTTGAGGCATTGCACCCGTTTAGCCATAAATTCACACTTGAAATTAGCAAAGTTCTTCTTAAAAGCCCTGCACTGCGAGAGTTTCATCCTAAGAGTCACCAGATCGCGCCAAGATCACGCCATATTTGATTAATAGCGCTAATGTAGGCTTCTCCAAATGCCCGAATAATGCTTGGATTACTCGCGCTAGCTTCGTAGGTTTCTTCACCACACTGAATACAAATCATCACTTCTACCGCCGCCGCCGCCCCACCCATCTGTCCTGGTACCCAGTAGTAGATCAACTGACGGGTTGGAATCTGACCAAACGAATTGATGCATTGATCTATAGCCTGATAAAGGGCTTCTACGGGCGTTTTCCCTTGTGCAGTTGTCTCAACCGGGTCATCAGTTGCCAGATGTACAACAGCCGTCACAGTAGACGGAAAATGAGTTTGTAGGAAGTTTGGCTCTGGTTCACTGACGCTCTGAATATTTAAGCTACCCAATCTAAACTGAGACTCTGGCAAAACTTGAGCGAATTTGAGAAAAGGCTGCTCAGCATACCTCAGCAAACTCTCAACCCCAAATATCTGAATAGTTTGATCGTGGATGCTATTGTCTTCAAGATTTTGAGTCGGAATTGTGTAGTCAAAATGTCCGTGCGATCGAACGCGAAACACATCCCCTTGATTTCGAGAAAAATGATGTGGCTCCCAGGTTACTATCATGTCTAGACAACCATCTAGCGCACAGGCCAACCGAAGCGCATCGAAGTAATTAGGAAATCCGAAAGAACTAGCGCTTTGCTCAATTGACTTATCAATTGATAGAGGCAGTTTCAACCGATTGCGAAGTCGATCGCAGGCTTGGTAATAGGCTTGGCTGCCGAGTAGGGTATGAACAGCAGGTAGAACAAACGCCAAGTCGTAATCAATTGATGTGACGTACCACTGCCATTCTTTGGGCAGCGAGGCAAGTCGTATCAAGTTTCTGGTGTAGTATTCGTGGGAATCGGCGCGCTCAGATAGTCCATTGTGAAATACATTTGCAGTGATCAGCACCCTCGGCATACGGCATCCCTAACTCAAAAGCAAGCAGAACTTAGTGCCCGCAGAACTTGATTCTGTGGGCTGGCGACGAAAAGGCTCTGCTCGCTCCAATTAGAAATGGGTTGATCCCGGATCTCATCTCGATCTCTAACGTTTGATGCAAGGTCAGCTCTGCCAACCTTGCATCAAGCGTTAAAAATTAACTCTTGTAGAATCCTAAGCGCTCTGACGGATTAACTGTTCCATCATTTGTTCCAATCTGGATAAGCGGTCATGGATCTCTCGCTCTCGGCCTTGCTGAACTATATTTTGAGCTACCAATGCTGAAAGCGGAGTAAGAGGGATTGGATCTGCAATCTGCTTAGAGCGACGCAACTCCTGAATCTCTTCTTCTAGGAAGGCAATTCGTTTATCTAATGTTACCTGTTCTTGGACAAGGTGCGGATCACCTTTCGGACTCTCAATGCGTAGTCGTCTGGTGATCAGCTCTGTCAAGGAGATAGCATCGTAGGCTGCTTGCTTTCTAAGTTCGTCTAGCAGGTCTTCGGGCAGACGAAAGCTAACCAATTTCCGTTCAGTCATGGTCTTTAAACACTACAAAACACTACAAATTGAGTTACAGGCAATATCCGCTTTAATCGGCACAGTTACTTATTGTATTACAGTTAGACGTACATCAGCCATATAGCACTAAGTTTTCTCAGTCACTTTACACACGTATCTGATTTGGGAGAGATACAAGGGCTACACAAGTCAGCCCATAGGAAGCGCGAGGAGATTAACTTCTCGTGGTTTTTTGTGAAAGGGTTGCTGAGCCGCACTTTCACAAAAGCTACTAAGTTTTATTTACTTGATGAATCTTAGGCTCAAATCGGATGCCTAGATGGTTGACGAATGTAATTGAAACATTTTGAAACATTTAAGATGCATTTAAGAAGTTTTTATGAATATGTTAAATATACATTTGACATATTTAGTCATTGATATATTGACAAAGTGATACTAAAAGGTGATACAGTTGGATCAAACGTATTTCTTTTGTATTCACAGGGCGATATGTTGATTCAGTGGGGAGTGGCTTGATTTGGATCGACTCAAGTGACTGGTGTTTTTTATCTTCAATGTTTTTGTCCGCTGTTGTTTTACTATCAGCACCGCCATGAACCTTATCCCTTCTCCTAAAGATCCAATTACATCCAGATCCATCCTTGCTTTGTTGGCCGCTAGTTTGACGATGACGTTGTCTACAGGAATGCTTTTTGGCATACTCACCGTGACTGAGCAGCGTCAGGATTTTCTGGAACAGAGCCAGTTGGCTGCCATAGAGCGCATGTTACAGCTTGGCGAAATTGACGGATGCATTCGGGTTATTGATACGTTGCCAAAGGGGTTTCGACGGCGTAGCGAGGTTGATCGGCTCTCAAATATATGTCGGGATCAACTGGTAGCCAAACGACTTGAGGTTGCCCGCAATCTGATCAATCAAGGTAATTTTGAGTATGCTTTGAATTTGCTAGCTAAACTTCCTCAGTCGGCTCATGTTGGTGAGGTGCAGCAGCGGATGGCAGAGATATGCGATCGCCTGCTTAACACTGCCCAACAGGAGTACGTCAAGACGACACCGCAGTACCTCAATAATGCCTCGTATCCACTGAAGCAAATTCCGTCAGAAGCCCCTTGCTATGACGAGGCTCAGGTTCGTCTGACCCAGTGGGAGGACGAGTCTGCTCAAAATCAACAGCGGCTCAAGTCGGCTGAAATTGCTCACAAACAGGGCAATTTTGAAGCAGCGGATCAGGAACTGGATCGAGTCAGCCGCCATGGTTACTGGCAAGAAAAGATTGAGCCGCTTCGGCAAACGCTGCAATATGAGCCGATTCTGCGTCGGGCTGAGACGTATTTGAAGCGAGGCCAACTGCGAAACGCGATTTATGAAGTCCAGACGTTACCCGATATTGAGCCTTGGCTGGAACAGAAGTACCAGTTGATTGCTCAGGCAGAAGCGAGATTGAGAATGCAGAACGTTTGTGATTTTTTTACTCAAGGCCATTGGGATGGTTGCTATTGACTCATGCCATTTCTTGCTTGCATTCTACGGTGGCCTGTAGAAAGTGAATAAATTGCCGAGCCGATCGCCCCGATCGCCCATTGTGGCGAGTCGCCCATTGCAAGGCACGGTAATCTAAGTCGTCTGAGGAAAGCGTGAGATTAGCTTGAGCCGCAAGATGGTGAACGATCGCCAGATAGGTCGCTTGGTCGGCGGGTTCAAAGGTGAGAGTGATGCCAAAGCGATCGCTAAAGGACAGTTTTTCTTGGAGGGTATCCCAGGCGTGGATTTCGTCGGCATCGCTAGGGCGGGGGCGATCGCCCAAAAATTCTCGAATTAAGTGGCGGCGATTGGAGGTTGCGTATACTACGACATTTTGGGGGCGCGCGGTGAGGTTTCCTTCTAGCACCACCTTGAGGGATTTAAAGGCATCGTCATCCTCTTCAAATGACAAATCGTCTACAAAGACAATGAACGACTGCGGCACATTTCGCAGCCGATCTACAATCCGGGGCAGGTCGCTGAGATCGGTTTTGTTCACCTCGACTAGCCGTAAGCCCCGATCTCCATACTCGTTGAGCAAGGCTTTGACCAGCGACGATTTACCCGTGCCTCGGCTGCCATAGAGCAGTACATGTAAGGCTGGATATCCGGTTAGCAATGCTTCGGTATTTTGGCAGAGGGTAGTTTTTTGGGAGTCATAGCTCGTCAGGTGATCTAGACGAATCGGGTCGGGGTGGGCAATACCAACCAATTTACCTGCCTGCCAACCAAAGGCACGGTAGGTTGCAAACAAGCCTACGCCGACCCGACGGTAATGGGTAGCCAGCTCTGCGAGGGTAGTTTCCCAATGGCTCTCGGTTTGTAACCGCGTCCAAATAGGAGGCTGGCACACCGTCTTGACGATAGCGCTATTGGAGGCAGTGTCCGGTTCCCAATCTTGTTCCCAATCTTGTTCCCAATCTTTTTCCCAAGAAATGGGTGGAGTCGCCAGTGCTGCTGCGGTTTGCACCCATTTGCTGATTTGACTTCCGTTACAGGCATAGAGCTGCTGTAGAGCTTGAAGATCGTGCTGGGCGGCAGCGACTAGGGCGGACGGTAATCGTTCGAAGGGGATACGCTGAGCCTGTTGGCTGAAGGGGTTGTCGGCGCGCAAAACTTGGGTAAGCAGATACGTTTGCCAGGTCTGTTGCTGGGTGGCTAGGGCGCGAAACCATTGTCCATAGGCGCGCAGTGGGGCAAGGCGATCGCTCTCTTCTACACCCTCTACAGAAGCTGTGAAGCCTACGTTTCCTATGGTTGAATTTTGTGTTGCCTGTTTTAGAGGCGCGCTTAACGTCTTTAGCAGGTGAAGAAATGCCTGCCCAATTTCATCATCAAGCACCGCTTGGTACAGCAGGAGAGAGGCTACCTGTTGCTGCACCTGCTGTACCAAAGTCTGCTGGGTTGTTGGGGTGGTCAAATCATCCATACCGTAAATTACATCAATATCACTACCGTGTGGTGAATCTGGTTGACTGACAAATCTCTTGAACACCTGCTGCACCGCCAGGAAATCAATTTCCTGGCTCATCGCTAAAGTCTTCTAAAGAGGACTAGATCAGGGTCTGAGTCCATTGAAATGGACTTTCACAATTAGCCCAAAATTTATTTTAGGGCGGGTTGACAACGGAGTAATGAAACTTTCAGGGCTTTTGTCAGTCAACCAGGTGGTGAATTCTGGTGCAGTGAGATCTAGCGTATTGAAGCGATAGGGTTGTAGCTAAGGCGATTTTTACTTGACCCATCTGGGTAAGTAGGTGGGCGTAATTAAACATAAAACCCTAAAAGTCTGCGCCGCCCGCGCAGCGGGCGGCGCAGACTTTGAGAATCTTGTTTTTATTTAGGTTGAACTACTTATCTGAGATGTCGAGTTTTGCAACAAGTCGATACAGAGACGTGTGGTCACGAAAAAACGCTGTAATCTAGACAATAGGCAGTAAGCAATTGTTTATCGGCAGGGGAGCGCCTGTAAACAGTTGCTTATTGCTCGTCATAATTTGAATCGCTTTCAGCAATACGGTACAGCGGGATCGTTAAGGGGCACAGTTGAAATGGATTTCGGGCTAGATTCAGGAGCAATTGCAGCGATCGCCTACGGCATCCTTTCATTAGTGGGCGGCGTGATCGGGTATCTCCAAGCAAAAAGTACCACCTCGCTCATTTCGGGCGGCATTAGCGGCGTGTTGCTGATTGTGATGGGTATTTTACAGAGTCAG
>JBBQFG010000297.1:0-5470 GCA_038321765.1 Elainellales cyanobacterium
TCCTAACTTTTTATCCAAGAAGCACGCCCGTAATGCCAGAAATTCTGCGAGTCGATCGCTGGACATCCCCACCGAATCTTGACACCTACTGGCCACTGAATCCAGTTTATCCACTGGTGATGGAAGTAGGGCTGGCTTAAGCAGGTCGTCAGATCACCCTTATTTTTGATCTCCCTCAGGTAGAGAGTCTGCCAGAACGGGCGGTGGAATTGGTGCAGGAACGTCATCCACTTCCGCGATTCTTTCAACCTTCAGCCGCGTTTGGCTATTGCCACCCCCGAGGCGTTTGATTAGTTTGGGGGTGGGGTCGTGCCAGAGGTAGAGGAGGCGATCGCCCTCTTGCCAGTCTTCGGTAGCGGCAACCACCTGCAATCGCCCCTCTCGGTCTAACAGCAGCGGCATCAGCCGTTCTGAAGTAATCAACGCTTGGAGATGGGCTTGCTGATCGGCTAATCCGTCTGGTTGCAAGATCGTTTCACCTAGCTTAATGTCGCGATCGCTCAAATAGCGGTTCCAGGTTTTGAGCGGAAGCTGAGACATAAAGGCGGGCTGTACTTTCGATCCGGTTGTAGTAATAGCAGGTTGCAGGTCGGCACGGTCGGAGACTAACTCTCCGGGAATGACGGCCAACACGCGAGGCGGTTTAAACTCTTCGGCGGCTCGCTGGGCAAGCACCTGGTTCACTTCGCCGTTATTGGTCATGGCGACAAAGGTTCCGGCGGTATCCAGTCCGGCTTGTTCTAACGCGTCGGTATCCAGGGCACTGCTGGCGATCGCCCGTAGATTCTCCCGTTCGGCAGCTCGACAGGCATCGCGGTCGGTATCCAGCAGCACCACAGCTTCGCCCCGTTCCTGAAACAGCCGCCCCACCAGCAAACTGAGCGGATTGCAGCCCACAATCACTATCCCTGTCGCCTGTTTCAAGGTAATCCCCAAGAGCTGTGCCACCCAGCGCGCCGTTAGTCCCTGCAAAAACACCGTCGAAAGGATGGTGAGAAACACAAGTGCCTTAATTGCCTCACCACCGCTGATGCCATTCTGAGTCAACACAATCGCGAATAGCGTAGCAACAGAAGCCGAGACAATCCCACGCGGTGCCACCCAGCAGAGAAATAGCTTTTGCCGCCAGTTTAAGCCGCTGTTGAGGGTGCAGATGCCAATGTTGATCGGGCGGACGACAAACATTAGTGCCGCCACGGTAAACACCGCCCCTCGCCCCAATGCAAACAGGCTGGCGATCGACAAATCAGCGGCCAGTAGAATAAACAGCACCGACACCGCCAAAATCGTGAGCTGTCCTTTGAACCGCCTCAGCAGCCGTTCATCGGGAATAGACGAGGCTCGCAGCACCAGTCCCGCCAGCACCGCTGTCATCAACCCGGCTTCACTACGAATACTCTGCGCTAACCCAAACAGACCCCACACCCCCGCTAGCACCACCAGGTTCTTGACATCATCGGACACCAAACGCGACTGCTTGAGAAATAGCCCCAGCAGCCAACCGCCCACCGCACCAATACCGCCGCCAATTCCCAGTCGTAGCAGTAACCCACTGGCTACCGAGAGGGGGTCAGCATCGCCATTCAAGATCACATCCAGCACTACCACGGCCAAAATTGCACCGACCGGATCGATCAGCACACTCTCTCCTTCTAGCAGCGTCGCCACCTGGCGATCGACCTGCACCTGCTTCAGCAGCGGGCTAATCACAGTCGGCCCGGTGACAACGACCAAGGATGCGAATAGAAAGGCGATCGCCCAGGGAAACTCGCCCAGCCAGTGGGCGGCCATACCCCCGCCCACCAGGGTAATCAGCGTGCCAATCGTCACTAAGTTACGCAAACTGCCTGACACCTGGCTAATGCTACGCAGTTCCAAATTCAGCCCGCCCTCAAACAAAATCAAGGCCACCGCCAGCGCCACAATCACCTCTAGCCCACTCCCTAGCAGTTGAGGATGCAGCCAGTCCAGTCCATCTGCCCCCAGTGCAATTCCAAACAGCAGCAGAAATATGATGCTGGGAACTTTCAGCCAGCCCGCTACCACCTGTGCGCCAATGCCTGCCAAAACTGTCAGGACAACTTGCAGCATCAGAACGAGAGAGGGATCGGCTGTGGCGAAGGCTTCAAACATAGGGTGATCTGGGTCATCTGCTGAAAAATCAAACTTATAGCCGTAGCCATGATCAATAGGACGCCTCCCTGTCGTTCCCGCGCAGGCGGGAATCCATCTGCTCGACAGGTGCCAGCGTCATTCCCGTTTCCACGGGAATGACGCTGGCATGTCCTAACCTTCGTGGCGATGGCTATAAATAAAATCTAAAATCTCAGGATTCTAAATTTTAAGTTATATCTGTCGCCACAAAGGTTAGGACACTGGGATCAAAGGGGGTGTGGGGGCTTTGCCCCCAGCCAGGGGTTCCACCCCTGCACCCCGTCCTAACCAATCCGTCTAGGGCTATAAATGGGAGTTACGCACCTGACACGAAAAATCAAAAAAGTTGAATGAATTTGCGGGCGCGGAGCGCCCGCAAATTCATTCAACTGCGTAAGTCCTATTAAAGATTAAAGACTAGATAAAACCCAATATTTTCTTGGACGCGCTGCGTACCACGTTCAAGAAAATATTGCAGGCTAATTAGTCCTCGTGCCAGCGTTCAATAGACCTCCTGCGTGAATCGTTTCCCGGCCTCGCCGGAAACGATTCACGCCCTCCCAAAAAGCATTCATGCAGGAGGTCTAATGCCAATGAAGCACAGATGAGGCTGAATCTGGCGATCGCTAACTTAGAGGGACGGTTCATTCGTATACTAAGCTAGGCATTGCAATTTCTTAACACGGCTCAACTCTTGGGAATCGACCTCCGCAGCTACGTTTATATCGATCGCCTCCAGTCACAGCACGCGGCCTATATGGGAACTGTGGCGGCTGGATTCTTACCGCTTCCGGGCGATGCCTCACTTTGGATTGAGATTTCACCTGGGATCGAAATCAACCGACTGATGGATGTGGCTATGAAAGCGGCGGTAGTTCGCCCCGGCGTGTTGTTTATTGAACGACTGTATGGCCTGTTAGAGGTGCATTCTAGCAACCAGGGCGAAGCCCAGGCCGCAGGACGTGCCATTTTGGCAGAGTTAGGCGTGCGTGCCCAAGATAGCCTCAAGCCCCGCGTAATTTCCAGCCAAATCATTCGTAATATTGACGCGCATCACGCTCAGTTGATTAACCGCAGCCGCCGGGGACAAATGCTGCTGTCGGGGCAGACCCTTTACGTGCTAGAGGTAGAACCTGCTGCCTATGCATCTTTGGCGGCGAATGAAGCCGAAAAATCAGCGTTGATTAATATTCTGCAAATTTCGTCGGTGGGAAGTTTTGGGCGGCTGTACCTGGGGGGTGAAGAGCGAGACATTATGGCTGGCTCTAGAGCTGCTCTAGATGCAATCGAAAGTGCAGCGGGGCGAGAGTTTCCTAGCAACAGCCGCAAGGAATAGGCCATGGCGATCGCAGAGCATTTAGCCCGCCTAAAATGGGGCGGCGATCGCTGGACAGAGTGGCGATCGCGCCATCTTGAAATCACCCCTGACCTGAGCGATAGTGATCTATCGGGTGCTGACCTGCGCGGGTTAGATCTGCGTGGAGTCAGCTTTAAGGGTAGTATTCTGACTGCTGCTCGGCTTGATGCTGCTGATCTCAGCGACGCTGACCTGACCCTGGCTACGCTCACCGATGCCAGCCTGCCTCAGGCCAGTCTGCACCGCACCATTCTGCTAGGCGCTACGCTCACGGCTGCCAACCTGCGATTAGCAGATCTGAGTCATGCCAACCTCATTGGGGCAGATCTGAGCCACGCCAACCTGCGAGCCGCCAATCTAAACCACGCCAACCTAGAACGCGCCAGCCTCAGCCATATCAACGGACAGGGCGCTAACCTCAACCAGGCCAATCTTAGCAAAGCAAACCTTTACGACGCAGAACTGATTAGCGCGTTTCTGTATGCGGCCACCCTACAAAAGGCTAACCTGGTCAACACTCACTTAACCCATGCTTACCTATTCAACGCAGATTTCAGCCAAGCCAATTTGGTTAACAGCGATCTGCGGTGGGCTAACCTGAGCTACGCTAATTTTGAAGGTGCTACTCTACAGGGGGTTCTGCTCAGCAGCGCTATTCTCACGCATACGGTGCTGATTGAATAGCGATCGCCAGAGGAATTAGGCTGATTGACTGACAAAACTTGTTAGTCAGATCCCCGAAAGCCCTCACCCTAGCCCTCTCCCCAGGGGAGAGGGAACCGGAAGGGTAGATCAACTCCCCTCGCCCTCTGGGAGAGGGGTTGGGGGTGAGGGCTATAGACTTTTGTCAGTCAACCAGAGGAGTTAGGACTTGACTGTAGATGCCCAGGCAGATGTCCAGAGCGATGAATTTTTAGTTTAGGACGTACACTCAGCACGGCTTCTAAAATTCACCGCTACAATAGCAACGCCACCAATTCAACCTAGAGGTGCTTTTTATGCCCATCTCTGAAGAATGGATGCCCTGGATTTTTGGGCTTGGTCTGAACAGTGTGTTAGCGGCGATCGCCTGGGTAGTGCCTAAAAAGCTATTAACTCCAGCGGGTCTATTGCACGCCTGGGTGCTCGGTGTAATCATTTGGGGCACGTTGGGCTGGCGCGGCTATGGAGTCATGCTGGTTTACTTTTTAGTGGGGTCTGCTGTAACCCGCATTGGCATGGCGCAGAAGGAGGCAGCGGGCATTGCTGAGCAGCGTTCTGGCGCACGAGGCCCCGAAAACGTCTGGGGATCTGCTTTAACGGCAACACTTTGCGCCTTAGCCGCCTATGCCGTGGGCGCTGTTCCATCGGCTATGACTTGGACAGTAGTATCGTTGCTGATGCTGGGCTATGTTGCCAGTTTAAGTACAAAGCTGGCTGATACCTGCGCCAGTGAAGTGGGAAAAGCCTACGGACGCCGCACGTTTTTAATCACCACCTTTGAACCTGTCCCTCCCGGTACCGAAGGCGCAGTCAGCCTAGAAGGAACGCTAGCAGGGCTGGTGGGTGCTGCCGCGATCGCCCTAGTAGCCTGGACAGTCCGCCTGATCACGACGCTTGAAATTCCTGTCTGTCTAGTTGCTGCCTTCGTTGCCACGAATCTAGAAAGTGTAATCGGGGCGACCCTGCAATCTCGATACCAGTGGCTCACGAACGAAATGGTGAACATTATCAACACGCTGATTGGAGCAATAGTGGCGATCGCCCTGGTGGTGGGACTGCAAGATTGGGTGGGCATTAGGCTATAACTCAGCCTGTATAGTGCTAAGAGGATGTTTGAAAAGTCCCGTCGCTGGTATAAAAACGGTATCGATCCCCCTAAATCCCCCTTAAAAAGGGGGACTTTGAATCCAGTTCCTCCCTTTTTATAGACGCGAAGCGGCTTCCCGAAGGGTAGGGGAGCTAGGGGGGATCACTCAG
>JBBQFG010000298.1:0-5426 GCA_038321765.1 Elainellales cyanobacterium
TCGTGGCGACGGCTATATGTTTATTTACGCCCACCTATTTAGGACTCATGGTCTGAAGGGTATCAAAGGTTGATTTTTCCAGGGCTTCGTACGCGAAAAATCAACCTTCTACAATACTTTTCAAACGGCCTATTAAGATAGACGAGGGGGATTGGGTGTTGTAGTTGTCCCCACACTGTTCCTTCCAAGACCTTCGGAAATTGCCAGAGTACCCGCCCATGAAAGATCGTCGAACTCGCAGCCAGGAGCGAATTCTCACCTTACTCAAAACCCTAAATCAAGCTGTTTCGGCTCAAGACATCTACTCAGAACTGCGAAAGACAGGGCAAACTATAGGACTAGCAACCGTGTATCGATCGCTAGAAGCGCTGAAACTAGAGGGAGTTGTGCAGGCGCGCACCCTCGCCACCGGTGAGTCGCTTTACACCTCCACTCACGAAGATCGACATCACCTTACCTGTCTGCGCTGTGGCAACTCTATTCCGATTAATGAATGTCCCGTCCATGAGTTAGAAGAACAGCTTCACCGCTCATACCAGTTCAAAATTCACTATCACATGCTGGAATTTTTTGGACTATGTACCCAATGTCAGATGGTAACTACTGTAAGCAATAGCCCTTCTGCGTAAATTGTGCCCCGGCTTAGCCAAGACACAATTCACGCTCTGCAAACGGTATCCCTAACAAGGCAGCCAGCAGGCGGACTAATGAACCTGCTCGACCATTGCCGACGAAACACCGGACTTTGCGACAGGCTCACAAAGGACGTGAGGCACGCACTCACCAGCACCGCATCCATCAAATCAAAGATGGCATCTCTGCCGTTTCCTAGACTGTCGTAAAGCGTTTGACGAAATTCCTGAAGTTGGTTGAAAATCATAAGGTCAATTGAATTGTTACTTCATTGACCTTACAGCAGTCGGTGCCTTGCATTGACTGCCTTTCTTTTCAGATTTAGTCCAAATTCAAGTCGAACTTTTCAGGCTTTCTATCCATCATTGACATCATTCCCTGCAGTGCAGCGGGTACGCTTTTGGGGTCCATAAACATAACTTTGCTGCTGTCGCTTTTGCCAATGGCAGTGCTCATATCCATGTAGCCCAGCGCTAGAAGGATTTGTCCGGCATCGGTAGTGCGAGGGTCACTCTTGAGCGCTTGGGTCATAATGTGGATTGCTTCGGCGGTTGCCTGAGCTTTGAGCACCTGGGTTTGACGCTCGGCTTGGGCTTTCAGAATGGCGGCCTTTTGGTCTGCTTCGGCTTGAAGAATAACCGCCTTTTGGTTGGCTTCAACGGCGAGTAATTGAGCATCGGCCTTACCTTTAGCTGAGTTAACGGCAGCTTCGCGATCGCCCTCTGAGGTCAAAATAGACGCTCGCTTGCGTCGTTCAGCCGACATTTGCATCTCCATCGCTTCTTGAACCGCTTTGGATGGAATGATATCGCGCAGTTCTACCCGTGTCACCTTGACACCCCAGGGGTCAGTAGCCACATCTAGCTCGTGCAGCAGATTTTCGTTAATTTGGGAACGGGCGGTAAAGGTTTCATCCAGTTCAAGCTGACCCATCTCGGCTCGAATTTGGGTTAGCACCAGGTTTACCATGGCAGCCTGGAGGTCTTGGACTTTGTAGTAAGACTTTTCCATATCCACAATGCGCCAGTAAATTACCGCATCGACCGTAATGGCTACGTTGTCACGGGTGATGCTGGGCTGGGGTGGAATGTCTAGCACTTTTTCGCGGATCGTGTCTTGAAATGCAACCCGGTCAATAAACGGAGCCACGAAGTTAAGGCCGGGATTGAGCTTTTTGTTGTAGCTACCCAAGCGCTCTACCAACGCTTCGTTACCCTGATTGATAATTCTGACCGAGCTTGCCAAGCCAGAACCACCGAGTGCTAGAGCAATTAATGCAAAAAAACCTTCCATTGATCAACCTCTTAAATGTTTAAATAGCTCGACTTGAAATACACGGGATAATTTTCTGACCCTGCAACTCTTACAACTCATGAGCTTACAACTCAGTCACGAATGAAATGTTCTGGTAACACCACTAGAGTTGTCCCTCGGCGCTCTACCACGATTACTTTCTCGTTGGGGGCGATCGCCAGCATTGGGTCATCGCATTGAGCCTGCCAAGAGTTGCCCTCGTAGATCACTCGTCCCGTCTCCCCCGGCAGAATTTCTGTTAGTGTTCTCGCCTCCTTAGAATCTTCAATCAGTCGAGATTTACGAATTGGCACCAACCGTCGCATTAGTATTGTGAGAATGACTGAGAGCACTAGCCATAGGGCAACCTGAATGCTGACCTGAGGCACAACTAATGCCACTAGAGCCACAATGAGCGCACTAATACCCATCGTCAGCTCGATAAATGCCGTTGGCAGCACCATCTCCATAACACACAGCAGAACACCTGCAACCATCCAACTAATGACTGGACTAGGCATGATCACATCTCAGGGAAGGCTTAAGAACGTTGGAACGAGCAAGGGTGACGGGTGAAAAGCTTCATATCAAATCTTGCTCTCTCTTCCATCATCACTCAAGATCATCACGGCTTGGTAGTCCTAAATTGGTAAGGATTTTTTGATGGGCAGGCGAAGCCTGCCCATCAAAAAATCCTTACATCAATACCACTACCCACAACTTAAGTAGGAATCGTGAAAGCTCGCTAATAGAGACCTGATCACTAGGAAATTAGCTCCATGATTTGGGTGTAATTACGCAGTATTCTCATCACCACATTGACATCAGCACATTGACATAGATACACGCGCAGATGATTGAGTTTCGGAGAGGCGATCGCCCATTCCGATCGCGTTTACACTCTGTAGACTTCCCAAAACCTGATCTAGAATGTTGATTCGCTTTGACAATCCCGGTGTAACCTTAGCAAGTGTAACCTTAGCAAACAATGGGGTTGCTATATGGTTTTAATCAGCTAGCGACCTATATTCATTCTTCTCGGTTGTTGCCCATGACATCCTCTGTTGCCTCCGGTCGCTCCATGAGTAGCCGTTTTCCGGCTCAGCTTCAATGCGTTAATCCAGCCTGTCGGTATGCCGATAACCCCTTAGGGCAGCAGGTCTGCGTGCAGTGCGATACACCGCTAAGTTATCGCTACCTGTGGGCGGTGGGGGCAGGGGCAGAGACTGTAGCAGTAGGCAACCGTCTGGGCGATCGCTACGTGGTTGTGGCACCTCAGGTTTGGTTAGATACCCAACCAGCCACGCCTCCAGACTTACCGGACAGCTTGCCTGATCTCGCCTTACCGTATCTGCAACTGTATGCCCATCGGTTGCACTTACCCACACTGTACGGATTCCAACCATCGGAGCATCCAACCGAACAGGGATTTTTGCTAGAAAACGTGCCATTAGACTCGGTCGGCAAACTGTTACCGACTCTGGCAAGTGTGCTAAAAACTGCTGCGCCAGCCCGACAGCTCTACTGGTTGTGGCAATTACTAGAGCTATGGGCACCGCTGCTCGACCATGGCGTAGCGTCTAGCCTGTTGATGCCCGGTAATATTCGGATAGACGGCTGGCGCGTGTGGCTGCGAGAGTTGGTGAATGATCGTCAGTCGGTTCAGTCACCCAAGCTAAGCGATTTGGCCAATGTGTGGCTAAGCTGGGTCGATGCGCTGCATCCAAGTATTGCTCAGTCTGTGTTGCAACTCTGCCAGCAGATGCAAGCCGATTCTCTCAAGGATGGAGAGCCTGCTGGTGATGATGGAAGACTGCGGGCGATCGCTCTCCGTCTCAACCAGCTTTTGCTAGCGCAATTGGCTCAATCTACTCTGCGCCTGACAACGACCGCAGCCACGTCTACAGGGCCTCAGCGCACCCATAACGAAGATGCCTGTTATCCCCTGCCAGCGCGCGCTACCGACGCTGGTTCTTTGAGAGAGTCATCTGAGTTGAAGGCGTTACCCCAGTTGGCCATTGTGTGCGATGGCATTGGTGGGCACGCGGGAGGCGAAGTGGCCAGTCAGTTGGCGGTGCGATCGCTCCACCTGCAAATTCGGGCGTTGCTCAACGAAGTGGCTCACCAGCCCGAAATCATGTCTCCTGATGTGGTGATTCAGCAGCTCGAAGCCATCATTCGCGTGGTGAATAACTTAATTGCTGCCCAAAACGATAGCCAGGGACGAGAAGCCCGTCAGCGGATGGGCACCACGCTGGTGATGGCGCTGCAACTGCCACAGCGGATTAAGACTACACGAGGCGATCGCAATGCCCACGAACTTTACCTGGCTCATGTAGGAGACAGTCGGGCTTACTGGTTAACGTCATCGGGTTGCTACTTGCTCACCCTAGACGATAATGTGGCAGGACGCGAAGTGCGGATGGGACGTTCCACCTATCAGCAAGCCCTCACCCGAACTGATGCTGGTATTCTCATCCAGGCATTGGGCACCCGAACTGCTGACTTACTCTACCCCACAGTGCAGCGGCTGTTAATCGAAGAAGACGGCATTCTCATGCTGTGCTCTGATGGATTGAGCGACAACAGTTGGGTAGAACAATCCTGGAAAGACTTAACCCACGCTGTTTTGCATGGTTCCTTGCCGTTAGATGAAGCCGCTCAAGCCTGGGTTACTCTGGCCGATGAAAAAAATGGGCACGACAACACATCTGTTGTGTTGATGCACTGTCAAATTTCACTCGATGAAGTTAACCTCTTTGATCCGAGCTTGCCACTTCCACCTAGCAGTGCTGTCGAGCCGTTAGACGCAGAACTGTCTCAGGCATCCAAAGCCTTGCTCTATGACGAAGACGTTGATACCACTGCAAACCCCACGGGTTCTTTTACGCCAACCCGACCCAAGTTTGCTCTACCCTGGATGACTATTTTGAGTCTATTGGCTGTATTGCTTGCGCTAGGGGCGATTGGGTTCCAGCTTTGGCGACAGACCAACATTCCTAACCTACAGCGTCCCCCACAAGAGTCATCTCAGCCGTTGCCTTAAAGGTGAATTTTTTTGAAGCGCGAGTGCAGCCCGCGCTTCAGAAAAGCCTTACCTCCATACCACTAGATTTCTTGCATGAATGCTTTCTCGCGAGCATGAATAGCTTCCCGGCAAAGCAGGGAAACTATTCATGCAAGAGGTCTACTATCTATAGCGGTAGCCATGATCAATAGGACGCTTCCCTGTCATTCCCGCGCAGGCGGGAATCCATATGCTCGATAGGTGCGGGGGTGGATTCCC
Organism: Elainellales cyanobacterium; assembly: GCA_038321765.1. Lineage (GTDB taxonomy): Bacteria > Cyanobacteriota > Cyanobacteriia > Elainellales > Elainellaceae > CASBQJ01. The sequence continues at coordinate 5,213 of JBBQFG010000298.1, forward strand.
GCCTGCGCGGGCAGGACGCTGGCATGTCCTAATCTTTATGACTATGGCTATAACTAAGCCAATCTACTTATATCGATCTATTCGACCGTATTGATATCAAAGATCATGTCTTGGTCTGAATTCAAAAGGTAATCATAGTCAAAGGTAAGCGCATTAGGATGGCGCATCGTAGAAAAACCAAAGTTTGTCGCAACATCAGTTGTAAAGGTAGCGA
>JBBQFG010000299.1:0-5397 GCA_038321765.1 Elainellales cyanobacterium
GCGCTCTGGAGAAAGTCATGCAAACTAGACCGCGTACTTATACTCCCGGTGAATACCTAGCACTGGAAGAAACAGCAGAATTCCGCAGCGAATATCACCAGGGAGAAATCATTCCCATGACGGGAGGTTCATTTAATCACAATGAGCTGGTGACTAACCTAACGGCTTTACTCAAGCCAGTCTTACGGCAACAGGGCTGTCGGTTTTATTCTAGCGATGTGCGGTTGTGGATTCCTCGCTACACTCGCTTTACTTATCCTGATGCCATGGTCATTCAGGGAGAACCGATTGCCTACGCCAATCGAATCGATACATTGACGAATCCAACGCTGATTGTGGACGTGCTATCTAGGTCTACTGAAGCCTACGATCGCCACGATAAGTTCCGTTACTACCGCTCCATTCCAGCACTGCAAGAATACGTCCTAATTGACCAATACGAATACCACATCGAACAGTTCACCAAAACACCTGATGGATTGTGGCTGTTGCGAGACTATGAGCGCGATGGCCAGCCGGAGGGCGAAGAAGCCGATATCGGAGTACTACAATTCAGTTCAGTAGGTGTGGAAATTAGGATCGCTGATCTCTACAGTGGTGTTAATTTTGAGCCGCCCGCCACTACAGAGACATGAGGGAGCGATCGCCTCACCCTTCATTGTCAGCCGTTGCTCTATGTCGTCTGCAATACATCTCATTCCAGAACACTTCTGGGAAAATTTGCCTACTGCTATTTGTAACTTTACTGCTCAAGCCCCCTACTTAAACTCCCTATGGCCACGCTTCAAGAAGCCGACTCAGTTATTGATCTCAAAGAGCCAAAATACTATTTCAATCGAGAGCTGAGCTGGCTGGAGTTCAACCGTCGAGTGCTGCACGAAGCAACCGACCCCCGAACTCCTTTGCTAGAACGGCTGAAGTTTCTGGCGATCTTTAGCTCAAACCTGGATGAGTTTTTTATGGTGCGAGTGGCGATTGTTAAAGATCAGCTAGAAGCAGAGGTCGCCAAGCGATCGCCCGACGGCAGAACGCCCCAGCAGCAGCTTGAAGAAATTAGCCAAACTCTTCATCCTATGGTGGTAGAGCAACACAATCATTTTGAGCAGGTTTTGCGTCCTCTTCTAGAGCAAAACGGCGTTTATCTGCTCAATTACATTGACCTCAGTCAAGAACAGCGTAACTACTTACGCGACTACTTTGAGCGGCGCATTTTTCCAGTGCTCACGCCGCTAGCGGTCGATCCGGGTCATCCCTTTCCCCGCATGTCCAACCTCAGCCTAAATCTGGCTGTGGTGGTCAAAGATCAAAAAACGGGCGACGAGCATTTTGCCCGCGTTAAGGTGCCCAACCTGCTGCCACGTTTCATTGCATTTCCGCCCGATCTGCAACGTCAAAATGGTCGCTCTAGCGCATGGGTGGGGGTGCCCTTAGAACAGGCGATCGCCCACAACTTAGAAATGCTATTTCCAGGCATGGCCATTCAGGAATATTCCCTATTTCGGATCACACGCGATACAGAAGTCGAACTGCAAGAAGAAGTCGCAGAAGACTTATTGATGGCAATTCAAGAAATGATTCGCAAGCGTCGCCTGTCTGACTCAGCAGTGCGGTTAGAAATTCAGGCATCGACCTCTCAGGCCGTGAAAGACACCCTGATGAATGAGTTGGAGCTAAAAGACTATGAAGTATACGAGCTAGACGGTCTGCTTAACCTAAAGGATTTATTTGCATTGGCGGGGCTGCCGCTGCCAGAACTCAAAGACGAACCCTGGATCTCCGTCACACCTCGATCGCTCCAAATTTCTACTGAACGGGTGCCCCACAAACTGCACCCAGTAGATAACAGTATTTTCTCCGTGATTCAGCAACACGATATCTTGCTGCACCATCCCTACGAGTCGTTTACCGGATCGGTAGAGCGGTTTATTGAAGAAGCGGCGAATGATTCTCAGGTACTAGCAATCAAGATGACACTGTATCGCACGTCTGGCGATTCACCCATCGTCAAATCGCTGATTAAGGCAGCAGAAAATGGCAAGCAAGTAGCGGTGCTAGTAGAACTAAAGGCGCGTTTTGATGAGCAAAACAACATTAACTGGGCGCTTCAGTTAGAAGAATCGGGCATTCATGTGGTCTACGGCATGATGGGGCTAAAAACCCATACCAAGGTTGTATTGGTAGTCCGTCAGGAAGAGGACGAAATTCGTCGCTATGTCCACATTGGTACAGGTAACTACAACTCCAAAACGGCGAAGCTGTATACCGATCTGGGGCTTTTGAGCTGCCGCAATGAGCTGGGAGCCGATTTGACGGATTTATTCAATTATCTGACGGGCTATTCGGGGCAGCAGTCCTACCGCAAGCTGCTGGTGTCGCCTGTGAATATGCGCGATCGCATGACATCCTTAATTCACCGTGAAATCGAGCATTGTAAAAACGGCAAACCCAGTCGCATTGTCGCCAAAATGAACTCATTGGTTGACCCTCGCATGATTGCAGCCCTGTATGAGGCATCCCAAGCAGGGGTTGAAATCGATCTAATTATTCGCGGCATGTGCTGTTTGCGCCCTGGCTTGAAAGGAATCAGCGCCACGATTCGAGTTATTAGCATCATTGGCCGCTACCTAGAACACTCGCGCATCTTCCACTTCCATAATGCGGGAGCCGACGAAATTTATATTGGCAGCGCCGACTGGATGCCGCGCAACCTCGATCGTCGCGTAGAAGCCGTTACTCCCATAGAAGAGCCTGCCTTAGTTCAAGAATTGAAAGATATTTTGAGCATTTTACTGGCTGACAACCGCCAAGCGTGGGAGCTAAAAGCCAATGGAACCTATACCCAACGACATCCTGCCAAAGACGAGCCTATCCGTAGCGCCCAGGAAACATTAGTGCGTCTAGCATTGCAGAAGGCTTCTTCCCTCCCTTTAGAGTGATTCAATCCAAGAAATTATGAACTAAGGTAAAAGAAACATACAGAAAATGCAATACAGTTCTATACTAAATTTCTGTAAATAGGTCGCAAGAATATCAATAAGCTTTTACGGGGTATACCCCTGATGCTGCGCTTAAAGTCTGGCCTCTGAGATAACAGCCTTTGGGTTCCTTCACACCCCCTCCGCAAGGCCGTATCGATGAAGGTTAAAGGTTGTAGGGAATATTACGCATCGCATCGGGGACAAAGGGTGCATCCCACTTTTGTAGCCCACCCTGCGGGAAGCAAGCTACACCGTTCGACTGAGCGCTCACGCCGAAGCCCTAAATCCCTCTCGCAGAGCGGGAGAGGGACTTTGATCCTGCCCCCCTTCTCCCGTTTTGGGAGAAAGGGCTGGGGCATGTAGCTTGCTTCTGCGGAGCAGTGGGCAAATCTGTAAAACTGGGATGCACTCAAGCCTAACTTTGGTTACTTTAAGACGTTTAGTTGGAAACTCATTATGTCAAAAGAACAGAAAAGCAATAAAGAGGCTAAAAAACCGAAAGCAGTTCCTGGGGAAACCAAAAAACAAAAGAAAGATCCCAAGAAGCATGATGCGAGCCTCGGTGGGTTGTTTGGTAATGCAAAGTAGGTTTTTGCTATAGCTCTTTAGGTTTTTAGAGTTTGCTGGTTTTCTGTACGAAATTACCCCTGAATTATGCCTGTAAATTGAGTTTAAGCATTAAATTCAATGTCAAAATTGAGTTATAAGTTTTGTAAAGAACTCATGTCCAACGTATCTTAATTTTACCGAGGTCTATCATGACTGCTGACTCAACAATCAAAGCCTCCAATCATTTGGATTTTGTTCTTCGTAACTCTTTCCCCAACGGTTTCTTCAGTTCACTGTGGCGTACGGTTCTTGCAAGTTTTCTGATTGGCCTAATCTGGCTAGTAGGGCTATCTCCAAATCCAGCGTTAGCCGCGTCCAACAATTCCGCTGCAACGAGCGGGAAAACCGGTGTGCAAGTTACCGATCTTGCTAACAAAAGCGATCGCCTAGATGCCCTAATCGCGTGTTTACCCAAACGGCTGAGTGAGCCAAACCTCGATCGTGCTCTAGATGAAATGGGCAATGACCAGCTTGAACGTGTCTTCAACCGGACGAATAACCCTAAGCTGAGTAAGGCAGAGACCGAGTTGAAAGATTGTTTAGTCCGCAACGGATTTGCAGATTAATCAGTCTGGCACTGAACCTAGAAGCTAGTCAGACCGCCGAATTCTTAAAGAATTCGGCGGTCTGACTAGCTTTGACGTGAAGGGCACACAGCTAAGACGCTCCCGTGCAGGTCTAATCTCCTAGTCTGGTGTTTTCGGCGATATTTGCCTACTATCAAGGCACTGTTAAACAGGGTCATGACATGCTTGAATCGCCCTTGGGCTGGGTTTTACTGTTTCTAGTTGGCACTGTCACCGGAACCCTTTCGGGATTGTTGGGCATCGGTGGAGGCTTGCTGATGGTGCCCATTTTGACGCTGTTTGGTTTGCCGCTGGTGCAGGCAACTGCAACGAGCCTGATTGGAGTGTTGTTGAGCGCTCTGTCGGGCAGTGTTCAAAATCTACGCACCCGTGATTTGAACTGGCATGTCTCTCTACTGCTAGCGCTGTTTGGCATTTTTACGGCTCAGATTGGGGCATGGCTGGGCGATCGCCTCCCCGATGCTTGGCTGGCGCTCTCTTTTGCAGGGCTGTTGCTGCTCACTATCTACCTCATGGACTTACGGCGCAAGTTACAGAAGAGAGAAGTATTAACAGCCCCGCCAGCAACCGTCGAGAATAAACCCAACGTAGGAGAGGAGGAGCAAGGATTGGGAAAATCAAGCCCTCCCGCTCGCTACCTTCCACCGATCGCCGGAATTGGTCTGTTAGCAGGCGTGCTTTCGGGGCTGTTTGGCGTAGGCGGCGGAGTGGTTATGGTGCCCCTACAAACGCTGTTTTTAAACGAAACGATCAAATCGGCGGTTCGCACTAGTTTGGGGGCGATCGTGCCAATTGCGATTTCTGGATTGGCACAGCACGCTTGGAATGGCAACGTGCTCTGGATACCGGGCTTGTGTCTGGGGTTAGGCGGCATTTTTGGCGCACAGGCAGGCACCCGACTGTTACCCAAACTTTCCGACCGCTCAGTCAATCAACTCTTTCGCCTGTTTTTAATTGGGTTGGCGATTTATATGGTGATTCGTGGCCTGCGAGGGCTGCAAAATTAAGTGGCGTTGTACTAGCTAAGTACGTTGACTAAGTAGCCTGATTGATTGACAAAAGCCCTGAACGTCTCATTGCTTCGTTGTCAACCCGCCCTAAAATAAATTTTGGGCTAATGGTGAAAGTCTATTGAAATAGACTCAGAGCCTGAATCCAGTCCTCTTTAGAGGACTTTAGCGATGAGCCAGGAAATTGATTTCCTGGCGGTGCAGCAGGTGTTC
>JBBQFG010000300.1:0-5361 GCA_038321765.1 Elainellales cyanobacterium
AGAGGATGTTTTAAAAGTCCCGTCGCTGGTATAAAAACGGTATCGATCCCCCTATATCCCCCTTAAAAAGGGGGACTTTGAATCCAGTTCCCCCTTTTTCAAGGGGGGCTAGGGGGGATCACTATGTACCTAAAATCACAACCGATCACTTTTAAAACACCCTCTAAGAGGTCTGCGCCAACTCCAAAGACATTGGCAAAGTATCTGGGGGGGTTACAGTCGAAAAATTTACAAACCTTATCATTCTGGGATAGGATACGGTGACGAGTCTTTTAGCTTTTGTAAAAGACTCTAAAACACTACCTAAGTCCTGGATTCAGTACTTCTCAATTGAGAGACATGAGTGAGAGACATGAGGGCGTTTTGATTGCTTTGCTCATCCACAGTAAAAGCTTGTGAGATTGACCCTAAATAAAATCTGATAGTTTTGTGCAATGGCGGTAGGGTTCATCGTCCTACTCTTTTGGAAAGTACCCAAAGTTAATTTGGATGCAATTCTAAATTGAGCAGTATCGGAATCTATGTACATTGGCCTGACGATTCAGAGTATAGGTGTAGGTGCCCGCGAGGGATTTTCATAATTTTGGCGTAGTCTTCTGCGGAGTTTGTCATGGAGCGACTGGTAGCTATTGAGCGCATATGCCTAATGGGGCATTTAGTAGCAATGGGCTTTGGATTGGCGGGGTTGCTTCTCGTCATGCCCCATCCCGAATTTTTGGCGATGCTGCCCGCAGGGCAAACCTTATTTCGCTGGAGCATGGCAGGTGGGGGGGTCGTTTATATCTTGTTGGGTGCGATCGCCGTTGCTATCTACGCTTATCGCACACTGGGTCTGCTTGGCTGGCTTACGTTTTGCATTCCAGCGATCGGTATTTCCCTTACCAGTGAGCTGCTAGGCACAAGCACAGGCTTCCCGTTTGGCGACTATACCTACCTCAATGGTCTGGGATACAAAATTGCTGGACTGGTACCTTTTACCATTCCCCTTTCTTGGTTTTATCTGGGGCTGTCTGCCTATTTATTGGCTCGTGTCGGATTAGGTTTAGATCAGCCCAGGTTAGGTTTAACAGCCTGGGGTGGTCTACGCCAAATTGGGGCGATCGCCTTAGGTGCATTAATGCTGACCTCATGGGATTTTGTGCTCGATCCGGCTATGAGCCAGACGGCAATGCCCTTCTGGTATTGGCATCAGCCCGGTGCTTTTTTCGGCATGCCTTACCAAAATTTTGCAGGCTGGATGGGTACAGGTGTCGTGTTCATGACTGTCGCAGCGTTGCTTTGGCGGGGACGTTTACCCAAAATTTCGGCAGATCAGCTCAGCTTGCCCTTGACGGTGTACTTGGGTAACTTTACGTTTGCAATGGTGATGAGTCTGGCAGCGGGAATTTGGATTCCTGTGCTGTTGGGAGTGGCCTTGGGGGTTGTTCCGGCAGTCTTGTGTTACCGAATGGCTCAGCAAAATTTGGTAAGACAGCAGATTGCTCCTTTTGTCGAATTGGCTGAGGAGGATCTCAAGCCAACGCTAACGGTTGGAGCCAGTACAAAGTAGCTGAGCGCAAACCGTAGGCTTGGAAAAGGGAAGCAGAAACAAACGCCCGCCGTAAGAAGAATCGAAGTTTCTGAGGATTGCTTGCTATGGATCTTTCGGGTATTTTCTGTTTTGAGTGACCTCTACTTCTCTAGTGCTGTTGTGGGCGCGATCGCTCTGATTCTCTTAGCTACTCAACTACCTGCTCTAGCTATCCTGTTGTCCCGCTTGTTGCAAGGGCCTGGGCGGCTACCGCCCCTCTTGCCCCAGGCGGCCACCCCCGATGTCATGGGTGCCGTGAGTGTAGTCGTGCCTACGCTCAACGAAGCACATCGCCTATCGCCTTGTTTGGCAGGGCTTAACCGTCAAAGCTACGAATTGAGGGAAGTACTGGTAGTCGATAGCCACTCTACAGATGGCACCGGAGGCTTGGTCAAGCAAACTCAGCGTTATGATCCCCGATTTCGCCTCATGCACGATGATCCATTACCCGCAGGCTGGGTGGGTCGCCCTTGGGCGCTACACACAGGGTTTCTTCATACCTCTGCGAACAGTGAGTGGATTTTGGGGATGGATGCGGATACGGTTCCCCAACCGGGCTTAATTGCTAGCCTAATTGCTACAGCCAGTGCAGGTGAATACGATTTAGTCTCTCTTGCACCTCAGTTTATTCTGAAACATCCTGGTGAATGGTGGTTGCAGCCTGCTTTGCTAATGACGTTGCTATATCGGTTTGGTCCAGCAGGAGCCGGTGGAAACGGTAGCGAACGAGTCATGGCCAACGGGCAATGTTTTTTGGTTCGGCGATCGCTTCTAGCTCAGTTAGGCGGGTATGTGAGCGCACGCTCGTCGTTTTGTGATGATGTGACATTGGCTCGCGTTGCTGCTAGCCAGGGGGCAAAGGTCGGTTTTTTAGATGGCTCCCGCCTATTAAAGGTGCGAATGTATGACAGTGCTGGCGAAACCTGGCGAGAATGGGGGCGATCGCTTGATCTGAAAGATGCGTGTTCTCCAGCTCAAAAGTGGGGCGATTTAGGATTTTTGTTAGCCGTTCAGGGGCTGCCGTGGATGGTCACTCCGGCTCTTGTTAGCATATTTTGGCTAGGGTATGACTCGCTGCTGCTGCGGCTGGCGATCGCACTCAATCTGCTACTGATTTTGATCCGTATCGCCATGCAATGGGCTATCTTGCCGTCCTATGACCAAACCGCAGGGAAAGCATCTTGGGCATTTTGGCTGTCCCCGTTAGCCGATCCTCTGGCAGTTTTGCGGATTTTTCTGTCTTCAATTCATACACCAACCCAATGGCGCGGACGACGCTACGAGGTATGAAGCGGTGCTGAGTGATATTCCGATGGTTTACCTTGGTTTGTTGGGAAGTGGCGCAGCGGGTCTGGCTACAGGAGTTGGAGCTTTACCAATTTTTCTCTTTAACCGTATTACCCAAGCTACTCAAGGCGATGCCCTGCGAATTAGCTTACTGACGGGTTTAGTAGAACCTCTTGGCGGCACGCTGAGGGCACTGTCGGTATCAATATTTCGTCCCGTTTTGCCAATTGCTATGGGTTTTGCAGCAGGAGCCATGCTATTTGTAATTAGCGACGAGATTATTCCAGAGTCCCATCGGCTAGGGCATGAAAAGGCTGCCACCGCCGGGTTAATGGTCGGGTTTGTACTGAAGTTGTTTCTAGATGTAACGCTGGGATGATAGCTTTGCTTAGGGTATCCAACGCTTGGTAGTGGTATTGATGTAAGGATTGTTTGATGGGCGGGCGAATCCCACCATCAAACAATCCTTACTAATTGAGGACTACCCAACGCTTTAGTGAAACATATTTAAGCACCAACAAAAAGGGAGCAGTCAACAGATTTGCCATCAAAGATGTTCCGGCAAAAAGCGACTCGCTCCCTCAACATTCATTCACCTGTGGTCACTACCATATCAATGCGGTTTGTCGGTGCCATGTTTCTTAGATGACGTTCAAGTGACAGACCAAAGCACTGTCTCCTCGATTAGGTGTTAAGTAGGTGGGCTTAAGTAAATATAAGATCCTAAAACCCTGCGCCACCCGCTGCGCGGGCGGCGCAGGGTTTTAGGATTTGGTTTTTATTTAGGTTGAACTACTTATGACAGGATTGGCTTTGATTCTATTGATGTTAAAGGCGTAAGGTGTTACCTAGCAAGACCAGGAACTAGCTCACACTAAAGCTTTAACCATTGACCATTGACCATTGACCTTTCTAAATTGGTTGACCAAACGGCACACAAGTTCTACGGAGATTGGGAATGATAGAAGGGTGGGCAACGTTTAACAGCACTATACTGGCTGAAATACCAATTGCTAGTAATCTGGAACACACAGTAGGCTTGCCATTAGGGTTTGGTTTCTGGCCTGTACCATCGCTATTTTTGCTTGTGCCTTACGCTTGGGTTACATCCAGTCATTTCATCATGATTGGTTTATTAATTGGGTTTGCGATCGCTCACAGTGGTCTAGCGGCTCTCCGCCCCCAAGGAGAGAAGCTTATGGGGGCGCGGCTTTACCGTGTGCTGTTTGCGCTGGTCAGCCTACCGCTGGCAACTATTCTAATCGTGTATTTCATCCAACATCGTTATGACGGGTTGCAACTGTGGAATTTACAGGGACAACCAATGGTTCAGCCAATCGTGTGGGGATTATCGGCCATCTCGTTTATTTTTCTCTATCCTGCAACGTTTAACCTGCTAGAAATTGCGGCGGTGCAGAAACCCGCTGTTCACCTTTACGAAACCGGAATTATTCGCATCACACGCCATCCGCAAATGGTAGGCCAGGTGATCTGGTGTGTGGCTCATACCTTGTGGTTGGGCACAACCTTTATGCTGGTGACTTCAGCGGGGCTGATTTTGCATCACCTGTTTGGGGTGTGGCATGGCGATCGCCGTCTACAGCAACGGTATGGAGAATCCTTTGAAACCTTGAAATCTCGCACCTCTGTGATCCCGTTCTGGGCAATCATTCAAGGGCGACAAACCTTTGAATTCAAAGAGTTTCTACGGCCTTCTTATGTAGGAATTATCGTATTTGTGGGGTTACTTTGGTGGGCACATCCTTGGTTAATTCATTCAGCAGGTAGCGTAGGCTAATAGAGTGATCCCAAAGAAATTTCAAAGATTGGTAGTGATATTGATGTAAGGATTGTTTGATGGGCTTCGCCCGCCCATCAAACAATCCTTACCAATTTAGGACTACCCAAAGATTAAACGCGCAAAAATGTCACTTGGTGGCAAAGATTGAAAACAAACCTCGAACTTTAGAAAAAAGCTATGGTGATTTCCGTTGATGAAACCAACTTTTCAGACGAAGTTTTAGCCTCCACGCTGCCTGTTTTAATCAATTTTTGGGCACCCTGGTGCGGTCTTTGCCGAATTGTCAATCCTTTGCTGATTAAGCTTCGAGATGATTGCGGGGGGCAGGTCAAATTGGTGAGCATTAATGCCGACGACAATTTAAAGCTGGCAACATCCTATTGCCTGACTAACTTGCCTACCCTTTTGTTGTTAGAAGGAGAAACAATCGTCCATCGCTTCGACAATTTTCACAGTTCGGACGAAATTCGCAACGCGTCTAAAACGTTTCAGTCTGCTTTGGATGTCCTTCAGCAAGCCTATAGCCAAACTACCTGAGCCAATTCCAGCTAAATTTCAAACTATATAGCGGTAGCCATGATCAATAGGACGCCTCCCTGTCATTCCCGCGCAGGCGGGAATCCATCTGCTCGATAGGTGCGGGGGTGGATTCCCGCCTGCGCGGGAATGACGCTGGCATGTCCTAAGCTTTATGACTATGGCT
>JBBQFG010000301.1:0-5318 GCA_038321765.1 Elainellales cyanobacterium
TTTAGCGGATCGTTGCTCTTTAGGGCATCAATCCAGTCACAGCAAGGTTTCTGGGGGCTTGTGTGAAAAGGGTATCTCCTGTGTCCTTTACCAATATTGGGTTTCACGCAATTAAAAGCTGAACCCCTTTCCTAGTAAGACTTTGAGAGGCTTTTGCGTAATGGATAGCCCAGAGGGCGAGGGGAGTTGATCTACCCTTTCCGGTTCCCTCTCCCCTCGGGAGAGGGCTAGGGTGAGGGCTTTCGGGGATCTGACTAACAAGTTTTGTCAGTCAATCAGCTCGTAAAGTCTGGCTGAATAATTTCTAAAAACTCTGGTTCGTGTTATTTATTCCGTGTAATTTAGTCTGGGGAATTTAATGGTAAATCGCATCAGTCTCTCTGCTCTACTCCTGGTTGCCTTGGGCAGTTTAGGATTAGCCACGTCTGTAAACGCGATCGCAGACAGTAACTTGGTGGTTGAGGTCAGTGGACTGAACCCCCAACGGGGCAACGTCTGTCTGCGGCTATTTTCCAGAGCACAGGGGTTCCCCACCGGAAATGAAAGCGTTGTGCAAGATCGCTGCGCGGCAGTTACGGGCGGAGCAGTGACCGTGAGTTTTAGTGGGTTAAATGCTGGCAACTACGCCGTTTCGGTATTGCATGACGAAAATAGCGACCAGGCCATGAACCGCAATGGATTGGGCATCCCGACTGAAGGAATTGGATTTTCTAGAAACCCCAGAATTATTGCTGGCCCGCCCAGCTTTGGAGATTCATCGGTGGTTGTTGCAGGGCCAAACACCCGGATTAGCATCCAGATTCGGTATTTGTTAGGCCGATAAGTAGGTGGGCTTAAGTAAATATAAAATTCTAAAACCCTGCGCGGGCGGCGCAGGGTTTTAGAATTTGGTTTTTATTTAGGTTGAACTACTTAGTAGGGGCAACGATCGTTGCCCTCACCGCTACTATTCATCTTGGGGCTAATTCATCTTGGGGCTATTGGGTAATGCCTGCCATCAGACAGCCCAGGCGATCGCGGGAAACCTTGGCGATCGCCTGGGTTTCTACGATTTTGCCCTTAAACATTACGGCTACTCGGTCAGACAGTGCCAAAATTTCGTCCAGTTCCGACGAAATCAGCAGCACGCCCATCCCCTGGCTGCGCGCCTCTACAATCCGTTTGTGGATTAGCTCGATCGCGCCAATATCCACTCCTCGCGTGGGCTGGCAGGCAATCAGCAGTCGGGCACCCCGCGACAGTTCCCGCGCCATAATTACTTTTTGCTGATTACCACCCGACAGCGACCCGACCGGGTAGTTGGGATTGGTCGGGCGAATGTCGAACTCTGCAATGAGCCGCTCGGCTTGACGGGCGATCGCCCCAGCTCGAATCTGGCCGTTTTTGGCAAACGGTGGCTTGTAATAGTTACATAGCGCAGTGTTAGCCGCAATGGAATAGGATTTGACAACGCCATTTTTGCCCCGATCTTCGGGAACATGCGCCAGCCCCCATTCCATCAGTTGACGCGGCGTGGCTCCGGCTTCGGTATGTCCCAGAATTTCAATTCGCCCGTTTTCGATCGGTCGCAACCCGGCTAACGCTTCTGCCAACTCGGTTTGCCCGTTGCCCTGCACCCCAGCAATGCCGAGAATTTCGCCAGCGTGTAGGGTCAGGTCAATATCGTCTACGGCTACCTGAGCGCGATCGTCTAGCACCCGCAGTTTTTGTACCTGCAAGATCAGTTCTCCCGCTTGCAGCGGTGGCTTTTCAACCTGCAAGATTACCTTACGTCCTACCATCATTTCGGCCAGCATGGACTCGGTAGCATCGGCAGGTTTGACCGTGCCGACCATTTTGCCCTGCCGCATGACGGAGATGCGATCGGCGATCGCCAACCCTTCCTTCAGCTTGTGCGTAATCATCACCACCGACAGCCCTTGGTGCGCCAGCTTCCGCAATAGACCAAACAGCTCCACACCTTCAGCAGGGGTCAAAACGGCAGTGGGTTCATCCAAAATCAGCGTCCGGGCACCCCGATACAGCGCCTTGATAATTTCCACCTTTTGCTGCACCCCAACTGGCAAATCGCCCACCCGCGCATCCAAATTGACCGTTAAGCTCAACTGCTCGGCCAATTCTTGAATGCGGCGCTTGGGCTTTGCCTCGTCTAGCACCCCCAGTTGCCTAAGCCAGCGGAACGGTTTACGCACCTGCTCCAGTCCCAGCACGATGTTTTCCGTCACCGTAAACACGGGCACCAACATAAAATGCTGGTGTACCATGACGATTCCCTGACGAATCGCGTCTGCGGGGCCGCCTAGGTAAATGGGTAGCCCATCCACCCGAATATCGCCCTGATCTGGTCGCTCTAGCCCGTAGAGAATATTCATTAGGGTGGTTTTACCAGCGCCATTCTCGCCCAAGAGGACGTGAATTTCGCCCGGTTCCACCCCAAAGGTCACCCCGTCATTGGCTACTACGCCAGCAAAGCGCTTGGTAATGTCGCACGCCTCCAGGGTTAGTACCACACTATTTCACTCCCGTAATGCTGGGATCGGCCTTGAGCGCGGCCTCAGCGGCTGTGACCTGGTCTTTGCAAGCTTGAGGTATGGTTGCCTCGGCATCGTGGAACGGTGCCAGACCGACTCCGCCCGTTTCAATGGTAGCGAGTTCAACTCCAGGTTCTAGCTGCCCCGATGCAAACTCTGCCACGGCAGTAGCGGTTGCCACGTCCATGTTTTTCACCGCGCTGGTCAACAGCGCATCTTTGACTTCGGGATAGGTGAAGTACTGGTCTACGTCAACTCCAATGGCCATTTTGCCTGCTTCTTTAGCGGCTAACAAACCACCATTTCCCGTGTTGCCACCTACCGCAAAGATCACATCTGCACCTTGTCCCACAAAGCTTTGCCCCACAGATTTTCCGGTTGCGGGGTCATTAAAGTCTGGAATGTATTGGTTCAGGGTAACGACATCGGGCTTGGCAGCTTTAGCCCCCGACTGGAACCCTGTAACAAATTTCACCACTGGCGGAATTTCCATGCCCGATACGGTTGCAACTGTACCAGACTGCGTAGCACACCCCGCCAACACTCCCGCCAGATAGCCTGCTTGATCTTCTGCAAACATTAGGCTCGTGACATTTTTGAGGTCGGTGGTGTAGGGATCAACGCCATCTTCGCCGGGGGCAAACGCGTAGTCAATAATGACAAATTTGACATCGGGATATTTTTTGGCCATTGCGGCGGTAGCATCGCCCATCAAAAAGCCAACGGTAACTACCAAGTCTGCGCCTTCAGAAATTTGGGTTTCGATATTCTTTTCGTAGTCGCTGCTAGCAGCAGACGTGACGTAGGAAAAGTCCATGCTGGCTTTTTCTGCTCCGTCTCTAGCTCCTTTAAGGGTGTATTCGTTGAACGATTTGTCGTTTTCGCCACCTGTGTCTAGCACAACGCCAACGGTCTGTTTTTCTGCCGCAGGAGAGGCTGAGCTAGCAGCGGTACCCGTTTCGGTACTCGTGGTAGAAGACGGAGTACAAGCTGTCGATACCAGAGCTAAGGTCATTAAGGAAGCAAACACTGAAGCTGTTTTCTTACGCATCGTTGCACCGAATTATCGAATGTGAGTTGAACAAGTTGTGCAGAGCAATCTGCACGATAGTGTTGTAATACTACGCTGACGGGTTTCGTTCTGTCATAAAAGCTAACTAAATTACAAAAAAGTGAAATTACAAAAAAGTGGTGCAAGCCCAGACGCAAGACTTCTCTGTTTTGAAATAAAAACGTTGGGTAGTCCTAAATTGGTAAGGATTTTTTGATGGGCGGGCGAAGCCCGCCCATCAAAAAATCCTTACATCAATACCACTACCAAACGTTGCTATGGTGTTTGGCTTCTGAGCCAACAGCCTTGGGGGTCTGCCCCCAAACCCCCAGCAGGGGACGAAGCCCGTCCCCCACACCCCCTCCGCAAGGCCACATCGGTGGGTATCAAGGGTCGCTTCGCATTTCTCATTGACTACCGTCTGTGTATACACAAGTTTGGGACTTACGCACTTCACATGGGTAGTCCTTACCTCAATACCACTACCCGGAATCTTTCCTCGCTTGTCTGTAGCACTCTGAATCGTCACTCGGAGTCTTTCATGCCTGTTCTGCGCCCCCCAGTCAGTGGTTTTGTTAGAAATGCTCGGTTTACCTCTGCCGATTTAGTCTCGTTGCGAGCGGCAATTCGCGATCGCACGGCAACGCTGCAAGATGCTAAGAATATCGCGATTTTTTATGCGGATACGTTAGAGCCAGGGGTAGGAAGCTGGCTAAAGAAGTTGATGGTGAGTTTAGGCAGCACGGCAAATGTAGAGTTTCCGATTCCTGATCTGGCTCGTGATCCGGCGCTGTTGAATGGGCAGACCACGCTGCCGGATAGCGATCGCCGTCATCCTGCGGTACGGAATGTGCAACGGGCGCTGATGGCGCTGGCTAGCCGCACGGGGCAGTTGGCCTACATGCTCCCCAGCGGAGCCGACGGGGACTATGGCGCAGAAACGACAGCGGCAGTCAAAGCGTTTCAGCAGCGCAATGGCTTACAGGTGACGGGTAAGGTGGAGATGAAAACGGCGCGATCGCTCAACCAGGCGCTGCTGCGAACCCAAACTCCCGGCATTATGCAAGCCCAGCAGCGCGATTTGGCACGAGCCGCCACGGAGCTTTGTGCCCAGCCCACTGCCTTGAATTATGGCGTGCCGCAGCCCTGGGTCAATATTGATCCTCAGCACAACGTCCCTGTGGGGCGCGCTTTTAACGACTTAAAAGATCGCTGGAAGTGCAACTTGTTTGGTGGCAACGTGCTGCGGCAGGGCGGGTATGAGCCGCCGTACTATGGCAACCAGGGCAAGGGGGAATATCCCAATGCCAACCAGTGGCACAAATGGAGCAACAAGTACGCTCCCGGTGCGGGTAATAAGGTGCATTTTCAACTGGTGGCTGAAGTGCCACTTCTGTCGCTATCTAGTGAGGCTGCGCGGGTGGCGATCGCCGATCTGCTCGGCAAAGCTCAACTCGGCGACTGTCTGATGGAAGACCATCCCGGTTCTCAAGTGGCCGACGGGGGACATACCCGTGTCACTGTCGGCAACACGTTTCACCTCAACGGCAGCGTGGCGTTTGCCCAGGCTCAATTCACCCAGGCTGGAATTCGGCAAGAAGGCGTGGATGACCTGATGGGTGGCGAGAATCTGTGGCTGCTGCGCCCTGTGGTGAAAATGTAGTTCCCTGATAGTTCTCTGACGGGTGGCGATCGCCTCCACTGTCAAGGAGCGAACTTTGTCTATAAGCGTTCGT
>JBBQFG010000302.1:0-5263 GCA_038321765.1 Elainellales cyanobacterium
CTGCACAGCGAACTGCTGAAGCAAACGGTGCTCAAAGACTTCTACGAAATGTATCCAGAAAAGTTCAGCAATAAAACCAACGGCGTTACCCCCCGCCGCTTCATGGTGCTGAGCAACCCTCGACTAGAAACCTTGATCACCAGCAAAATTGGCGACAGATGGATCAAGCACCTTGACGAGCTGCGTCAACTAGAACCGTTCGTCAACGATCCTGCCTTTTGCGCCGAGTTCCGCCAGATCAAACACGCCATCAAACAAGACCTAGCCAATTACATCAAAGTTAAGACCAACATCGACGTTAATCCCAACTCTATCTTCGACATCCAGGCCAAGCGGATTCACGAGTACAAGCGCCAGCACCTCAACGCCCTCCACATCGTCACCCTCTACAACCGGATTAAAGCTAATCCTAGCCTCGACATCACGCCCCGCACCTTCTTATTTGGCGGCAAGGCGGCTCCTGGCTATTACATGGCAAAGCTCATCATCAAACTGATTAACTCCATCGGCGATGTCGTTAACCGCGATCCCGATATTGCTGGGCGGCTAAAGGTGGTATTCCTAGCCGATTACAACGTTAAATTTGCCCAGCGCGTCTATCCTGCCGCCGACCTATCCGAGCAAATTTCTACCGCTGGTAAAGAAGCATCCGGCACAGGCAACATGAAGTTTGCCATGAATGGCTCACTCACAATTGGCACCCTAGATGGAGCCAATATTGAAATCCGCGATGAGGTCGGAGCCGACAACTTCTTCTTGTTTGGGCTAAGCGCCGAAGAAGTGGTCGCAAAAAAAGCCGCTGGGTATAACCCAATGGACTACTATGCCAGCAATCCAGAACTAAAACTAGTGATCGATCGGATTTCGTCTGGCTTCTTCTCTAGCGGTGATGGCAACCTGTTCAAACCCATCGTTGACGACCTGCTTTATCGAGATGAGTACATGCTAATGGCAGACTATCAAGCTTACATTGACTGCCAAGATCAAGTTGATCGAGCCTACCGCGATCAAGACCACTGGACTCGGATGTCTATTTTGAACGTAGCGCGTATGGGCAAATTCTCGTCCGATCGCGCCATCCGCGAATACTGCGAAGACATCTGGAAGGTAAAACCTGTACCAATTGAGCTGGATGAATACACTCAGACTCAAACAACTCTAGATTTGTAATTTAGGGAACTTGCAGAACAATGAAGTCCTAGTTTTGTGTTGGGAGCTTAGTCACTCTCTCGACACGAAACTAGAATTCATACTTAGGTGGATTAAGCAGTGCTGCACTAAGAACTATTCCACGATTGCCTTTAGAATCAACGACCCAGTTCACTTATCCCAACCGGTAGAAATGGACAGCGACAAACTTAATTTCTTAGATGAAAATCAATCGGTTGCGTCATTGGTAACGCAGTTGCACGACTATTTTAAGAACTCTCATTCTCACTGCAAGGTAAAACGAAGTCAGCTTTTGGGTAAGCTTGACAGCGTCTCAGGGGAGCAAGAGCAAACCGTCCTGGGTGAACTGCAACGAGTAGACGAAGAGCTAACCCATTTTGGGGTACTAAATGATGCCCTATCGATCGCCGATCGCGTTCTTCATTCCAAAGTAGTCATGGATGCCCTAGGAATTGAGAGTGAGGTATACCAAGTTCATCATGAAACTGATAGCGAACAAGCTGCCGAATGGAAGATGGCAGAATACCGTCTGACACAGCAAAAAAATACTGAGTCGTAACTAATCATGGGATTGACCTTATATTTCTTGCGCCATGGAGAAACTGAATACAGCCGTTCGGGAAACTATTGCGGTGAGTTAGATGCCGAGTTAACTCCTGTTGGCCACGAGATGGCGGCAGCGTTTGGAGCAGCCTACCATACAGTGCCCTGGAATGCCGTGTATGTTAGCCCGATGAAACGAACGGTGGCTACAGCAACACCTTTGTGCAATGCCATAGGAATTGAGATGCAGTTGCGGGATGGACTCAAAGAAATTCGCTATGGCGAATGGGAAGATAAAACATCGGCATACGTCAAGGAACGCTATCTAGACGATTATATTAAGTGGATGATAGAACCCGCCTGGAATCCACCTACAGGCGGCGAAACAGCCATTCAGATTGCCAGTCGAGCCTCGTTGGTGATTGCCGAAATTGAAAGTAAATATCCTGAGGGCAATGTGTTAGTGGTCTCTCATAAAGCCACTATTCGGATTATTTTATGCACGCTGCTAGGAATTGATTTAGGACGCTACCGCGATCGCATTAATGTCCCTACCGGTTCAATCAGTGTGATTAAATTTGGCGATCATGGCCCCATGCTCGATCGATTGGGCGATCGATCTTACATGAGCGACGAACTACGTAATTTACCAGGAACGTAATACCCATCCCACTTTTGTTTGGGCGTTGCTGATTTTAGGAACAAGCTTATGGATGAGAGGAGCGCTTAGCGCTCCTCTCATCCATAAGCTTGTTCCCTGATCGTGCAATACCTTTGTTTGCACTAACGTCCAAAGTTCTGCTTGATTAAAAAATAACCATACCTAAGATCTTCGTAGGTGCTTTACCCAAACTTTACAGTTTCTTCATTTACCCTCTTAGAATCACTGATAACTTGCTTACAGTACTGCTGTCCTCTGTTGTTTAAAATTGGGTTAAGTCTATCCAATCAGCTAGGCATATTTAAGCTCTCACTTGGATGTTAGCAACACTCAGAACTAACACTCAGAACTTGACCCTTTGAACTTACTAAGTAGGCGGGCTTAAGTAAATATAAAATCCTAAAACCCTGCGCCGCCCGCGCAGCGGGCGGCGCAGGGTTTTAGGATTTGGTTTTTATTGAGGTTGAATTACTTAAGGATGGATCACTTAGGAACCTGATCTTAATTGCAGGGGTAGCGGGTGTTTTTACAGAACCGATAGAGGAGTTAGGTTGCTATGGGCTTACTCAATAGAGTACTGATCATTGTGGAAAATTTACCCGTTCCCTTTGACCGACGGGTGTGGATGGAAGCCACTACCCTACAAAAGGCAGGGTATCAAGTATCAGTAATCTGTCCGACAGGCAATGGCTTTGAAGCAGAATATGAGGTCATTGAAGGGGTTCACATTTATCGCCACCCGTTACCAACAGAGGTTAGCTCCGTTACTGGCTATCTCCGAGAGTACAGTTGGGCTGTAAATTGGGAGTTTCGACTCGCTAAACGCGTCTGGAAAGAGCGTGGGTTTGACATTATTCACATCTGCAACCCGCCAGACCTGCTCTTTCTAGTGGCGGCTTGGTACAAGCTATTCCACGGTGTCAAAGTGATCTTTGACCATCATGACCTTAGCCCAGAAATGTACGAAGCAAAGTATCAACGACACGATATTTTTTACCATGGTCTTCGTTGGGCTGAGCGACTAACCTACTTAACAGCGGATTTGGCCATTGCCACAAATGAATCACATCGGACTGTTGCCCTAACACGGGGACATAAGAAGCTAGAGGAGGTCTTCATCGTGCGTAGCGGCCCTGACCTCTCCCGGTTTCAAATGATGACCCCAAACCCGATCTATCGTAAAAATCGCACCTATTTAGTGGGCTACGCCGGGGTGATGGGCGAACCAGAAGGGATAGATTATCTACTGAAATCAATCCAATACATTGTCTACGAAAAGCAGCGTCGGGATATTCATTTCATGCTGATTGGCAGTGGCCCTGTAATCGAAAAGCTTAAAGCCTTATCTCAAGAGCTGAAAATTACAGATTTCGTAGAATTCACTGGGTTCCAAATGGGCGATGCTTTCTTAGAACGCCTCTCTAGCTGCGATATCTGTGTAGAGCCGTCTCCCACTTCTTCTTACAACGAAAACTGCACCATGAACAAGATTCTTGAATATATGGCGATGGCTAAACCCATTGTTCAGTTTGACTTGCGTGAGGGCAGGCGATCGGCTGACACTGCGTCGGTTTACGCTAAACCCAATGATTTCTTAGAGTTTGCCGACAAAATTCTGACGATGCTAGATGCCCCAGCAGAACAGCGCGCCCAAATGGGAAGCGAAGGACGGCGGCGGATGGAAGACCTGCTGGAATGGCGGCATCAGGCACCTAAACTGCTGGCTGCTTACGATACGCTTCAAAACAAAGGCATGGTTTCTTCAGCCGTATTTGGAAACTCGCGCTAACGCTGCTTATTGCCAATGGGACTTATTAGTTAGGACTATTGGCAATAAAAGCAATAAAAATGAATGCCTGGTAGTCCTAAATTGGTAAGGATTTTTTGATGGGCGGACGAAGCCAGCCCATCAAAAAATCCTCACATCAATACCACTACCTGAATGCCTTTTGATGAGGGGGATAGACAATGTCTGTTCCGCTCAGCAGAATTGTTTTGCTCAGAAAAATATTTTCACAAATGAATTAACGCGATGTGCAACTTCAAAGTAGCCCACTGCTACGTAGAAGCAAGCTAAATCTCCTTTTCTTGAATGCCCTTCTCCCAAAAAGGGAGAAAGAGAACCGAACCTGCCTGTGGCCTCTGTCCCTTTTTGGGAAAGGGATTGGGGTGTAGCTTGCTTCTCGTAGAGTGGGTAGTTTGGAAAAGTTGCACATTGCGTTAAATTAGGGTGGCTTTACGGCAACTGAGAATCGGTAAAGGCTCCAAGATTTGATCTTTCGCCGCCGGAAGAGAGGTTGAGATAGGGAGTAGCCTGGAAACGCGACACATCACGTTGATTTAGGCTTGAAGGCACATAAAAAAAGGTGAGATTAGTCGTTAGACCAATCCCACCTGCCGATCCTTTGAGAGGAGAACACTAAAATCTACTTTATATTTATTGCAACTGATTGTCAATACTATCAAGAGTATTTCTCAATTAAGTTACTTCAGATCAACCCCAAGTCCCTTGTGGAATCCCAAATTTCACGTTCTGGGAACCCAAATCTGGCACTACCTTAAACCAGTTTTGTGGAATTTCTCGATAGTCTGTAGATCAATACACCATCACGTTTGCTATCATTATTTAGCTGAGGCACTTGCCGAAGCTCACGCGGATGTGGCGGAATTGGTAGACGCGCTAGATTTAGGTTCTAGTTTCTCACGAAGTGAAGGTTCAAGTCCTTTCATCCGCATTAGTTCATAGGGCGAACGCATACGTTTCTTAACAATTAAGGCGAAAGGGTTGAACTGCTTGTGAGAAGCGCATAGAATCCAGAACATCCCTGGATTCGAGGCAAGTTTTCCCATGATGGATGCCGCGATTATTCCATTGAAAGAACACTTCAG
>JBBQFG010000303.1:0-5229 GCA_038321765.1 Elainellales cyanobacterium
CTTTTACAACCGCCCGCCTACTTAAGTCACGTGACCTCCTAATCTAGTCGCGAGCGCCACACGGCAAGCAACCGGTGTCGGGTTTTTGATATTTGGATTTTTTGACGCGCGGGCAAAGCCCGCGCTTCAAAAAATCCTTATATCAATACCACTACACAGTTTGCTTGCCTTGTGGCGATCGCTACTAGATTAGTTTGAACGTTGACTTACTTAGGCGCGAGGTGATCAAAGCTCTAACCTCATCATTATCCAATTTGGTCAAGCAACTGTCGTCGCTTTTGTTCAAACTCGTACTCAGAGAGCAGTCCATCTTGACGGAGGCTTTCTAACTGACGCAGGGCATCGGCGATCGCACTTACCTGGGCTGGGTCTGCACTCAGAGTCGGGGCAGATGTCTTGCTTGTAGACGGCGATAGGTGCAAGTTAAAGTTGCGGTTGAACCCATCTTCTCCTTGCAAAACATACCAAACCCCCTCAAAGGCGCTGGCAATATTTGGAATGAATGTTACTGATAAGAGTAAATACAGCACTCCCCACTTGGGCTTGCCTAAATAAAACTTATGTAAGCCCGGTACAATCACACCAGCAAGGGCTAACGCGATCGCCGTTTCTCGGTTTTTGACCCGACTTTTGGGCTGACTGACCATAACTGACTGACCACAAAAGGTGAAAGATAAGTAACTGCGATGCAAACTGTCTGGGCATTTCAAGCGATACTCTCCATCATAGATAAGAATCTCTGAAGACGGACAGCGATCGCCTCTACCAAAAAAATTAACACTAACGCCTATCGGCTCAGTTCCGTAAAAGCCTTAGCGCATCCATCGCCGCTCGTAGCAAACAATACTGCGCTCTACCGCCTTTTCTACCGATCGGTAGTCCTAAATTGGTAAGGATTGTGATCTACTGAGGTTTTCACAGCCTCTCTATTGATACACTGATCGTTTAGTATGATTCACACTGTACGTGTAAGTTTCTATCGTCTTTACGCAAACTTATTTACACAAATTTACCTAGCTCGATTGACTGTTAGAGCTGCGATCGCCTGCATAAGTTAGAGGCATAATTTAGTCAGGGATGCAGATTAACCGAATGGTATTGCCCTCTCAACCTTGCTCGGTACTGAATCTAAAACAGTTGCTCCTTGCGGCCTCGATCCCTCCTGAATCTCCTTCTTGGAGGCTTTTGATTAAAGGCGATCGTCTAATATCTAAAATCCCCGCCGACTACTTTTTAAGCACTCTCTAGATTAAATTGTCGGATTTGCCTGACGTGCAGCTTTGGCCTTCAAGCCATCGTGTTGACATTGCTTAAGTGGAAAACCTTGCGGAGTTCTTGACTGAGAAGCCATTACTCTGCGGTCGTTTCTATTTTTATCTTGTTGCAATCTAAAAGAGTCGTAGGACGTAAGTCGTTTAGCCTCAACATTTTTAATAGTTAGGATCAAGAGTGGAGAGGTATAGAGAGTGGCTCAAAATGATCTACGAGCATTGGGTTATCTATGAGCCGAGCTGTGGTCGATAGTTTCTGGTATGGACTGCGTTTGATTGTGACAAGTAGGTGAGCGTAATTAAACATAAAACTCTAAAAGTCTGCGCCGCCCGCTGCGCGGGCGGCACAGACTTTTAGAATCTTGTTTTTATTTAGGTTGAACTACTTACGGGATAGTAAAGGCATCGGGATTGTTAACTGTTTTTCAAATCAGTCGGCTTGGAAGTCCATGACACTAAGCTTAAACTCAGTAAATATACTCGGTAATTTTTACAAAACAAAGTTTTCTACAAGGAAAAATCCGATTTGCCACCTCAGCTCGTAATATATGTCAACCCTATAATTACTTGAAAGAGCTGCTATTCTTTACATAAAAGTGTACGGCGATCGCCCTTCTTCTACCTGCCAGAAATTAGTCTAGACTCACCCACCCAAGACGCCCATCGATGTCACAGATTTACTTCTCCTCTGACTGGCTGCGGCAATTTTCAGATCCATATGCTGTATTGGGTCTGTCAGTAACAGCAGATGATCGGCGAGTTTTGAAGCGCTACCGTACGATTGCGAAGCTACTGCATCCAGATGGCTACATCAATGTTGATCGGGAAATAGGCAACGCGGCGGCTCAAACGTTTGCGCGGTTGGTTAGCCCTACCTACCAAAAACTGAAGCAAGATAAGGGCAGAGCCGAAAACCTAGCTTTGCTGCGGTTTCGGGTGCGCCGCATGAATCGGGAAGATGGGTTCTCGCCTGTTAGTGATGTGGCACAGCGCATGTTGCACACTTCTCTAGCTGAGGTCGATGTATTTTATGAGCAGGCCGTTTCAACCTTAGCCGAGACTCAATACACCCCTCTCGCCCGGTTTGAGCCTGTAACGCAACAATTGGGCGAATTGAACTTGGCCTACTTGCAGCTCAAAATGGGCGAACCCATGATTCGCGAAAAGCGGGCTGGAATCATGGCTGCACCCGTAGCACCGCCCATGCAGTATGCGACCACTACGGCTGATCCTGAAACACCGACTGAAGACTATGCCCAGCGACATTACCACCGGGCGCAAGAGTACGCCATTAAGTCGAATTGGACAATGGTGGTGCGAGAGCTACAGGATGCCATGAAGATTGATCCTCATCGGAGTGAGTATCATTCTCTGCTAGCAAAAGCCTACCTCATGCAAGATCTACCGATTATGGCGAAAGTACACTTTCGTCAAGCGCTAAAACTTAATGCTGAAGACCCATTGGCGTTGATGTACGCCAAGAAGTTCAATATTGTTCCAACTGCGCCTACGGGGCCAGCAGCCTCTGCTAAGAAAACTCAACCCCCATCCGGTGGTGGGCTTTTTGGCATGTTTGCTAAAAAGCGTTGAGGTTCGTTGATTTCTCTAGAAACTGATGAGTCCCTCAGCTTTCTGTGAAGCTAAACTTTCTGTGAAGCTAAACAGTAGATCTCCTGCATGAATGCTTTTTTAGAGGGCGTGAATCGTTTTCCGACTTCGCCGGAAAACGATTCACGCAGGAGGTCTAGTGATCTACTGCCGTGGCGATCGCATCGCTTTCCGGTAAGAAAATTCCCTTTTTTCCCAAGACAAGTCTCTCTCAGCCTGCGGTAGTCCTAAACTTGTAAGGATTTTTAGATGGACGGGCTTCGCCCGCCCATCTAAAAATCCTTACCTCAGTACCACTACTCAGCCCGCTACATGGACTGCCGGATGATTTCGGTCAATTGAATCTGGTTTTGGCTAAACCCAGCAAACGTTAGCCGCTGTAAAGTCGCAGCATTGCGATATCGAGCATCTAAACGGACGGCCTGCTGGTAGGCGGTTTGAGCCTGGGCAGTTTCATTGTTACCCCAGTGGGCGATCGCCAGAGCCATCCAGGGATGTGGATTCTCAGGCTCTAACTGCGTGGCTCGTTGGGCATTGGCGATCGCCTCTGAATAGCGATTGAGGCGGTGGTACGCCAGACTTAAGTTGAAATATCCAATTTCATTGTCAGGTTGGAGTGTGACGGCTTTTTGATGAGTCTGGACGGCTGCGGTCAGGTCACCGCTGACCAGATACACAATTCCCAGAGCATTCAGAGCTGGAACATCGTTGGGCTGTTGAGCTAGAACTTGGTTGAGTTGTTCAGCGGCGGCTGTTTCTCGACCCGCCAGATGCAGCGTCCAACCAAGAATGACGCGCCCCGAAACGTTGCTGGGGTCTAGTTCTACAGCTTTTTGCAGGGCAGCGATCGCCTCGTCGTACCGTCCCTGCTTGCGATAGTCCAGTCCTTGTTGACGCAAGGTGTTGGCGGCGGCTCGATCTGCTGCCGTGGGTGGGGGTGGTGCAAGAGGTGGAGCCGTCGCAGCAACGGGACTGATCGAAGGCGATGGCGGAGCAGGCTGAGGAATGGGGCGATCGCAACTCCCCAGCCCTAGGGTCAAAAGGGCGATCGTAACTTTCCAGTATGTAGAGGGCGATCGCAGTTCTGACCTTGTAGGATTTGGTGGGCGATCGCTGTAATGCATTGATTCAGAGTGATGCGTTACTGAATGCAGAAACTTTTTTGCAGTGGGTCAGGGGAGAGCGGTTTCGTAAGTTAGGCTCATTCGATTTTAGGGTGTATAAAAGATAATAAAGCTGGATTGAGTTTTTGCCCCCGGAATCTATACCGACTCTGTTCATGGAAGAACCCGTAAACGTTTTCTTCTCATACTCTCATAAAGATGAGAGGTTGCGAGACAGGCTGGCAGTGCACCTTTCGATGTTACAGCAGCAGAAAGTGATCAAATCCTGGCACGATCGCAAGATTAGTGCTGGGACGGAGTGGGCACAGGCAATCGACGATAATCTCGACGCTGCTGATATTATTCTGCTATTGATTAGCGCCGATTTCCTAGCGTCAAGCTACTGCTACGAAATCGAGATGCAACGAGCAATCGCCCGCCATGAGGCCGGAGACGCACGGGTTATTCCGATCATCCTCAAACCTGTCGATTGGAGCGGTGCGCCCTTTGGTAAGCTCCAAGCGTTCCCTAAAAATGCTAAGGCTGTCACTACCTGGAGTAACCGGGATGAAGCTTTTACCAATGTTGCCCAAGGGATTCGGCAAGCGGCACAGGAAATGAGCGAGGTGTTGCGCCAGCGTCGCACCGTAGAACCGCTCCCAGAAACGCATTCAGACCCAAGCCCAGACTCAATCTCAGACCCAAGTCCAGACTCGATCTCAGAACCACCTCAAGCCAACCAGGCAGAGCGCAACGAGGTGAGTTATGAAAACCCTGAAGGGTCTATGGGAATTGACTCTGGCTTTTATATCCACTCGCCCTATGAGGAGCGCTGCTACGAAGAGATCAAAAAAGAAGGAGCATTGATTCGGATTAAGTCACCGCGCAATATGGGCAAGTCTTCGCTGATGGTGAGAGTGCTGGCTCAGGCCAAACAGTTGGGATATCGCACGGTGACGCTGAATCTGGATCTGGCAAACCAGAAACTCTTCGATGATCTCGATAAGTATATGCAGTGGTTTTGTGCGTCGGTGGGAAAGCAGCTTGGCGTCAGAGTCAAGGTTGAAGACGATTGGGATGAGATTTTTGGCGCAAATGACAATAGCACAGATTACTTTGAAAAGCATTTGCTAGAGGGTGCAGAACAGCCTTTGGTTGTGGCCATTGATAACTTCGATCGCGTGTTTAAGTATCCTGATCTGGAGACAGATTTTTGTGGCTTATTGCGGGGATGGCACGAGCGATCG
>JBBQFG010000304.1:0-5191 GCA_038321765.1 Elainellales cyanobacterium
AAGTTTCCGTATATCATCCCAATTTGGGTGGATAGGCCGAAAGTTTCTGCATATCACCCTAAATCAGATGGATCGGAGGAATGTTTCTCCATACTATGGCGATCGCCCATCTCAGTACTTTCCACCCGATAGTTTTGACACAATCTGCTGAATTTAGGTATTGACGATGTGACTGATATACCCGTATTCTTGCAAATTAAGGTTGTTGAACGATTCTGTAGTCGAGCAACCTGATTCCGCTCCAAAAATCTAGCACCGCCCAATGTTGTTGACACCAACATTGAGCGGCTAACCCCCAAACTGTTTAGGGCAGTGTGGCGGCTAACTGGGAATTTTAGCATTCTCTCTAGCCACCCTGCTTTGTAGCGAGCGGGGTGGCTAGGTTTTTGGGGTTTCCCTCTTACCGCTTATGCAGGAGAACCCCGATGGTTGAGATGTTTGATGCTTTAATAGCGCGCAGTTTTTTGACGGGTAGTGAGGGTGAGATTCTCCCGCAGCCGTTAGTTTTGCCGCTTTACGTGACCCCGCGGGCACCCGAACAAGAGCAACTGCGAATTGTGCTAATTAGCAGCCCTGGCTGGGTGCGCGAAACGATTCACGATTTGCATCGCCGCAGTTTTGCCAATGCCGCTGATTGGAGCAGTTTACAGCCCGGTGCTAACCCTGGTGAGGTGGTGAGCATTTTGACTCGACGGCGACAGCGCCCATAAGGTCAGAACAGCAGAGAGGGGCGATCGCCCCTCATCCAAAATCTGATCACTCATCCAAAATCTGATCAACAGACCTCCTGCACAAATGCCTTTTTGAGGGCGTGAATTGTTTCCCGGCGAAGCTGGGAAACAATTCACGCAGGAGGTCTGATGAATGGCAGTAACAAGAGGGGCGATCGCGTTTCAACGGGCGATCGCTCCTTTTGTTTTACTCTAAGTTTTTAGTCTAAAAAGTACTACTTCTCATAGTCTTCGTACGCTTCGACAATCCGCTGCACCAGCGGATGCCGCACAACATCTGACTTAGAAAAGTGACAGAAGGCAATACCTTCCACATGCTGCAAGATTTTTTCAGCAGCCGATAGACCAGACTGTTGATGCCTTGGCAAATCAGTTTGGGTCGTATCGCCTGTGACTACCATCTTTGAGCGAAAGCCCAACCGGGTCAGCACCATCTTCATTTGAGCCGGGGTAGTGTTTTGGGCTTCGTCCAAAATGACAAAGGCATTGTTGAGCGTTCGTCCTCGCATATATGCCAGCGGGGCAACTTCAATCACACCCCGTTCCATCAAATTGGTGATTTTTTCGGGGTCGGTCAATTCATGCAGCGCATCATACAGCGGGCGTAGATAAGGATCGATTTTTTGTTGCAAGTCTCCAGGCAAAAACCCCAACCGCTCCCCGGCTTCAACCGCAGGGCGAGTCAGAATTAGCCGTTCGTATTGATTGGTCAGAAGAGCCTGAACCCCAACAACCGCTGCTAAAAACGTTTTACCCGTCCCAGCAGGGCCACTGCAAAAAGTTAAATCATGACTGCGAACGGCTTGGACATATTGTCGCTGCCGAAAGGTTTTGGCACGAATTTCTTCACCTTTTCGGGTTCGCGCTAGAATGTCGCGCTGGAGATCTTGCAAATCTTCCTGACTCTGCGTGTTTAAGGCTTGACACGCTGTGGCAATATCGACGTTGCTAATGCTCTTGCCTTTGCTCCAAAGTGGCTCAAGCGATCGCACCAGCTTTTCAGAGCGCTCCATCTGACTATCCGTGCCAGAAATGATTAGCTCTTGTCCTCGCAATACAAACTTTGCCCCCGTCTGCTGGGATAGCAACCTTAAGTTATCGTCCGGATAGCCAGCCAAGGCGATCGCGCTATCGGGGCTGGGGAATGGAATCGTCAGAGCCTTTCCCATGCAAAACCTAAAAACCGAAGTAGGACTGTAAGCATTGTGCTTGTAAAACTCTATTCTGGGAGAGACTTGCGCCGGGGTGGCGGCTTTGGCGCGCTCGGAGGCCTATCTGCATGTTCGTCTCGCCTTGGCTCGTTACGCGCCCCAGGCGTAGCCCCGTACCCTGTAGGCTCTTGAGCGCCCGATTCGCGTCCTCCAGGCTGGCTACCAAACACATCTAGATGTAGTGAATAACCGATGGCTTGAGCCACTCCTTGCATCACCATTCGGATAGCTTGAATGTTTCGCCCACCTCGGCCATATACCCTTCCCCGATCTTCTCCATCAAATGCAACTCGAATCAACACCCTCGATTTACGAGGAAGGATTTCGCAATCTACCTTTAAGGAATCTGGAATCTCCAAGAAGGGTTGCAGCAAGAACTTTACCAACCCCACATAATCGGGATTGGCAGAACTTGGAGTAGAAGAATCAGAAGGAGTATCTGGAGCAGTTACATCTGTCACAGGCAGTTATGCTTTGAGTTGCTCATACACGTTTTGCTTTTCCAAGATGCGGCGAACCGTATCTGTTGGCTGCGCCCCATCTTTAAGGCGCTTAATAATTGCCGGGACATCTAGCCGAACTTCGTCACTTCTAGGATTATAAAAGCCTAGCTCTTCTAGAGGACGACCATCTCGCCGGGTTGTGCTTTGCATGGCAACAATCCGATAGCTAGCTTCAAATTTTTTGCCGTATCGCTTCAATCGCAGCTTGATCATGCTGAAAAACCCGCTCCTAGAGAACTTATGATTTGAGAGTATAAATTACGGGCTATCACTCTATAGATCTCTACCAGACCCGGAGATAGCACAGTTAGAATACTGGATTCACCATTTTAGCATTCGTATAGCCGTTTCAATGCCAAAATTTAGCTGTTTCTTGCAGATCCCATTTTGTTTTCGGCGAAGAGAAAAGACCCATGGCATGTCCTACGCTCTGTCATGAAGCACCTGCATAACATGGGCTACAGACTACCAAATCCCTTCTTTTTCTTTTCTTTCTTTTTCTTTTTGCCAGGAGGGCCGCCGCCACCCTGATATCCCCGCCACCCTGGGCCTGCGGCGCTGCGGCCTCCACCACCCATGGCAGGGTTGCCAAACATATCTCCCATGCCAGGAAGCCCACCCATGCCGGGGAACTGCCCTTTACCCATTTGCTGCATGAGCGATCGCATTTTCTGAAAATCGCTCACCAGTTTACTAACATCGTCTAGGCCAAAACCAGCCCCTTTAGCAATGCGGCGGCGGCGACTGGGCGACCCTGCCAACAAATCAGGATTTTTGCGTTCGTCCAGAGTCATGGAATTGATCATGGCCTCTGCTCGTTTCAGTTGAGCTTCGCCTTGTTCTAGCTGCTCTCCAGAAATTTTGTTCATACCAGGAAGCATTTTCATGATGCCGCCCAGTGAACCCATCGCCTTGAGTAACCGTGTTTGCTTTAGAAAATCGTTGAAGTCGAATTGAGCAGAGAGAATTTTCTCCTGCATCTTCTCGGCATCTGCCATATCGACTTCTTCTTGAGCTTTTTCCACTAAGCTCAGCACATCGCCCATGCCCAGAATTCGGGAGGCCATGCGGTCAGGATAAAAGGGTTGCAACGCTTCTACCTTTTCGCCAACCCCTACAAATTTGATCGGCTGACCCGATATACTCCGCACTGAGAGAGCAGCACCGCCCCGGGTGTCACCATCTAGCTTGGTAAGGATAGCCCCTGTAATGCCGATCTGGCTGTGGAAGGTGCGTGTGAGATTGGCAGCTTCCTGACCAGTCATGGCATCTACTACCAGCAACACATCATCGGGCTGAACAGCTTCTTTAATTTGTGCTAGCTCTGCCATCATTGCAGGGTCAATTTGCAATCGTCCCGCAGTATCGATAATGACGGTGTTGATGCCCTCAGCCTTGGCCTTTTCAAGCCCCTGGCGAGCAATTTCGACCGGGTTGGCATCGCTTCCTAAATCGAATACAGGTACACCAATTTGCTTGCCTAGAGTAATCAACTGGTCAATAGCAGCAGGACGGTATACGTCTGTCGCCACCAAAAGAGTGCTTCGATTTTGCTTGCGTAAATGTAGGGCTAGCTTGGCCGCAGCAGTTGTTTTTCCGGTTCCCTGTAAGCCAGCCATAAGCACAACCGTAGGTGCCTCGGCAGCGTCGGCTAAGGGCACATTCGTATCTCCCATAATCTCTAACAGTTCGTCGTAAACGATTTTGATGAACTGCTGATCGGGTCGTACTCCTGTAATTACGTCGGCACCAAGTGCTTTCTCTTGCACCTGTGCCACAAAATCCTTAACTACTTGGAGGTTAACGTCTGCCTCCAACAGTGCCCGTCGCACCTCCCGCAGTGCCTCTTGGATATTCGACTCAGAGATTTTGTCTTGACCCCGGAGTTTTTTCCAGGCACCTTCTAAGCGATCGGAGAGAGCTTCAAACATAAAGATTCAATGACGATACCAACTCTATCTATTGTAGGAACTAACGGTTAAGTAGATGGGCGTAATTAAACATAAAATCCTAAAAGTCTGTGCCGCCCGCTGAGCGGGCGGCACAGACTTTTAGAAGCTTGTTTTTATTTAGGTCGAACTACTTAGGAGATGATTGATTGAACCATAGGAATTAGGGGCGATCGCTCTCTATTCAGCGTCAATGGGAAATATTGGTACCACAGTTGGCATAGTTGACTAACCCGTCTTCGGTTCATTTCAGTACGTTAGCAAGTAGATAGGCTTAATTAAATATAAGATCCTAAAACCCTGCGCTGCCCGCACAGCGGGCCGCGCAGGGTTTTAGGATTTGGTTTTTATGTAGGTTACACTACTTAATGAATGGCTAAACTTGCTGAGTGGAAACAAGAGCTGAAATCAAAACATGCAAAGGAATTAGACAAAAAAAGGGAGAGCTACGTTTAGGTAACTCTCCCAACCATCAGGGTGCATCTACTGACCACATTATGCCATCTTAAGGATGAGGGGTGACACCCCCCAAAAGGGATTTTTTCAGAATTATATTTGAATACCCTATACTACTCCAAAAATCTATAGCTCTATATTATGAGTAGGCTACCATCAGGCTAGTTTAGTGTCGCTCAGCTTTGAAGTAGTGCTTTGGTCTTATAGCCATAGTCATAAAGCTTAGGACATGCCAGCGTCATTCCCGCCTGCGCGGGAATGACGCTGGCACCTATCGAGCAGATGGATTCCCGCCTGCGCGGGAATGACAGGGAGGCGTCCTATTGATCATGGCTACCGCT
>JBBQFG010000305.1:0-5119 GCA_038321765.1 Elainellales cyanobacterium
ATTTAGGGCGATTTTTGGGCAGTAGGGGCGAAGCATTTGCACTCGAATTGACGCTGCGTTGCCAGAATATTGATGCAAATGCTTCGCCCCTACAGAATATTCGCGATCACCGGAAAGATGTCAAATGAGTTCTATAGTTAGAAGGATAGCATTCAGCGACATCCTTAGAAAATATCGGCGATAATCTAGTCTTAAGTAGATGGGCGTAATTAAATATAAAACCTTAAAAGTCTGCGCCACCCGCTGCGCGCGTGGCGCAGACTTTTAGAATCTTGTTTTTATTTAGGTTGAACTACTTATTGGCATTTGACTTAATCACATTTTCCTCCCCTCCTGTTTGTCATCCCAACTATGCTTCATCCCTGGCAAAGCCATCTGGGTTCTCAACGTGATTGGGTCTGGCGTGGCTGGCAAACTCGCTATACTTATATTCGAGCCGCACACCCAGCTCACGCAGACCAATCCACACCTATTGTCTTCCTGCATGGCTTTGGTGCCGCTCTAACGCAGTGGCGAGCCAACCTAATACCGCTAAGTCAGACCCACACGGTTTATGCACTCGATCTTTTAGGCTTCGGGGCATCTGAAAAAGCTCCCACAGATTTCCGGGTTGAGCTTTGGGTAGAGCAGGTGCGTGATTTCTGCCGTGAGTTAATTGGGCAACCCGTAATTTTAATTGGGCACTCACTAGGAGCATTGGTAGCACTCACTACGGCGGTGAGCGACCCGGCTCTGGTTCAAGGAATGGTGTTGCTCACGTTGCCTGCATCTCGGCAAGAGTTGCTGCCGAATTGGTCGCAATCGTGGATTGGCGATATTGAATCGATTTTTGCAACGCCCGTGTTAATCAGACCCCTGCTACGAATCATTCGTCGTCCTGGCTTTTTGCGAGCGGTACTCAAAACGGTTTACAGCAATCGTGAGTATGTCACTGATGAGCTGATCTCTAGTTTTGCCATCCCGGCTCATGATCGAGGAGCCGCAAAAGTTCTTTGTAGGTTGGTACAAGCAAGAACCAGAAATGATTTCAGCCTAAGCACCAAGGTGTTGCTTCAGGATTTAGATTTGCCAATTTTATTGCTGTGGGGTGAACAAGATCGAGTTATCCCTCTAACATGGGGACGGCAACTACTGTTGATGAATTCTCAACTCAAGATGGTAGAAATTCCTGATAGTGGCCACTGTCCCTACGATGAATGTGCAGACCGAGTGAATCAGGAAATCTTCACCTGGGTTAGTACAGGTATTACTTCTGATAAGTAGATGGGCGTAATTAAAGGCTGTAGTCACATTGGTTATGCCAATAGGAATGGCAATTTCTATAGTTTGAGAGTTAACCTTGCAGCTCTGAGTTGAATGCAAAATTAACTCTCTTTTTAATGAGAATCGTCCATCTCTACAAAAGGCATTGCACGCGATCGCTTGACTCAGGTGTAGCTACAGAACACTACCACTCACAGCATAATCAGACTCAGGTTGAGTACTTGGAACAGCATGCCGCACGCTAAAACCACTGAGGCGAATATTCTTAAGTTGAGCATTTTTTACTTGAATCGTTTCAGCAATGAGAGAACTAGAATCTAGGTCAGCATTGCTTTCATTACCAACTTCTGAAGCGGGAACCCGATGCACAACGGTTTGGGACTGAGCAGGTGGAATATGGGATTGAAGAATCGTTCGGGCGATGCCTTCCCCTTTGAGAG
The DNA here is from genome assembly GCA_038321765.1 of Elainellales cyanobacterium. Lineage (GTDB taxonomy): Bacteria > Cyanobacteriota > Cyanobacteriia > Elainellales > Elainellaceae > CASBQJ01. The sequence continues at coordinate 1,704 of JBBQFG010000305.1, forward strand.
TGAGGTTGCTGCGGCGAATCTGTATCGGCTTAAAGATATCAACTTCTCCAATTGGTAGGTGAATTTCAACTTCGCCTTGACGGGGCAACTGGTTAATTAAGGCTTGCAGAGCGGCAGAATCATCTTTACCATCGCTTGCTACAATGCCGTAGGCGGTGGCTTCAATCAACTGAACTTGGGGGGGATTGAGGCTCTTATTTGCACTCAGCCAAATGCCAGCCAAATCCCAACTGGGGTTAAGTGAACCAGAAAGCCAGCAGAGAAACACTACAAAACTAAACGATTGGGAAAACAGCAGGAAGCGAGATGTGCTGAGTTTAACGATTCGCTCTGTACCAGAGCCTTCGGAACTCATGCTCTGGTTCCCACGGTTTGACCAATTTTGTGTTGCCATGTTCATTTGAGTCCAAATCTTGATTAGAGAAGAACTCCACTGAGAAAAGAGCAACATGGGAAAGTGAATAGGTTTTAAATCGGAGGGTCGTCCAAAAAAGACGGTCATGAGCATGAGCGGACGAGTGAAGGTAATCCACGACAGAATGGCACCGACGGACAACCAGTTGCCTTTTAACAGAGAGGCAATTAGAAAGCCGGGTGTTAAAAGAGATGTCCAGATACTAATACGTTGATCGAGCAGGTTATACCAAATTGACCAGCCCGTAATCTTAGGTCCAAGGGCGATCGCCCGACCATTATTGCGTAGCATATTGCCATACCAGCGCCGCATATTTTGATAGGCGCGATCTACTACCGACCCAGAGATAGTTTCGATTGAGTACACCATGGCATCAGGAATGTAGAGCATGTCGTAGCCACGTGTTAGTAGCCAGTACCAGGTGCTTTTATCATCACCCGATAGAAATGTAAACTTGCCCCATAGCCAGTCTTCGAGAGAATCATTTTCAAGCTGTTTGGCAAAGCTAGGCGCTAGAGCCGCTTCAGCTCTAAAGACCGAGAAGCGCCCTGTTAGGCACATTACTTTGCGAGAGAGCGAGTCAGAACACATTTGATAGTGTCGTTGGGCAAACCTCAAGTGGAACCACTCAGAAAACAGGTAGGAACCATTGACGACAGGCATCTCATCGGTTGTGAGTGCTCCCATTTTAGGAAACAGTCGAAAGAAGGGTAAACACTTAGTTAACGCGCCAGGAGCTAACTCCGAGTCACCATCCATTAACACCACCACTGAGTCAGTTGGCAAGCCAAGCTGAGAAACCTCTTGAAGGCTATCGGCCATCGCCTTACGTTTACCCTGCTTCTGGGTCATCTTGATTAAGCAGATATGGCTAAGCTCTGGATCTTCCGTACGTAATACGGCCTCAATTTCAGCATTTTCTTGCTCGCTGCTGCTGTTGATCACCAGCGTAATGGGCTGGGTCAACGCTCTGGCCTCTAGGGCGATCGCCCGAAATACGCGCTCAGTAATCCAGGGTTTTTCCTTGTAGGTGGGTACTACCATACAAACGTGAGGAAACTGATCTACTGGAATTCGGTTGGCGGCGCGTCGCCAGCGCGGAAATACAATGTGGAGAAAAATGCGCGATCGCACAATTCGCAGAGCAAACAAGCTCCAACGAAACGTGCCGATGATGCCAATCGTAAACAATCCAAAGATATCGGCTGCTCCCATCGAGTTAGTACGCTTGAGCAGGTATAGTCCTACTACGCCTGTAAGCGATAGCAACACAAATACAATGAGATTGAGACTTGAACCGAGACTTGAACTTGAACGCTGGGCATTGGATGGCATGATCGTCACCAAAGTGTTGATTGTCAGTTGAGCTAGAAAGTGGCAAGAGCCGAACGCCAAACAATAGGGTTAGAATATATCTCACCGCAGTGGAGCCTATCTACTGGCGATGGTTATCAATTTAGACACACCAATTAGACACACCAAAAGCGGGGCTAATGAATCAAGTTCTTAGCGCTCACATTTGCTTCGTAAACAAATTTAGATAGACTCAGATGTTATCTGGGCGTGATTGAGGTAACGTTTAACTGCCCTAAAACCTACATCAGTAACTGCTTCTAGAAAACGGAGAACGTTGTGCCAAACGTAACCTTGGCAAATTGACCGACCCCACAGAACTCCTGCGATCGCCCTTGCTGGGGTATTGGAGGAATTCTGACTGTAATTTTTGATAGAGGTACACCAACTAAATTAGGTGGCAGAGCCGGAATCAAAGCCTGTGCCTGTTCTTTAGCAAGTTCGGCGGGCGTAATAGACTCCACCAAATCTACCTCTCCTACAAACGTTTCTTTTTCTCCTGTCAGTTGAACACGGACGGGCTTTTCAGCATCAACCTTCTGAGCCTCTTCGGTACTGATCAGAGTTTCAACCCACAAATCATTGCAATCCAACAGGGTCATTAAGGTAGTCGGACGGGTTACCAGCTCACCTTCGTCATGTTCAGTACTGTAAATTACTCCAGAAAAAGGAGCAGAAACCACATGGCCAGCCGACTGGTTATTTGCAGCAGACTGAATCTGCTCTAGTTGCTCTCTCAAGGTTTTTACCTGAGCTTGCAAGGTAGTGATACCAGCCGTACGGTCTTCAATCTCTCTCAGTAAGCTAAATTGCTGGGGCTGAAGGCTATTGCTTTGGTTGATAGTAATTCCTTCAGCGATCGCACCTCTAGATGTCTGTGCCGATCGCAACTCTGCCCGCGCTTGGCTTACAGTGGCGCTTGCTTCATTTAAGTTGGCCTCTAGTTCATCAACTTGTTGCTTAGAGACCGCACCTTCCGTAAGCAAACTTTGGTAGCGCTGATATTCTCGTCGAGCTGCTGTCTCCTGAGCCAGCGCTGCATCAACTGCTGCACGATAGCCAGAGACATCATTCGTAGCCAACGACACATTCACCCGACGCAAGGTTTGATCTTGCTGTTGTAAGCTCTGAACCTGCTGGTTTAGGAAGTTCACAGACTGCTGAGCCGCACCAATTTGGGCGGTTTTGTTTTGAATTTCTCCCTGTATCTGAGATGTGTCGCGCTCTATTGTGGCTGTAGGCGCTAACCGAGCTAGCACCTGCCCCGCTTTGACCGCAATACCAGGTCGGGCATAGAAGGCTTGAATTTTTCCATCTACTGGGCTGCTAATGCGTACAGATCGACCGTTAACCAAGCCACCATTCACACTTAGATGCGTTAACCGATAGGTAATAGACCCTAATCCAACCGTTGTTGCGGCTAATCCTAATGCCAGAAAGGCTGCCCCAACCGCAATTCGAGCTGCAAGAGAAGGCTTCCGTTCGAGACCGAGAGACTCTAGCTCCTCAACCGTATAAGACGTGTGAACTAGAGGGGTTTCGGACTGTTCTTGCAGAGATTTGGGATTGCTGAACGTCTTAACCATAGATACGAAGACTCGCTAGGGTGTGCTCAAAGAGGTAATAACAAAGGCGATCGCGTACCATA
>JBBQFG010000306.1:0-5077 GCA_038321765.1 Elainellales cyanobacterium
CGGTAGCCATGATCAATAGGACGCCTCCCTGTCATTCCCGCGCAGGCGGGAATCCATCTGCTCGATAGGTGCCAGCGTCATTCCCGCGCAGGCGGGAATGACGCTGGCATGTCCTAAGCTTTATGACTATGGCTATAAAACCCTGCGCCGCCCGCTGCGCGGGCGGCGCAGGGTTTTAGGATTTGGTTTTTATTTAGGTTGAACTACTTAGTTGAACTACTTATAAGCTCCAAAGAGGTATAAGCCCCAAGGAGTATTAGCCTGATTCTAGAGGCAAGTTTTTAGCGGTTTTTAGCGGATAGACAATGAATTTTAGTTTAAGATGCGTACTCAGCGCACCTCCCAACCTAAAATTCATCGCTGCAATTAGCAACACCAACCCGTAATATAAGAACTCGGCAGTGTTGTTGCAGGTGCGCTTACCCGTGAAGCTATTTGTTTTTCATACCCCCGAACTGATCCCCCTGGACCACGTTCCTGACTGTGCGATCGCCGTGGATGTATTACGAGCCACCAGTACCATCGCCACAGCCCTAGCTGCGGGTGCCGAAGCAGTTCAGGTGTTTAGTGATTTGGATGAGCTGATCCAGGTCAGCGCCGGATGGGATGCGAGTCGGCGTATTCGGGCTGGTGAACGCGGCGGATCACAAGTAGACGGGTTTGATTTAGGTAACTCGCCGCTGGCCTGTACGCCCGATTTTGTCAAAGATCGACGCTTGTTTATTAGTACAACGAATGGAACCCGTGCCCTGACGTGCGTTCGCTCTGCAAAAACCGTACTGGCGGCAGCTCTCGTTAACCGCCAAGCCGTCGTAAATTATTTGCTAAAACATCGCCCAGAAACAGTGTGGATTGTTGGCTCCGGTTGGGAAGGCTCCTATTCGTTAGAAGATACGGTCTGCGCTGGAGCGATCGCCCATAGCCTTCAGGTTGGCCTAGGCTGCCCGTTAGCAGAGCTAGTCGGCAACGATGAAGCGATCGCCGCCCTCAGCCTCTATGACCAATGGCGCGATCGGCTACACGACCTACTACAACACGCCAGCCACGGTCAGCGCTTGCTGCGCCTGGGTATCACTGACGACCTCAAATACTGTGCTCAAACCGACACTTTAGATGTGCTTCCGATCCAGCGAGAGCCAGGTGTTTTGGTTAAAAATTAGCAATGCCCAAAATTTCAGCCCTGATCGCCATCCTCACCCTTCAGCGTCTCTCTCACCAATGAACACCTTTGTCGCAGGCCCTGTCATGTAGAGGCGTTGGTCGGTGTCTGACCATTCGATCAACAAACAGCCGCCAGGGAGTTCAACAGTAGCGCGGCGATCGCTTTTTTCGGTGAGTACGGCTGCTACCAGTGACGCACAGGCACCCGTGCCACAGGCCAGCGTAATCCCAGCACCTCGTTCCCAAACGCGCATTTTTAGATAATCTCGCCGAACGACCTGAATAAATTCGGTATTAATTCGCTTGGGGAAGGCAGGGTGATGCTCAAACTCAGCACCGATCGCCTCTAGCGGAATTGCAGCGACATCCTGAACAAAGGTAACGCAGTGAGGGTTACCCATACTAACGCAGGTCACCTGCCACGTTTGCCCTGCCGCTTCCAGCGGGACATCGATCACCTTTTCAGTCGGAGTAGCCAGGGTCGTTGGAATTTCGGCGGCTAGCAACTGGGGAAAGCCCATATCAACGGTAATTTGACCGTCTGCTTCGAGTTTTGGGGTAATCACACCTGCCAGGGTATGAATGCGGTACACCGTACGAGCAGAGCTAGTGTCCGCCGCTTCTAAGTCAGCGATAAACCGTGCCAGACAGCGGATGCCGTTGCCACACATTTCTGGCTCTGACCCATCGGAGTTGAAGATTCGCATGGTGTAGTCAGCGCCTGCCTGACCCGGTAGAGCAAAGATCACCCCGTCGGCTCCAATCCCAAAATGGCGATCGCACCAGGCGATCGCCTGCTCTGGCGTTAAGCAAGGCTCTACTTGATGTCGGTTGTCAATCAACACAAAGTCGTTGCCCAGGCCGTGATATTTGGTGAATGCGATCGCCATTGCAGTTTTCCTAAATCAGTTACCTATAGCCATCCTAATAGCCATCCCAAATCGGTAGTGGTATTGATGTAAGGATTTTTTGATGGGCGGGCGAAGCCCGCCCATCAAAAAATCCTCACCAATTTAGGACTAACCCCCAAATCAATGCCTTATTCTCAATCGAGCTAGGCTCCCATTAGATAAGTAGTTCAACCTAAATAAAAACCAAATCCTAAAACCCTGCGCCGCCCGCTGCGCGGGCGGCGCAGGGTTTTAGGATCTTATATTTACTTAAGCCCACCTACTTAGCAGTGCGGTAGTCTTAAACTGGTAATGATTTTTGCAGCGAAGGCAAAGCCCGCGCTGCAAAAATCATTACATCGATATCACTACCGACTATCGCTATTGCACTCTGCCCGTCGCACGTTCCGAATTATAGATCTGAACCCCATAGCAGCTTGGCGATGAATGTTCTTTTTCTCCACAACAACTTCCCAGCGCAATTTTTGCACCTGTCTCAAAAACTAGCAGCAGACCCCAGCCATACTGTCGTGTTTGGCACCAAGCACACGGAGGATGTGCAGCTCCCAGGGGTTCGTAAAGTACCATTTTTACCTTCGCGGGAGGTTAATCCTAGCACCCATCACTACATCCGCAATTACGAAAGCGCGGTGCTGCATGGGCAGGCGGTGTTTCGGCTAGCAGAGCAACTAAAAGCGGCGGGGTTCGTGCCCGATGTGGTGTGCGCTCATTCGGGTTGGGGGGCGGGGATGTTCATAAAGGATATTTTTCCGCAGGCGGGTTTGCTGTCGTACTTTGAATGGTTTGGACAGGCTCATGGCTCAGATGTAGATTTTGACCCCGCCTTTCCGCTCACGCTGGATGAGACGCTCAAAATTCGGGCGGGCAATGCACCGATGCTGGTGGATCTATACAGTTGCGATCGCGGCATTTCCCCGACTCGCTGGCAGCGCGACCAGTTTCCCTCAGAGTTTCACGACAAAATCACGGTACTCCACGATGGAGTTGATACCGACTATTTTTTCCCCGACCCTGGAATGAAACTAGTGCTGCCAGATCTGGATCTATCCCATGTGGACGAACTGATTACCTACGTGTCGCGCGGGATGGATTCATATCGAGGCTTTCCGCAGTTTATGGAGGCGATCGCCTACGTGCTAGAGCGCCGACCTAACTGCCACGTGGCGATCGTCGCCGCCGAACGAGTCGCCTATGGCCCGTCGCTGCCCGACGGTAAAAGCTATAAACAGGCGATGTTAGAAAAAGTGCCGTTGGATCTGTCGCGGGTGCATTTTTTAGGAAACCTGCCGTACGGCTTATACAAACTGGTGCTGCGAGCCTCGTCGGTTCACATTTACCTGACTCGACCGTTTGTGTTGTCGTGGTCGTTTATGGAAGCGATGGCGTCGGGCTGTTTAATTGTGGCCTCAGACACGCCCCCAGTGCGCGAAGTGATGCAAGACGGCGTTAATGGGCTGCTGGCAGATTTCTTTTCGCCCGCTGAAATTGGCGATCGCGTTTGTGAGGCTCTAGACCATCCCGAAACCATGCGGTCAATCCGCCATAACGCTCGCCAAACCATTGTGGAGCAATACGCTCAAAGTTCGCTGCTGTCAAAACAGGTGCAACTGCTAGAGGAATTGATGTTAAGTAGTTCAACCTAAATAAAAACAAGATTCTAAAAGTCTGCGCCGCCCGCTGCGCGGGCGGCGCAGACTTTTAAGGTTTTATAGCCATAGACGGATTGGTTAGGACGGGGTGCAGAGGTGGAACCCCTGGCTGGGGGCAAAGCCCCCACACCCCCTTTAATCCCAGTGTCCTAACCTTTGTGGCGACAGCTATATGTTTAATTACGCCCATCTACTTAGAGGAATTGAGGAACTCTTCACTGAGTTTGCTAGCTAGTCTGCGCCAAGCCGTCTAGGGCATCGCTGGCAAAGCGATAGCGCTTAATCACGTCAGGTTCTATCATTTTCTTCAACCAGGCACTAAAGAGCGGCTCTAGGGTTAAAATCTGGTCTATGTCTAGCCGAAAACCTTGACGCGGCAGATCTTGTGGTTCTTTCCCAGCCATTCCTGCCACCAACGTCATGCCCAGACTGTACAAATCTGATGCAATAATGGCGCGCCTACCGACCTGCTCTGGCGGCATATAGCCCTCAGTTCCAACGATACTAAACGTTGTAGCATCGCTGGATGTTAGAGATTTGACTGATCCGAAATCTACCAGACAAACATGGGCGGCGATCGCCTCTGCATCGGTAGACAGCAGCAGATTGCTAGGTTTAATGTCGCGGTGCACAATGGGCGGCTGATGGTTGTGCAGATAGTGCAAAATCTCTAAAACCGAAGCAGCAATCCGCTTAGCTTCCACAGGGCTGAGAATACGCTGCTCCTGCATGTACTGACTGAGGGATTTACCCGGTAGGTAACTCTGAATCAGAGCTAGTGCCCTACCATCGCGAGGTAGCCCAATTTCAAAATAGCCTAGATACCTGGGAGTTGATGGGTGGGAAAGGGCTTGCAGCGTTTCTACTTCGCGCTTAAATAGCTTCAGGTCATCCGGCTCCAGATTTTCGTCTAAAAACAAAACCTTGAGCACAACTGGACTTTCGGTGAGGAGGTCACGAGCCAGCAGTGTCCATCGGCCAGACTTTTTGCCCAATTGCCGCTCTACTTCGTAGCGATCGCCCAGTATTTGACCTGACATATCATTCCAGCAGCTTAGTGTGTAGACCGGTTGAACTGAGTCCGTGAGCGTAATGGCCAAATCTTTGTCCCTACTCTTTCTTTTTTTGGCAGTCCTACGCTCTTTAGGAATACTAACCCCTACACTCAAAGGCTATCCTATAACCTGCATCGATTTTCTGAGGCACAGGTTTGCTCTGGTTGACTGACAAATCTCTTGAACACCTGCTGCACCGCCAGGAAATCAATTTCCTGGCTCATCGCTAAAGTCCTCTAAAGAGGACTGGATTCAGGCTCTGAGTCTATTTCAATAGACTTTCACCATTAGCCCAAAATTT
>JBBQFG010000307.1:0-5033 GCA_038321765.1 Elainellales cyanobacterium
GAAAGGGCACTGTAGCAAAGACTATCCTTGCCCCGATGGTCATCGCAAGAATTATTGGAGGTTTTGGGAGGTTTTGGACAGAACCGAACTGCAACCAAACTCTCAATAAATCGATAAACCAGCTTCAAAGAGACCTTAAGCAACGCAAAATCAAGCGTTTAGCCTTTAGCCCACAAGTCGATTAGTCCAAACTCAAGGTCCTAAGCTTTATGACTATGGCTATAAAAGAGCACTCGGTTATGCAGAGTGCTCTTTTAGTTGAGCGGTTTCTAGAAAACAGCTACAGGCGCTGCAAGAGGCTGAGGCCGTGGGTATCAGTGCCGCAGGTACTCAATAGGCTGTAGGTTTCACCGAGCTGCCTCACGTCTTCGGTTTGCTTGGGGCTAGGCAGCCAGGGGTGAGGATTATTGTATGCGTAGTAGGCCTCAACTCCATCTATTCCCAGTGCGGCAGCAGCGGGGATCAATTCTGCCGTGGGGCGCTGGTACCGCGCAGGGTGGGCTAATACTGCCATCCCGCCAGCCGCATGAATCGCACCAACAACACGCGCTGCCGGGTCAGCTTTTCGCTTCGTGTACTCTCCCTTGGTGTAAGTCATGTAAGGTTGGAGCGCTTCGTGGTGGGGATCAAACGCATAGGCGAGGATATGGACTTCATCGGCTAGGAGGTCGGCGTTGATTTCCATGCCTGTCCATAGGTGAGGCAAGGGAGCAGAAGCCGTCTCAGCGTGATGCTGGAGCCACTGTTGTGCTTGGTTGTATCCTTTAACGCTGTGATGATCGGTAATGGCCAAGCCCAATAGCCCAATGGCGATCGCTTGCTCCATTAATTGCTCAGGCTGCAACCTGCCATCTGAGAAAAGTGTGTGCATGTGAAAGTTGTAGGAACTCGGACAACTTTCGGCGGTAATGGTCTCGAACACCCGCCTCAGGGCTGCTGCATCCTGAGCTGCTGCCGAGACGGAATCGAACCCCTGGGCAATACTGACAGCCATAGAATGCTTAATGATGTTTGCTTAATGATGTTTTACATTCAAGACTATAGTGTAGCGCAGTCCTACGGGTCGTCATTTTTTCCAGCAGCGGGCGTGGCAGTTCTAGTCAGATGCCAGCAGTCTTGGGCGATCGCCCAATCTTCTTGGGTATGAATTATCAAAACCCGCACGGTCGAGTCGGCAGCGGCAATGTCTTGATCCTGGGGCGATCGGTTTAGTTTGCTTGGGTCAAGTTTTAGTCCTAAGAAAGCAAACGGTTCGCAAGCCGCCGTCCAAATCTGGGGTGCGTTTTCGCCTACGCCTGCCGTAAACACCAGCACATCTAGCCTGCCTAGGCTGGCTAGCATGGCACCGATGTAAGCACGCAGACGGTGAACGTATACATCCACCGCCAGTTGGGCGCGCGTGTTGCCCTCGGCGATCGCCTGAGTCAGCAGCCGCATATCGTTAGAAACACCGGATACTCCTTGCAGCCCCGATTGGCGATTTAGCATGGTATCGAGTTGGTCGCCTGTGTAACCTGACTCTCGCCACAGGTAAAACAAAATGCCGGGGTCAACGGCACCCGAACGGCTACCCATCATTAGCCCGTCTAAGGGCGTAAACCCCATCGTTGTATCAACGCTAGAACCATTTTTGATGGCGGCTAACGAGCAGCCGTTCCCTAAATGGCAGGTGATCAACTTCAAGTCGTTTAGATTGCGATTGAGCAGTTGAGCCGCTCGCTGGGCGCAGTATTGATGGCTGATGCCATGAAATCCATAGCGTCGGATGCCTTGTTCTAACCAGGCGTAGGGACCCGGATACACGTAGGCAGCCGGGGGCAGGCTGGCATGAAACGCAGTATCGAATACGGCAACTTGCGGAATCTGCGCCCCTAAAATCTGTTCAATCGTCTCAATACCCTCTAGGTTCACAGGGTTGTGAAGCGGTGCAAACGTCGCAAGACGGGCGATCGCCGCTTTCACCTCCGGTGTAATTATCGTACTTTGTCGATAGTCTGCTCCTCCATGAACCACCCGATGCCCCACCGTGGCAATTTCTCCTAAATCGGAGATTACCTGAGTCTCTCCCTTCCAGAGGGTAGCCAGCATCTGCGCCGTCGCATCCCCGCGTGATTCTGTGGAGTAGGTTTCTGTGTGAGCAGCCCCGTGAGCCGTTTCGACTTGGATTTCTGCCGTGCCCTGTTGATGCGTTAGATCTATCTGCCCCTGCCAAAGGGGAGCGGGTGGCTGTGTGGGTAGCGAGTCATCTGGCAAATCATACAAGCAGCTTTTCATGCTGCTTGACCCAGCGTTTAAAACCAAAATTTTCATAAGAAACGTTTTGTAAATGGCTTCCCTAACACCTTTCAAACAGCCTGTTTGAAAGGTATCAAGGAAAGTTGTTTTATAGCCATAGACGGATTGGTTAGGACGGGGTGCAGGGGTGGAACCCCTGGCTGGGGGCTTTGCCCCACACCCCCTTTGATCCCAGTGTCCTAACCTTTGTGGCGACAGCTATAAGTAGATGGGCATACTTAAATATAAAACCTTAAAAGTCTGCGCCGCCCGCGCAGCGGGCGGCGCAGACTTTTAGAATCTTGTTTTTATTTAGGTTGAACTACTTACTGGCTGCTATGAATGCCAAGCTGGCGCACCTGCTCGACGAAAAACTCTTCCAGGGTGGGACGTGCCAAATTCATACCCACCAATTGGGCATTCATTAAACGCAAGCTAGAGAGAAAATCTTGGGGGTGCCCCTTGAGGTGTCCTTGCCACAGCCCATCTTTAATTTCTACATCAGGAATCCACTGCCGCAACACATCTGGCGTACTGCCACGCACTTTAACGTGGTACAGATCTGCCGTACCCAACAGGTCTTGTAACGAACCCACACAAATTAGCTCACCTTGCGCCAGAATAGCAACGCGATCGCAAATTAACTCCACATCTGACAGCACATGGCTGTTAAAGAAAATCGTTTTACCTTGCTCTTTGAGCGAGCGAATAATTTCTCGAATTTGATACCGACCCAGGGGATCTAACCCTGACATGGGTTCATCTAGAAACAAGACTTCTGGGTCATTGATCAGCGCCTGCGCCATCCCGACTCGTTGCAGCATCCCTTTAGAATATTGCCGAAGCTGCTTCTTTTTTGCCGCCGAGCGAGCTAACCCCACCTGATCTAGCAAATCTGGAATTCGCTGACGCTGCACTGCTGCCGGAATTTGAAATAACCCAGCAGCGTATTGCAGCACTTCCCACCCGGTTAAATAGTCATAAAAGTATGGGTTTTCTGGCAGATACCCGACCCGTTGCTTCACGGTGCGATCGCCCAGTGGTTTGTCGAGTAGCAGCCCACTACCGCCACTAGGCCGACAGATCCCCAGCAAAATCTTCAGCAGGGTCGTTTTTCCTGCACCATTTTGTCCTAACAGTCCAAAAGTTTCACCCTGAAAAATATCTAAGGAGCAACCCTTTAAGCTGCTGACTTTCTGATTTAGCCAAAACCCCGTTCGGTAAACCTTCTGTAGATTGGCGGTGTGTACCACGACCGAGCGATCGCGAGTGGGTACATTGAGGGAAGCTGAAGCAGCGGCATCCATGAGTCAAATGTATAAAGAGCCATACTAAACTCCGACTGGTTTAGAATCCAATAGGTAGATATGTAAACCTGTGCTCTATTTTAGAGGTCTATGGATCGATCAAAATTTGTCGCTGTTCTAACCGGGGCGATCGCTATTCTAATCAGCATTGCCTACCTGTTGATCGTACAACTCCTCGATCTGCGTGGCGAAATGATTCCCGCTCCGGTCGATTTATCCTACGTATTCCTTCAGAATGCCATGACTTCCCCAAGTTTTTCCGAACCACCCTTGCCAGCGCCCCTTTTCACCTAGACATTCCGCATGAATACCCTCAGACTCACCGTCTTAGGCAGCGGTGCCTGGGGATCGGTTTTAGCTATCCTAGCCACCCGAAATGGGCATCAGGTTCGGGTGTGGTCGAGGCGATCGCCAGACCCGCTTGCCATGTACTTGGCCGATGCTGACATCGTCGTTTCTGCCGTATCAGTTAAGGGGATACCGGACTTAAGCACCCAGATAGAGGCACTTCATCTGCCTAGGTCGACGATTTTAGTGAGCGCTACCAAAGGGCTTGATCCTGCTACTGCCCACACCCCCTCACAGCTATGGCAGGCCGCCCTGCCCAACCATGCCGTGGTGGTGTTGTCGGGGCCTAATCTGGCGAAAGAAATTGCTCAGAACCTTCCTGCTGCCACCGTGGTGGCCAGTCACGACGTAGCCGCCGCCCGGACAATCCAACAGGTGTTTGCCTCCGACCGCTTCCGGGTTTACACCAATACTGACCCCATCGGGACAGAACTGGGCGGCACCTTAAAAAATGTAATTGCGATCGCCGTGGGAGTGTGTGACGGGCTAAATTTGGGCACCAATGCCAAAGCTGCTCTGATCACCCGCGCCCTTACCGAAATTATCCGAGTAGGCACCTATCTGGGAGGTGAAACTGAAACCTTCTTTGGCCTGTCAGGACTGGGCGATCTGCTGGCGACGTGCAATAGTCCCCTCAGCCGCAACTACCAAGTTGGCTACAGATTGGCACAGGGCGATTCTCTAACTCAAGCACTTGAGGCGATCGAAGGCACCGCCGAAGGCGTTAACACCGCCAACGTACTGTTTGAACTAGCACAGCGCGAAGCCATTCCAACTCCTGTATCCATTCAGGTCTATCGGTTACTCAACGGCAAAATTACCCCTCAGCAAGCCGTCGAAGCGTTAATGGAGCGAGACTTGAAGTCGGAAGCTTGAATGTCATTGCTTAATCTGGGTATGATTTTTTTGAAGGGGATACTCCGCGCTCCTTTCAAAAAAAATCATATAGCGGTAGCCATGATCACTTTAGTTTGGACTAACTTTGAAGAGAAAGGCAGTTAATGAGAGACACCGACTGCCGTAAGGTCAATGAAGTATTCATCACATTGACCTCATGATTTTCAAACAACTTCAGCAATTTCGCCAAGCCCTGTATGACAATCT
>JBBQFG010000308.1:0-5022 GCA_038321765.1 Elainellales cyanobacterium
CTTAACGCTAACGTTAAGCTTATGAGCACAATGCTGCCCGCAATCAAACGTATCCACTGATGCTGAGTCCAGGATCGCTGGCGACTGTTCATCGGCTTTAGCATAAGGTTCTCAAGGAATTTGATTAACTCATTATATAGCTATGCGGTAGTATAATTGATTAGTTATTTGAAATATTTCAAAACTTTTACACACGACCCTAGTGGTCTACCAAATCAACTTTACCGGGTTCAACAGTAGGATATAATCGCCCTGATTTATCTCGCGTATCGGTCGTTGCGAAACACCAATTCACCGTTGCTTTTTGCTCATTCCGTGGCTGCTGCCAAGCGTTCACTTCGTCGGTCAATTTCCGTTTGGTCGCAATGCGTCGGTCGAGACATTGACGCACTACCCCGCTGAGAAGCTTGGCGCTGGGGTTACAAAACTAAACCAGATCCACCAAGCCACGCAAGCGTATCTCGATGGGCGGGGAATTTCTCAGACTACTTGGCAGTAGATGCAGGATGATTTGCAGCAGCAGAAACAGCAAAGAATGCGATCAAGACAAAAAGATCTTGGATTGGAGATGTAAGCGATGAACCTGGCTGAATTAGAGGCGATTAAGGGCACAGGCGGACAGGCTCCAGTGTTGGGAAGTACTTGAGCAGTTGTTTGGCCGTGGGGAATTTTTTATGGGAGAGCCTCTACTTTCTCGCGTTGACTTTAAACTTTCTGCTGTCTGCAGCGACTGGCTTAGCCTGCCGTAATCCTTCCAGTTGCTTGAGTTGCTGGGACTGTGCTGCCAAGCGAATCGAGAGGCGATCGCCCACCAGTTCACACAGCTCAAAGATGAACGGTTCCGCAATCTCATAATACACACTGACGCCTTGAGGCGTGCGGGAGACGATCCCGGCCTGGGCCAGAATCTTTAAGTGCTTTGAGACATTGGCCTGCCCCAGGCCGGTTTCTTCAATAATTTCGGTGACATTCTTCGAGCCTGACTTCAAGGAACACAGCACCTGCAAGCGGCTGAGTTCAGACAGAACTTTGAAGTAGTCGGCGACGGGAGCCAGGGCGGAAGGAGGTAAGGCCATAGGTCGAGAAACGGGTACTACTGTCTTAAGAGATAAACTAAACCAAGTCCACGTTGAGAACTGTAGTTTTAGCCCTCACCCCCAGCCCTTCTCCCAAAGGGCGAGGGAAGCCGGAAAAGCTTTCAAAGTCCCTCTCCCCAGGGAGAGGGCTTAAAGCCTTCGGCATATATGAAAAGGGTGAGGGAAACTCTGGGTTTCAAGTTAGACGAGGTTTATATGACTATCCTACCCAAATTTTAGGCAACTGCATACTTGACTTCTTATATAACTATATAGTAGATTAATTTAAGGGATGGAGGCCTTTGCTTTATGCCCTTGCTTGAGCCGCTAAAGGTAAAAAATACTATGTTCTTTCGCCAATTGTTTGACCCCGAAACCAGCACGTATACTTACTTGATCGCCGATCCAGAAGCCAAAGTTGCCATCCTAGTTGACCCGGTACTGGAACAGGTGGAGCGAGATCGGCAGCTGTTGACTGAATTGGGATTGACGCTGAAGTACTGCCTAGAAACCCATATTCATGCCGATCACATTACCGGAACGGCGCAGTTGAGGGAGGCAACCGGATGTGAAGGAATTGTCCCAGACCATGCCCAGGCAGCCTGTGCCAATCGGTTCATTCGAGATGGAGAGGTGTTGCAGTTGGGGTCTGTGCGGGTTGAGGCGATCGCCACCCCAGGGCACACTGACAGTCACATGGCCTACCTGGTCAATGGTACCCACTTACTAACGGGCGACGGGCTGTTGATTCGTGGCTGTGGGCGTACCGATTTCCAGAGTGGAGATGCAGGAACGCTCTACGATGTCGTCACCCAACGGTTATTTACCCTGCCGGATCGCACCCTGGTTTATCCGGGGCATGACTATCGGGGACGCACCGTTTCTACGATTGGTGAAGAGAAGCAGTGGAATCCTCGCTTTGTGGGGCGTAACCGGGAAGAATTCATCCGGTTCATGGCGTCCCTAAACCTACCCAATCCGAAAAAAATCGTCGAAGCCGTGCCCGCCAATGAGCGCTGCGGGAAAGTTCTGGCGATTTAGTCGGTCGAGGGGAGGGTTCGTGATCAGTACTTTGCATTGCTATTGGGAGAGTTTTAAATGTCGGCTGCTCGTTTGAACCAACTACAGACTATGGATGCTCAAACTCTGAAACAGGGTTTAGATCAGCAATCAGTCACGCTCATTGACGTGCGGGAACCTGGGGAGTTTGCCGGGGAACATATTCCTGGGGCTACCCTGGTGGCGCTGTCTCAGTTCGATCCCCGCAAAATTCCCCAGACGGATGATGCGCGACTGGTGCTGTACTGTCGCTCAGGCAACCGATCGGCGATCGCAGCCCAAAAGCTATTTGACGCCGGGTTTGAATCGGTGGCCCATCTCTCCTGCGGTATTGGCGCGTGGAAAGAGGCGGGATATGCCACAGCCATGAACCGGAATGCGCCGATTAGCCTGATGCGTCAGGTGCAAATTGTGGCCGGTTCCTTGATGCTGACCGGAACAGTACTGGGGGCAGTACTATCGCCCTGGTTTCTACTGCTGAGTGGGGTTGTGGGGGCAGGGCTGATTTTTTCGGGGGTAACGGATACTTGTATGTTAGGCATGCTGCTGGCTACGTTGCCCTACAATCAGCGGAGCCAATACTGATGCCCTGGATTATTGGACTCGTGCTGGCCGGGGGAATTGGCCTTAGCCTGGGGCTGTTGGGTGGGGGCGGCTCAGTGCTGGCGTTGCCTGTACTGGTCTATGTGATGGGGGTTGCCCCCAAATCGGCGATCGCCATGACGCTAATTATTGTGGGAACCGTCAGCCTATTGGGCTTGATTCCCCACTGGCGAGCCGGCAATGTCAATCTAAAGACGGCACTGGTCTTTGGCTCTGCCACCATGGTGGGGACTTTTACGGGCGCAAAGATTGCGACCTTACCCGCTGTCTCCGAAACCTTTCAAATGCTGCTGTTTGCCGTCGTCATGCTGCTGGCAGCCGGGTTTATGATCTACCGTAGTGCTAGGCCAATTCAGCCAGACAATCCGCTAGCTAGCTATCCGAAACCTATTTGTAAATACTGCTGGCTCTGGCTGTTGACCGAAGGACTGGCCGTGGGCATATTGACTGGCCTGGTGGGTGTGGGCGGCGGCTTTGCGATCGTTCCGGCGCTGGTCTTGCTGGCCAAGTTACCGATGAAACAGGCGATCGGCACGTCTCTGCTGATTATTATTGCCAACTCAATTACCGGATTTCTCGGCTATTTAGGGCATGTTGCCCTAGATTGGCACCTGATCATCTCGTTCATTTTTGCCGCCAGCCTGGGAACCATCCCCGGTGCCTATCTCGCTCGTCATGTTCCAGCCCAAAAGCTACAGCAATCCTTTGGGTACTTTCTGCTAGCCGTGGCAACGTTTGTATTGGTGCAGAATCGCCAAAGCTTTCAGACTTCGCAGCCATCAAGAGAACCAGTTTCCCAGATAACCGTGAAGCAGTCAGGGTAAGAGGGGGGGAGTGTGCGTCATCCCGTCACCCATCCGCCCTTGTCCCCATGCCTGTTGCCCTCTCAATGCAGGAAATATTCATGACCACTGCCCCAAAGCGCATTCTGATTGTCGGCGGAGTTGCTGGAGGTGCATCCTGCGCCGCTCGTGCCCGCCGCCTTTCGGAAACCGCTGAAATTATCATGTTTGAGCGCGGTTCGTTTGTTTCGTTCGCCAACTGTGGGTTGCCTTACTATGTGGGCGATGTGATTACGGATGAGAAAAAGCTGCTTGTTGCCAGTGCGGATCTGTTTCGACAGCGTTTCAACATTGACGTGCGGCTAGAGAATGAAGTGATTGCGATCGATCGCGCGACCCAGCAAATTACCATTAAGAATCGCAAAACAGCGGAGGTGTATCAGGAATCTTATGATGCACTGGTATTGGCTCCGGGTGCGGCTCCCATTCGTCCACCCTTGTCAGGAATTGATTTACCCGGCATCTTCGCCCTGCGAACCATTCCGGACAGCCGCCGCATTCGAGAATGGATTGACGAGCATCAGGTGAAGCAAGCGGTAGTTGTAGGAGGTGGATTCATTGGGTTAGAAATGGCAGAAAATCTGGTGCATCGGGGAATTGGGGTGACCCTGATTGAAGCCCAACCCCAAGTGATGGCACCGCTCGATCCAGAAATGGTGGCGACTGTACATGAACGCTTGCGATCGCACCATGTCACCCTTTGCTTGGGCGATGGCGTTGCCAGATTTGAACCCAGTGACAAGGGTGGAATTTGTGTCTCTACAAAATCAGGAGCCAGTCATACCGCTGAATTAGTGATTTTAGGAATTGGGGTGCGTCCTGAAACGGTATTGGCAAAAGCCGCAGGGCTAGAAATTGGCGATCGCGGCGGGATTCGCGTCAATGCCCAGATGCAAACCAGCGATCCAAACATCTGGGCGGTGGGTGATGCGGTTGAGGTCAAAGATTTTGTGACTGGCGAGTGGACGGTGATTCCTTTAGCGGGACCGGCCAATCGCCAGGGACGCATTGCGGCAGATGTCATCTGCGGACGCGACAGCACCTTCCGGGGAGTGCAGGGAACTTCCGTCTGCGGTGTATTTGGATTGACGATTGCCTCGACTGGAGCCAACGAGAAAACTCTGCAACGTCTGGGATGGGACTACAGCAAAGTCTATCTCCATCCAGGACATCACGTTGGCTACTATCCGAACGCGAAACCAATTGATTTGAAACTTCTGTTTTCAAACCAGGATGGGCGGATTCTGGGGGCACAGGCAGTAGGAGAAGCAGGCGCGGAAAAACGGATTGATGTGATCGCTATGGCACTGCAAACTGGGGCAACGGTATTTGATCTTGAGGAAGCCGAATTGTGTTATGCACCCCAATTTGGAGCTGCCAAAGACCCGGTGAATATGGCGGGTATGATTGCTGCCAATGCGCTAAGGGGCGATGCACCGCTG
>JBBQFG010000309.1:0-4890 GCA_038321765.1 Elainellales cyanobacterium
GAGATTTAGGGCGATTTTTGGGCAGTAGGGGCGAAGCATTTGCACTCGAATTGACGCTGCGTTGCCAGAATATTGATGCAAATGCTTCGCCCCTACAGAATATTCGCGATCACCGGAAAGATGTCAAATGAGTTCTATAGATCTACCGCGTGAGTTGCTTTCCTGCTTCGTGGGAAAGCAACTCACCCTCTCAAACAGGTATCCGTACGGGAAGTCTAGCGAAGCAACCGTTCAATCGAAGGGATCGCAGCGAATCTCGACTAAAAAGCCATCGGGATCATAAAAATAGATGCCGCGACCGGTGGGTCGGCTCACGGGGCCGTGGTCGATGCGTATTTGATGGGCGTGAAGCACCTCTACGGCTTGATCGAATAGTTCTGGCGCAATGTCAAAGGCCAGATGATTGGCGCGGGTAAATTGCTGAGTTGGGTCGGGGTGGGGTGGTGTGAGTTCCGGTTCGTAAAACAAATCAAGAATGGTGCCATCGGGCATGACAAAATTTGCAACCTTGCCTGTCGCTACCAGCTCCGTAAGGGTTGCAGGTACGCTGTCACCTGTTAGCTCATGCAGTCCTAGTAGGGTGCCATAAAAGTGGCGCGATGCGGTGAGGTTGCCGACGTTTAGAGCAATGTGATGCATCCGCCGCAGGGTATTAGGCGATAGGGATGTGGGCTGAGTGGTAGGGATAGGCATGGGAATGACGGTTGAGATTTGGATGGCCAGTTTTGACTCTTAAATCTTAAAGAGCGATCGCTATTCCGTCGGCTCTGGGTTCTGAAGCCGCTACTAAGGTGTCGCCATAGCGCAGGATAATTTGCCCTTTCCCAAATAGATTAACCTCTGGGCTAACCCGGATAGCATGGTGGCGATCGCCCAGCTCGGTGGCAATGTGGCGGGGAACGGCGTGTTCCAGCAAGACGCTGTTGCCGTTTAGTACGCGCCAGCGGGGAGCATCTAGCGCAGCTTGGGGGTTCATGCCATAGTCAGTAAGATTGACGACAACTTGGACGTGGCCCTGGGGCTGCATGGGTGCGCCCATTACCCCAAACGGCCCCAGAGGCTGTCCGTTGCGGGTTAGGAATGCAGGAATAATCGTGTGAAAGGGTCGCTTATTGGGAGCAACCTGGTTGGGGTGTCCCGGTTCTAAACTAAAGCCCGCTCCACGATTGTGCAACGCAATACCTGTATCGGGGATCAAAATACCGCTACCAAACCCCTCGTAGTTGGATTGGATAAATGACACCATCAGCTCCTGATCGGCTGCGACTAAAAATACGGTGCCACCCTTGGGAATGCCGGAGGTGGCGAGGGCTAGCGCATTCGATGTGATCAGAGTACGGCGATCGCTTGCATAGCCTTTGTCTAACAATTGCTCTGGCGTTACTTGCATGTGTTGGGGATCGGCCACGTAGCGGTAGGTATCGGCAAAGGCCAGCTTCATGGCTTCAATTTGTAGGTGAAAGCTTTCTGCCGAATCACGTGGGTAGCGTGCCAGGTCAAACCCTTCCAGAATATTCAAAGCCATCAGCGCAGCGATCCCCTGTCCGTTGGGAGGGATCTCCCAAACGGCGAGGTCGCGGTAGGTCGTGCTAATTGGTGCAACCCACTCGACCTGATGTGCCGCCAAGTCTGCGGCGGTGAGCAATCCGCCTGTGCTAGCGGCAAAGGCCGCAATTTTGGCCGCTAGCTCTCCTTGATAAAAGCTGTTGCCACCACTTTGGGCGATCGCCCGTAGCGTTTTGGCATGAGCCTCACTGCGCCAAATTTCTCCAGCTTTGGGGGCGCGATCGCCCGCAAAAAAAACTTGCTTGAAGGGTTCAAACGCCGCTCCAACCAGGGGCAAAAACACCTGCTCTGCTCGCTTCCAGGCTCGTGCGGTTTCGGGCGACACAGGAAAACCCTGTTCGGCGTACCGAATTGCGGGTTCAAATAGTTGCTCAAACGGCAGTTTGCCCCACCGCTCTGATAGGCTCCACCAGCCAGATACGGCACCGGGCACCGTCACAGGTAGCCAACTGCATAAAGGAACCTGACTCATGCCAGAGAACGTCTCAGCGTTTAGGGCTTGGGGGCTACGGCCTGACGCATTTAGCCCATGCAGCTTACCGTCCCACACCAGGGCAAACGCATCCGACCCAATACCATTAGAGGTCGGTTCTACCACTGTTAGAGCGATCGCCATGGCGATCGCGGCATCTACCGCATTGCCACCTGCCCAAATCATTTCCATCCCGGCTACTGTGGCCAACGGTTGACTAGTGGCCACGGCGCAGCGCTGCCCCATAACCACACGACGACCCGAGGGATAGGGATAAGAGGTCAGGGTGTCAAAGTTCACAGGTTCTCAGCAAAAGGGCAAAAGGTTAAGCACATTACTCTACCAAATGAGCTATTACAGCAATCCGCCACTCATTATCCACCTTTTCGATATGGAGACTAGGGCTGGTCTGAATTAACTCAATCAACGTTACGTCCAGACATAGACTCTGGATTACAGCCCGTACTGATTCTCTGTAAGCATGGTAAAACGTTTGACTTAGCACTGCAATCGTCACAGCTTTGTTTGGATAACTTACTGTCAAAATCTTGACGATTTCTATCAAAGAATCTCAAAACCTTTTACCGTCTTAATCTCAGGAACTAAAACGGATTGGCATTTTGAAATGCTTTGAACTTGGTCATCTAGACTCCTTTTGGTTTTCCCAGCCTCCAATATTCTTATTCTCTGCAAACTCCTATCGATTTTCCAAGATCGCTTGATTTTGCATTTATAGCTGTCGCCACAAAGGTTAGGACACTGGGATCAAAGGGGGTGTGGGGGCTTTGCCCCCAGCCAGGGGTTCCACCCCTGCACCCCGTCCTAACCAATCCGTCTATGGCTATACCTGATGTTGTTTGAGGCTGGTGCAAGACCGGAGTTACTGTCTCAAAAAGAGCTACGTAAAACTCTTGCGGCATTGGAGTGCCGTAAATTGAAAAGCGCTTGCTACCTTTAAAGAGACTTCTTAACGTATTGCCGTAGCCTTGCTTCTTGGCCACGTTCTCAAGTGACGCCCCGTATTTTGCTCGAAACAACTGACTGAGCCTAGTGACACTAACCCAAGGACTACCACTCCCGTTAGATTCAAGAGCTATGAGGGTTTCCAGTTTTTCAAATAGCTGTTGCAGCGATGAAAGCGAGGACGGATTGTGATGAGACTTCATTTTCTGAACTACGCCTAGGTGCCAATGTTCGTAACATTAGATACCCGTGTGGCGTTGAGTATTTCCAAGCTCTTTGAGGGCGGCTTTCCTCACCGAAAAACCCCTGAGCTGCTCAGAGAACTTCATATTGATTTAACGTTGGGGGCGAACCGATCATGATTCCATTGCGTGACCAGCAGGCAGCTCAGGAATCTGCCGAGCGGCCTGCTGGTTCTACGATCCTTCCCGTTGCAAAATTGGAAACCGTGATGACGTTGGCCGAGAAACCCGATTTAATTGAAGGTGGCGTTAATGTAAGTCAACCTACGCTGCTGGATTTTCTACTGATTTGCTGATGGTCGTAGCTCAGCTACCGTCTCAGTACCGCAGCATCGTACGCTAAGATTTCAGAGGCTCGTTCTTTGCAGGCGTTTATGACATACTTGCCAGCCGACAATTCGTTCCCCGAAAAGCTGCGCCGCTGGTCGCAGGAGCCATTTTGGTGGGCAGCGATCGCCTCCCTCGGCGTTCATTCGTTGCTCTGGGTCGTCTTGCCGTTTCTACCCTCTAGCGCAGAAACTGAGCAAGACATTCAAAAACCCGTTGAGCTAATTCAGCTAACGCCTCAAGAGCAGAGCCGCCTGCCAGACTTCGCTGCGCCTCAGGCCACTATTCCTGCCTTTCCTACTCAACCCAACAATGGGCTTTCGGGGCAGGGATTTTCGCTCTCGCCGCTTCCCAATCAAGGGTTTGGCCGCATACCGTCTTCTACACTGCCGCCTTTTTTTGTACCATTTGTGCCGCCGCTGCCGCCGCTGTCGTCGTTTCGGTCTCGCACCACAACCCGCCTACCGCAGCGATCGCCCTTAGTTATTCCTCAGCCCTCCCCCTCAACCCTACCGTCCACTACCCCAGCTAACCCAGGCATCCCTAATCTATCGCCAGAATTTACCACAGGTGGGCGATCGCTCAACATTCCTGGCCAACCTGGCCAAAATGCGTCTCCGTTGCCTTCACTAGCGGGAACTCCTTCCCCAGATACCCCGCCATTGTTTGCCAGACAGCCATCCGCTCCGGGGTCGCCATCTTCAACACCGCCTGCAACCCCAGCGTCGCCCTCAGCCACTCCAACTGGCGAAACAGGAACGCCGGATTCTAACACCGCGTCTCCCTCGAATAACCCTGATGCTCCCAGAGGGACAATTTCTCCAGCTCAACAATTGGCAGATCTGCGCCGTCAGCAGCCCAGGCTATACACCTTAAATCCTCGGGGCGCATCGCCAGATCAAGCAAACTTGGCTTATCTGGATTGGCTTAATCAAATTGGGCGGCCAGATCAAGACCCAGACACATTGCAAAAAGTGGAG
This sequence comes from Elainellales cyanobacterium, assembly GCA_038321765.1. GTDB lineage: Bacteria > Cyanobacteriota > Cyanobacteriia > Elainellales > Elainellaceae > CASBQJ01. The sequence goes on from JBBQFG010000309.1 coordinate 4,551, forward strand.
CTATCGAGCGACTATCCACCAGAGGCGTGTCTGCTGGCACCTGAGCTAAACAATAAAGATGTTACGTCGGTGGTAGGTGTGGTGGTGAATGCTAACGATGAACTCGTGGCTAATCCGGTGCTGTTGCAAAATGGAGAATATGGCATTTTTGGGGCGACGGCGATCGCCCTTGCCCGTGCCTACACCTTTGAGAACCCTACAGACGAGGCTCAGCCCTATTTAGTTCAAGTAACGTTTACCTACAGCCGCGATGCCTGTACTCCAGCATCCTAATTTTGGTGTTGCCGATTTCATATATGATTTTTTTTTGAAAGGAGCACTCCGCGCCCCTTTCAAAAAA
>JBBQFG010000310.1:0-4880 GCA_038321765.1 Elainellales cyanobacterium
CAGTGTCCTAACCTTTGTGGCGACAGCTATAAGTAAGACTTGCGCCGTCGAATGCAATTGCAGGGATTAGGTATTGGGGGTACCTTTGTCTGCCACTAGCATTCAATCTCTTGGTTTTGCGTGTAAGGTGTGTAAGTCTCAGGGCGGTTACTCCAAAGGGTTAAAAGGGGTGGAGGCGAGGGAGTGGCAGAGCAAAAAATAGACTCAACGCATTACGATTTATTAGGGCTAGCCCCCGCTGCGTCTGTGCAGGACATTCGCCGCACGTATCGGGAGCTAAGTAAGCTTTACCACCCCGACACCACGGCTTTGCCGACTGCGATCGCTACAGCCAAATTTCAAGAACTCAACGAAGCCTACGCAACTCTTAGCAGTCCAGAGCGGCGTTCGGCCTACGACCTCAAGATTGGCTATTCGCGGGTGCGGGTAATGCAATCCCCCGTAGATCTTAATCGCCCCGTGTCTAAAGGGCGTTCGTATCGATCTTCTGCCTATCTTGACCCCAGCGATCGCCCTCTGTCTGCTGGAGAAATTTTTGCGTTATTTATCCTGGGCGTTACGTTTGTGGGATGCCTAATTTTGGTGATTGCCGTGGGAATGACGCGCGGTGAGTTCGCTTTAGACCTGTTGGAGCCTAGTGAGGTCGCCGAAACCGTCTATGGCGATCGCTCAGCAAACGTTCTTTCCCCCATGTTGTTAGAGATAACTGTCCCTGCTCCATCAAGTTTACCCACCGCGCCGACTGCTAGCCCCGACCTTAAAGCGTCCAGTGCTGGTAGTTCTGAGTCCAGTCTTGAATCTAGCGCAGCGAATCGCGATGCTGTCTTAGCTAGTCCTGTCCCTAGTTCTAAGTAGTTCAACCTAAATAAAAACAAGATTCTAAAAGTCTGCGCCGCCCACTGCGCGGGCGGCGCAGGGTTTTAGGATTTTAGATTTAATTACGCCCATCTACTTACTACTCAACTGAAATAAACCAAGAACTGTAGATGAAACAAAGGCTTGCAGATTAAGCTCAGAATCCTAAGTCACTGAAACGGTAAGCGGTTCAAGGTTTTGGGGTTTTATAATGATGGTATATGCTAAGCAGTTATTTAGTTCTCTGAAACGTAAATTCATGGCTCTTCCTCCTGCCGAAACCCCCCTTTACAATCATCCTTTGCCCGACATTGAGCAGTGGTTAGTGTCTAAAGGCTGTCAGCAAGATCGCGAGAATCTTCACTGTTGGCGGGTTCAGCAACCCACATGGGAAGCTGAAATTGTCATGGACGTAGATTCAATTGCGGTTCGTTATTTACATTCAGGTGGCACTGGCGAACACCTCCAGCGCGCTTTTAAGTATTCTCTAAGTCGCCAAGACTTAGATGAAGCAATTTTTGCAGGGCCATAGAGCCAGATTGGCACTCCAGTCCTTCAACGCGACCCGGTTCTTGGCCTCGCTGAGTCAGCGGTTGACATTTTCAAAACAGCGAAATCTACTCGTAAATCTCTGATATAGCCATAGACGGATTGGTTAGGACGGGGTGCAGGGGTGGAACCCCTGGCTGGGGGCAAAGCCCCCACACCCCCTTTGATCCCAGTGTCCTAACCTTTGTGGCGACAGCTATAAGTAGGTGGGTTTAAGTATAGCGGTAGCCATGATCAATAGGACGCCTCCCTGTCATTCCCGCGCAGGCGGGAACCCATCTGCTCGATAGGTGCGGGGGTGGATTCCCGCCTACGCGGGAATGACGCTGGCATGTCCTAAGCTTTATGACTATGGTTATAAGAACCAAATCCTAAAACCCTGCGCCGCCCGCGCAGGGTTTTAGGATTTGGTTCTTATTTAGGTTGAACTACTTACATAGCTGTAGCCAGCGCTTAAGTCACAACGTCTAGCCTTCCGACAGTACACTGCTGCCCAGCCCTTGCTTGACCCGCATACCAATTTTTGCAGCGTTCCCTAAGTCGCACTCGCGATCGCTCACAGTTTGTAGAAGATCGGCGGGAGGGCGCACGAGTGCATTATCGGTCTGAGGCTGAAGCCGTCCTAAAGCTGCATAGCTAGCCAAACTGAGATATTCTCGCACAACCAGAAATGATCGTTTGGCAGAACTCAAGGAGGGAGGCAAATCAACTGGATGGGGAATGACTGAAAAGCCTACCCCTTGAAAGGTCAAATAAGCCCGCAACATATGCGGGGTGTCGGTGCTCAAAATGACGCTTTTCACCCCTTGGGATCCCAAAATAACAGCCGTAGAGGTGGCCTCGTCTTTGGTAGTACGGGCACAGTCGGTAGCACTAACGATCTGGGGGAGATGACCACGGACTTGCAGTAACGTTTGGGTCAATTCCAGGTTATGTTGGGTGGTTACAAACAGCCGGGGGGCACGTTTGGCTTCCCACAGCTTTATGGCTGATTCGTAGCGATCGCCCATTACATCGTCACTGCGAGTCAGCACCACGATAGCGTCGGCGGTACGACCTGAATCGGTTGGTAGAAAATTGACCAGAACACCTGTAAGCACTGGCGCAGTTATGGGCGCAATAATTAGCCAATACAGCAGCAGGATAGCGATCGCTGTCCGACTGAACCATTGCCTGAGCCTGGGCTGTCTCTTTAACCCTAGCCAAGAAACGATAATGGTTATAAGTAATGCCAAGCTGACCCGTTTAGGACTACTCAACCAGTCATATAGCGCCCAATTGAGATCGACCCAGTGGGTCGTGACAAGCCTGCGGAGGGTATCGAACATGCGAGTGTTTCGGCTCTCTAAGGTAATGAGTTCGTGCTGGTTTTTGCCTAGGTTTCAAGCCTGTGAGCCTGCAATTCTAATCAACGCTAGACCTTGCCAAATCGGCGATCGCGTCCTTGATAGGCACACAGCGCTCGGTGAAACTCGCTACGGTCAAAATCTGGCCAGAGCGCATCGGTAATGTAAAGTTCCGCATAGGCCATTTGCCACAGCAAGAAGTTACTAATCCGCATTTCGCCACTGGTACGAATCAACAAATCGGGGTCGCAGGTGCCCGCCGTGTAAAGGTGCTGAGCAAATAATGTCTCATCAATGTCCTTGGGTTGCAGCAGCCCCTGCTGGACTTGAGTGGCGATCGCCTGACACGCCTGGACAATTTCTTGTCGCCCCCCGTAATTGGTAGCCACCGTAAATTGAATGCCTGGATTGTTGCGGGTTTCTTCCATTGACCGCTCAATCTCAGCCTGTAAAGAACTGGGCAACGCTTGCAGATTGCCCACAAACTGAATTCGCACCCCTTCGGCTACCATTTCGCGCAACTCTTGACGCAGCACCCGCTCAAATAGCGTCATTAGAAACTCCACCTCCTCAAGTGGACGGCCCCAATTCTCGGTCGAAAATGCATAGGCCGTCAGCGCCCGAATTCCCCAATCCTTGCAGCAGCGCAGCAGCTCTTTCAGAGTATCGACCCCGCGTCGATGCCCAATTAATCGCGGCATACCTCGATGCTGCGCCCAGCGACCATTACCATCCATAATCACGGCAACGTGCCGGGGCAGTCGTTCCTGCTGCAAATCGGCCGGTAAGTCCCTAAGAACGGTTGGCTTTGCTGTCATTTTTTCTCCGAGAAGCCGATTTTGAGATTCGAAACGGACGCAAAAATAAGGTTTTAATGCGATCTTTAAGTTGACGACCGAGGCTCCGCAACTGCGGTGCAACGGTTTCACGCTCTACCGATTGAGAAAATCGGGCGATGAGTAGTTCCCTTAGTTTACTGCTGGTTAGAGGGCGATTTAGGGTTCCCCTTTCCGCTAAAGAAATTGATCCCGTTTCTTCAGATACAACGACGCAAATGCAATTTTCGACTCGTTCTGTAATACCCATTGCGGCTCGATGCCGCGTGCCAAGTTGTCGAGATGCATTGCGTTCTGACAGGGGCAAAATGACACCAGCCGCCAAAATGCGAGAGCCACGAATCAAGACTGCCCCGTCGTGTAGGAGCGTTGCTGTTTGAAAAATAGTTTGCAGCAGTTCTTTAGAGACTTCAGCATTTAACCGAACGCCAGGAACAGAAAAATCGCGTTCATCAATGGGGCGACTGGTTTCTAGAATAAGCAGTGCCCCTGTTCGATTTTGAGATAACTCTTTCACAGCATCCACAATTTCATCAATGACGTTGTCGGGTTTAGGCACCGCTTCATCAGACGGCAAAAAAAGCTGACGAATTTCACCTCGCCCCAGTTGCTCTAACAAGCGTCGAAACTCAGCTTGCAAGATGAAAGCCATGGCCACGGCTGATCCAATTACTAGCTTTTCTAGCACGAAGCTCAAGAGCTTGAGTTGAACTGCGTTGCTAAAAGCAGATGCCAACATCAGTACGATTAATCCCCGAACCATCCAGAGAGTGCGGCGATCGCCAATAATGACCAACACCATGTACGTCAATGCCAGTACCAGCAGTACATCGACCACAGGCAGCAGCAAGGACTGAGTCCAGTCAGGGTGTATCAGCCATTGCTTGATCAAAGATCCCATCGAATTGATGTTAAAGCGAGTCTTTCAGCTATATTTCACGAAACTTGAGGTACACATCTAGTGAATCTCATAATTCGATGCGAGAGGTAAGGAAATGCAATTGTAACTGAATAGGCAAGTACCTAATGGCTTAACGCTGCTGTGAAGCGGAGCCAAAAACTCCGGCACAGGAGTTTTTTTAACGTGTCGTCATCGCCTACATTACGCGAAAGCTGCCGATACGTCACCCCTTAGAGGATGTTTTAAAAGTCCGATTGTTAGTAGTAAAACGTTTTAGATCCCCCTAAATCCCCCTTAAAAAGGGGGACTTTGAATCCAGTTCCCCCCTTTTTATAGACGCGAAGCGGCTTCCCGAAGGGTAGGGGGCTAGGGGGATCAACAGGTGCCTAAAAT
>JBBQFG010000311.1:0-4832 GCA_038321765.1 Elainellales cyanobacterium
CAACAACAACCGCGACAATTTGATCAAAGTGTGTTTGAGCGACTTGATCGGCCCTTGCTTACGCAACAGTGCAGGCACCTCTACTGCGGGAGCCTTTTGGCAAGTGGGCTTTAAGGACTCTGCGTTCTACAACGGGCGCGAGGCCATGAGCGTACGGGCGATGGATCTACATTTAGATCGGTTGCGTAACTCGGCTGTGGGAACAGACCGCTGGTTGCCTAATTCAGGCATCATATACGCTTACCGAGAAGATGCTCTCTCAGAGCTAAGCATTGTGCGGCCAACCGATGGTGACTGGGCAACCTGTGACAATGAGAATGCTCTACGAACCAATGCATCCTGTCGGATGAGCACGACGGTTAGTGCCGTGCTTTCAAAAGACCCACCGCTCAACGACTCTAATAACATCACGCCTAAGCCCGTAGACTATTTTGCTGATCCTGATCGGCGTCCAAACGGGTTTCGGTTACGCCGGGGGGCTGTGCTCACTCGTCCCGGCGATATTGGTCGTGGTTTGACGTTTGTTTCCGATAACCCTGTCTACATTCAGGGAGACTTCAACCTGCATCAGACTAGTGGCGGCCTACGGCTAGAGGAGTTTACAACTCTCCTAACCTACGACGGTGCAGGACGATACAACAACTTCTACGGACGACAGCTTGCTAACCTAGACAATCGCTTTGCCCGACCTACAACCGACGATTGGCGACCCAGCGAGGTTCTAACAGATGCAATTCACATCTTGTCTGACAATTTCTGTGATGGCAGTATTCAAGATGTGTTCTTAACGGCTGGCACTGGTTCAGGGGCAACGTTTGCCAATGCCAACAACTCAAACGTGTCGTCCAATCGTTATGGCTGCCAAGGGAATGCCGATCGCTCTTCGTATCTGTCAGCCGGACGACCCAAAGACGCTTCTGCGACTACGCTACCTGAACTTGATCCTATCAATCGTCCGGGTGTCAAATGGAGTCGTACCAACCTGGCAGATACTATTGTTACCTATACCCCTACTACGGCTGGTGGCCCCGTTGTAGCTCGCTTTGTGGAAGGCGACTCTCCTATCATTGTTTCCAAGCAGGGTAACCCTTGGAGAGATAGCACCAGCTTCAATACCACTCGTGACTATTCAGGTGCCTACTATACGCTTGGAGAAGCTAAGTCCCTTACTCTGGCTCAGCCTGACACCCGCATTAACGCCATCATCATTAGTGGATTGGTGCCGTCGCGATCGCAGCAGTCCTACGGTGGATTGCACAATTTCCCTCGCTTTTTGGAAAGCTGGAAAGCAACTCAAGGGGGTGCCGATATTCCACTCTTTGTCTCTGGTTCTCTGCTACAGCTCAGCTTTAGCGGACAGGCTACTGGGCCATTTGACCAAGATGCTTGGGAAGTAGGAAGTGCGGTCAGTGCCACTGAAAGCATCCAGTACTACACTCCACCTCTGCGGCGCTGGGGATACGATGTAGGCTTGCAATATGCTCCGGCGGGTCCTATTGCTCAACGTTTTGTGACCGTTAAATCAATTCGCAGCGAGTTTTATAGTGAACCCCCTGCTAATGACCCGTATATTCAAACGCTGTGTAGAGCAATCCCTGGCAACACAAGACCGTGCACCTAAGACTACTGAGGATCGCTGTATGTCCCTATTGACTCGATTGGCTCATCCATCAGCACCGAACCAACTAACACGGCTCCGGCCTACATACCGATGGTCTAAGTCGTTGCTTCGGTTGGTTTCTGTACCCCAACCTGCCTCCTCGGAGGCAGGCGTGACGCTCCTAGAGTGCCTGATTGCTGTTGCGGTGATTGGTGTCACCTCTGCGTTGATTTTGCCGCCGCTATTTGTGGCTGCGGCCTCGCGAGTGCAAAATCGCCGTGCTGAGCAAGCACTCCAAATTGCCCAGGGGGAAGTCGATCGAATTCAAACGATGGTGGCATCTGGGTATCACACAACAGCCCGATTACCCGCAGTTGGAACAACGTCAGGCACCGTTAGCCTGAGCACCGTTACTCCTCCTACTGGTGTCACAGGGTCATTCTTAAAATCGGTGAAAACGGGTGCTGGGGGTTGTAACACTTACACGAATCAGCCAATTCTATTGAACCAAGCCCTTCGCGTTGATGTAGACGGCGACTGCACTCCAGATTTCTACATGCAGGTTTTTCGAGACAATGCTGCGAACAATACAGCACTAGGATCAGCCATTCCAAATAATTTCCGTTTAGGGGTGCGGGTTTATTCAGCGCTGGCTCTACCAAACTTTGGCAGTATGACTACTCCTGTGGTTCCGGCTTCGCTGCAAATCACATCTGGTCAGGGCAATCAGCGACTGAGGCCACTGGCGGTGTTATATTCCCAAGTTGTTTGGAGTGATCAGAGCGCTTCTCTCTGCAAGTTACACCAGCAGTTAGCTCCAACGTCCCCTTGTAATTAGCTGTTGCAGTTTGGTTTGGGGATAGAGATAAAGGTCGAGATAGGGTGTGTGTCACATAGGTTTTTTTATTGGTTGAAAAGTTGGCTATGCAACCTTTAACCAATAAATAGCAAATCTAGACTATCACCTGATGGCAGAGGTAGATTGTCTTAAGCATGAGGCTGAAAGGATGGCGAGAACGTTTCTGAAATCGTTGCTAATAGGGAAACTGCGGCATTCACGCAGATCGGGTACTGCTGGTTTTACGCTCCTTGAGCTGTTGATAGTTTCTTTGATTTCTGGGCTACTGATCTCTGGATTGATGTATCTGGTAGTGGAGTTGCTAGCGGCAGACCAACGAGAGTCTTCGCGTACTGAGACTCAGCGTGACATGCAGATGGCGATGGACTATATTTCTACTGAGCTGAAGGAAGCGGTGTATGTTTACACGGGTGAGTGCATGGCTGGGACGGTAGTGCCATGCCCTGGGTTAGCCGCTAGCCTGCCCACAGTCTTTACCGCTGACAGTACGCCCGTGCTTGCATTTTGGAAGCAGCAGCCCATTCCCAATGCCTTGAGACTATCTCAGTGCAGCCAAGGAACTCAGACGCTGGGCGGTCAGCCCGTTCCGTGTATCATTGGGCATTCTTATTCGTTGGTGGTGTATTCTTTAAATACGGCTAACGCGGCACAGACCTGGCAAGGTCAAGCAAGAATTACCCGCTATGCTCTGTCGGAGTTCAATAGCGCTGGCACTGCTCGCACAACTGGCTATGCACAGGTGTCGTCTAATTTTGATGGTTGGACATCGACGACTCCTCGACCCACGGGAACCCCAGATGTGTTGGTTGATTTCGTAGACGATGGGGTTGGCGCAACTACGGTTGTGGGAGCAGGTAATCCTGACTGTCCTAATGACCCATCTATTCCTGGTACTGAATATCTTCCTTCTCCCATTACCTCTGCTTCTCCGACAACAGTTGCGCCTGCGGCTAAAAGCTTCTTTGCCTGTGTAAATAGGCTGACGTTAACAAGCACACCCTATCGGGATGTAGTTCTCTTCTTGCGGGGCAGTATTTCTGGCCGACCGGGCTTCCGGGGTGCCGACCGGGCATTTTTGCCGACTCTGGAAACACGGGTGTTAACGCGTGGCGTTTTGCAGCGTGAACCTGGCAGAGCCACGGGTACTGGTCCTTAGTGAACCTTAGTTTGCTCCCAATTGCACATCAATCATTCTTAGCTCTGCTTATTTGGCATCCCCGCCTGGAGACACACCCATGAAGAATCCACGCCTGCGAAGGAACTCTACCGATGGATTCACGCTGATCGAGATGATTGTCGTGATTGTAATGATTAGCGTCTTGTTTGCGATCGCCCTTCCTAGCTGGGTTTCGTTCTTAAATAATCGACGGGTTGGTTCTGCACGAGATGAAATTATGCAAACCCTTCGTCAAACCCAGGCCGAGGCCATTCGCACTCGCCGCGAAAAAACTGTAACTTTGAATATTACTGCAAACCCACCCCAAATTACAGGATTTGAGGGGCAGACTGTCCCAATTGGCCAAGGCAAATTTACGGCGAACATGATTGGTGTGCAGGTAGCACCCGCCACTGGAACTAGCATTAGGTTCAGTTCAACAGGAGCACTTAACGTCACTAATCCACCAGGGGATGTTCCCATTACTATCACCGTATCGGCTCCGGCCAATGGTGGCGCGAAACGCTGTTTAGTAATTCAAACACTATTAGGGAGTATGCGTAGTCTTACTAAAGGGGATGCGGGCTGTTCTTGAGCTGCTGCATTACAGCCTGAGCTAAAGTTAATCAACCCGCTTTGATAGCGGGTCATCTTCGTAAGGCTGTACACCTGTGTTGGGATACTCGTCGCGGTTAGGGCTGAAGATTTCGGATGCACCTTCTGAAAGGAATCGAATCATCTGACCAATAGCTTTGAAGAGATTCATACTGTGACCTCGCAAAAACTTTGCCAGCAGAGCCACGTGGACAAGGAAGTCTAAAACGTTAGATATAACTTATCCTTAACTAGCTCTGACTAAATCATAGGAAATTCTTCTGTAAAATTGTAACTGTTGCTACTATTCTTTACACGTAGTGAACAGATTTCGGTAGGGATGTTGATGTAAGGATTTTTTGATGGGTGGGCTGCGCCCACCCAACAAAAAATCCTTAATATAGCCGTAGCCATGATCAATAGGCCGCCTCCCGGTCATTCCCGCGCAGGCGGGAATCCATCGGCTCGACAGGTGCGGGGGTGGAGTCCCGTTTCCACGGGAATGACGCTGGCATGTCCTAACCTTCGTGGCGATGGCTATAATTGAGGACTACCCAGATTTCTAGCTAAGCTCGCTTTCTTAACGCGGTGTAGGGCACACGATAAAAATCAGCCAAACAGCA
>JBBQFG010000312.1:0-4775 GCA_038321765.1 Elainellales cyanobacterium
ATCCCCCTACATCCCCGCGCTGGCGCGCCGCTGCGCTAGAAAAAAGGGGGACTTTGAATCCAGTTCCCCCTTTTTCAAGGGGGGCTAGGGGGGATCACTATGTACCTAAAATCACAACCGATCACTTTTAAAACATCCTCTAAGTCCTATCCAAACTGACTTACTTTAGAGATTCTTCCCTTTTCACTCGTGTAAAAATTAACGTATAGCGTGCTTGCATGGCTCACGAGTACATGCTATTTAATGCTTTTCACAGATAAATCAACGCCTCTTAATAACGATGGTTTGATTAAGATGGTTTGAAAAATTTTACGGCTGGCAGCATCCTAGTGCTCTCGGCGCATACTCGGAATTCCAAATCCTCAATTTAGATCAAGCAACACCCGGAGTTTTAGATATTCCGCGTTTCCCTAAGGTGCATTATGGTGCAAATATTTGACGACGCATTTATCTCGTACGGTCGAGCCGATAGCAAAGCCTTTGCAATTCGGCTCAACCAACGTCTTATAGCCGAGGGGCTTAACGTTTGGTTTGATTCAGAAAATATTCCACTGGGTGTTGATTATCAACGGCAAATTGATAGCGGCATTGAAAAATCCCACAACTTTTTGTTTATCATTTCCCCCCATGCCGTTAACTCGCCGTATTGCAAACTAGAAATTGCACTCGCAGCCCGATACAACAAACGCATCATTCCGCTGCTGCACGTCGATCAAACCAGCCGCGCTACCTGGCAACAGCGCAACCCCAACGGAACCGATCAGCAGTGGGACGACTACGTGAAAGCAGGGTTGAACTCTGTGTTTCCCAACATGCATCCAGAGATCAGCCGAATCAACTGGATCTACTTTCGAGAGGATGTAGATGACTTTGAAGCAGCCTTAACGGGACTGCTAGAGGTCATTCATCGGCAAGAGAGCTATGTTCAGCAACATACTTACTTTTTAGATAAAGCGCTGGCGTGGGAACGACAACAGAAGCGATCGCCCTACTTACTGATTGGCGAAGATCGCCAGCAGGCCGAGACATGGCTGCGGCTGCGCTTTAGAGACGAGCAGCCACCCTGTCTGCCCACCGACTTGCACTGTGAGTTCATCACCGAAAGCATTAAAAATGCCGACAACTTGATGACCCAGGTGTTTTTGTCTTACGCCGAAGCCGATCGAGAGGTGGTCGATAAAATTCGCAAGCGGCTAATGCAGGAAGGCTTTACCGTTTGGCTAAACACCACAGATATTCAAACCGGGGTAGATTTTCAGGAGGCTATCAACCGAGGGATTGAAGAAGCTGACAACATCATCCATCTCATCTCTCCAGCAGCGCTGCGATCGCAGTATTGCCAGCAAGAAATCGCCTATGCCTTGGCGCTGCACAAACGCATCATTCCAATTCTGATTGAACCCACCGATGAGAATCAGATAGAGCCTGCCCTGCGGGTACTGCAATACATTGACTTCACCGACAATCAGGATGAGGTCAACTATCAACAAGACGAAAGCCAGTTGCTCCGCATCTTGCAGCAAGATGCGGCTTACCACAAAGAACATAAAATCTTACTGACAAAAGCGTTGAAGTGGCAGCGGCAGCAGTCTAACCCCAGCCTCTTGCTGCGGGGCTACAACTTGCGTCATGCCGAAGCTTGGCTAAAAGTTGCCACCCAAACGCCTCGATACGCGTCTACGGCGCTGCAAGCAGACTTCATTCGCGCTAGTTTGCAGCAGCCACCCGGACTGGCGCAGGATGTGTTTATTTCTTATTCTCGCAGCGATTCTGGGTTTGCGCGTCAGTTAAATGATGCGCTGCAAATACAGGGCAAACGCACTTGGTTCGATCAAGAAAGTATCGCGTCGGGATCAGATTTTCGGCAGGAAATTTATCGGGGGATTGAAGGGGCTGATAACTTCCTATTCATCCTGTCGCCTAATGCTGTGACCTCGCCATACTGTGCCGATGAAGTAGAATACGCCGCTAAGCTGAATAAGCGGTTTGTGACGGTGCTGCATCAGCCAGTAAATTCCGCTGATCTGCATCCCGAACTGGCAAAAGTGCAGTGGATTGACTTCAATCATGCTCAAGCGGACTTTTCGACTAGCTTAGGAGAATTACTGAGAACGCTCGATACCGATTTGGAGCATCTGCATCAGCACACTCGGCTACTGGTGCGATCGCTGGAGTGGGATCAAGCAGGTCGAGAATCGGGCTTTTTATTGCGCGATCGCGACTTAGAGAAATCTGAACACTGGCTGCAACAAAGCGCTGGAAGAAATCCTAGCCCCACTCGCCTTCAGGCTCAATACATTGCCGCTAGTCAACAGTTGCGACAAGAAGACCAGGCGCTAGCTGCGTCATATCAGCGGGCGGAGCAGCAGTTAAAACAGGCCATTGTTTACCAAAAACCGAAACTCCGGTCGGTTATATTATCCAGTTTGGGCGTTACGGCTGTAGTGCTGATTACTCGCTTCTTGGGAGTGCTGCAACCGCTAGAGCTAAATGCCTACGATCGCCTAATGCGACTAAAACCCAGTGAGGCGATCGACAAGCGCATCCTCGTCGTAGAAGTCACCGAAGCCGATATTCAGGCTCAGCTACAGCGGGGCGAAAAACCAATCGGTAGCCTGTCCGATCCCTCCCTGAGCGCGTTGTTGGAAAAGCTAACCGCTCTACAACCCCGTTTAATTGGGTTAGATCTGTATCGAGACTTTAAGGCAGAATCGCCCCGCCTTGCCGCCCAGCTTCAGCAGAGCGATCGCATTTTTGGTCTGTGCAAAGTCAGCGACGCCACGGATGTACAGAATAAGCCCGCTGTTCCGCCCCCTCCAGAAATTCCGTCTCAGCGAGTGGGCTTTAGCGATGTGATTCAAGATGCCGATGGGGCAGTGCGGCAGCAACTCCTGCTATTGGAGCAGGTTCCAGGGTCTGACTGTATGGCAGAACATGCCTTGAGCCTGCTGCTGTCCAAGCGATATTTAGAGCTAGAGCCGGGGCAGGGCAGCACCTATCAAACTCCGTTGCCAACCGCTGCCGATTTAGGAGGGCAATCCTTGCGCTTAGGCAACACGCTATTTCAGCGCGTCCAGGTTTTTTATGGCGGCTATCAATTTATTAATGCGGCGGACAATCGGGTGTTGTTGAACTACCGCTCGGTCAATGGCAGCGGTCAAGCCTCGTTTGAGCACAAAACCTTGGAGCAAGTGCTAGCTAATCAAGTGACCAGCGCTGATGTAAAAGACCGAATTGTCATGGTAGGCGTGACCGCGCGATCGGAGAACGATTATTTCCCTACTGTGTTTGGTACCGGGGATTTGGATCTGCCGGGAGTAGTCGTGCAAGCGCAGATGGTAAGTCAGCTACTGAGCGCTACGTTGGACGGGCGATCGCTGATCTGGGTCTGGTCACAAGGGGTGGAAGCGCTGTGGATTCTCAGTTGGTCTGTGGTAGGTGGACTATTGGCGTGGCAGCTTCGACAGCGCCTGCACCTGGCATTAGCGCTAGGGGGAGCAGTTGGCGGGCTGTGTATCGTCTGCTTTGTCCTGTTTACACAAATGGCGGGATGGGTGCCGCTGGTGCCGTCTGCGATCGCCCTAATAGGAACCACAGGGCTGCTATCTTACTTGGCCTTTCGTCGTGCTGCTCCGTCGCGCTCCCCGGCATTAGAACCCGAAACCGTTACCGTTAGTTCTACCCACACTCCGCTATAGGCTCTTATTACTTATGTCTCGCTCTGCTTCTACCCGGTTATGGCGTGTGGCGATCGCGATCGCCCTCATTGAAACACTAATCAAGGCTGCTCTGGTAACGTCTCCGGCGATCGCCCAAACCAGCCTACGCGATCGAATTCGAGCCTTCTTTACCAACGAGCAGAATGTCGGCACCAACATCAATCGCAGGCGGGGAGCTGCCACTCGCAATCCTGACAAATGCCGCCCGATCGATCCATCGGCTCCGCCTCTAACCGCCCTATTACCCGATAGCCAGACCCCCATTCTGACCAGCGTTGAGCATCCTGCCTTTTGGTTCTATGTGCCCTATGCCCTGACCCCAGACCCAGCGCAGTTTACTCTGCGGTTTGTGCTGCAAAACGAGCAACACCAAACGCTTTACGAAACCCGGTTTGCCGTTGCCGAGCCACTGCCGCAGGGGGGAGTTGTTAGCCTTCGTTTCCCATCGCCCAAAGCCGCCCTAGAGGTTGGTAAAACCTATCGGTGGTACTTTTTAATTTACTGCGACGACACCGAAGAAATTTACGCTCCAGCCTTTGTAGATGGCACCATTCAACGGGAGAGGCCGAATTTTGAACTAACGCGCCAACTAGAACAAACCCCAGTGCAAAATCGCTTTTTACTGTACGCTCAGGCTCAGCTTTGGTATGACACGCTGGCGGCGCTGGACACCCAGTCAAACACTGCGAACGAGTTGGGACTAGCAACGAACTGGGCAGCAGTCTTACAAGGAGTGGGATTAACGGATGCGGCCATGTATCAACGCAGCCGCGTCGTAGGACGATTTTATGTGCCGCCCGATCAGTAATGGTCTAAATACAGAATTGGATGGTTTGAAAAGTTTACAAAGCGAGCTTTTCAAGCAATTCAATGCCCTTGAGCGATCGCCATTTTTTTTCCCACTCAAGCCCGATAACTCTAGATTGAACTAATTGATTTGCAAAGTTGAGTAAGCAGGATGCCATGAGAAATTTGATCAACCCCAGCTAGGGGTTGATCCCGATGCAGTTGATAGCAACATCCGCGAAGCTAAGCTGCTGTGGGGTTAGCACGCCT
>JBBQFG010000313.1:0-4762 GCA_038321765.1 Elainellales cyanobacterium
TTAGATCCCCCTAAATCCCCCTTAAAAAGGGGGACTTTGAGTCCAGTTCCCCCCTTTTTATAGACGCGAAGCGGCTTCCCGAAGGGTAGGGGGCTAGGGGGATCAACAGGTGCCTAAAATCACAGCAGACCACTTTTCAAATATCCTCTAAGCCCTATGTTTGTTTTTTTGAAAGGTAAGTAGTTCAACTTAAATAAAAACAAGATTCTAAAAGTCTGCTCCGCCCTCTGCGAGGGCGGCACAGACTTTTAGGGTTTTATGCTTAATTACGCCCGCCTACTTACACAGCGCGTATAGCCATAGACGGATTGGTTAGGACGGGGTGCAGGGGTGGAACCCCTGGCTGGGGGCAAAGCCCCCACCCCCCCTTTGATCCCAGTGTCCTAACCTTTGTGGCGACAGCTATAACCTTTCAAAAAGACAAACAATGTATTTGAAACACGACCGAGATCTGTAGCAACCCGGTACTATAAGCAATAGGACGTTTCACCAGACTGACCCCACACTATGCCAGACGAAGCGACAAACCCTACTGCCGAAGATACAAACACCCCTACGGTAGACCCGTCGGCTGAAGCGCCTGCTGAAGCCTTGACGGTCGAAACTGATGCTAAACCTGCGGCTGAGGACGCGCCTGCGGCCACAAAACCGTCACGTAAAGCCAAGGCGGCTGATGCTGGAGCGCCACCTGCCGAAAAGCCAAAGAAGGAAAAGCCGCCTGCTTTGGAAGATAAGCCGTTTGATGAGTTCGTTACGCAAGAGTTCATGCCCAAGCTCAAAATCATGATGAGCACGATGGGTTTTAATGACTTAGACCTTACGTTTGAGAAACAGCTTCTCCCGGTTCGGGGCATGCAGGCAGCAGGTGAGTGCTGGCAAGTTGCAGGTACCTTTCAAGCGGGGCGGCATTCATTTTTGATTGGCTTCCTCAAAGAAGACATTCAGGGTCATAAGGTGTTTAGCTGTTCAGACTATGGTTCAAAGCCCAGCGTGTTGGAATCGTTCATGATTGACGAACGTAAAGTTACGCTTGATTTGCTGCTGATGTATACGGTGCAGCGGCTCAATGGCCAGAAGTGGCTCGTTGGCAATTAGCTATAGCTAAGTAGTTCAGCCAGATAAAACCCCGTTGTGCCACAGTGGCACAACGGGGTTTTTAAGGTTTTGTTCTGAGCTTTTTGGACGTGGTGATAGACCTCTTGAGTGAATCTTTTTATAGCCATAGCCATAAAGCTTAGGACATGCCAGCGTCATTCCCGCGCAGGCGGGAATCCACTCCCGCACCTATCGAGCAGATGGATTCCCGCCTGCGCGGGAATGACAGGGAGGCGTCCTATTGATCATGGCTACCGCTATATATAGCTGTCGCCACAAAGGTTAGGACACTGGGATCAAAGGGGGTGTGGGGGCTTTGCCCCCAGCCAGGGGTTCCACCCCTGCACCCCGTCCTAACCAATCCGTCTATGGCTATAGCTTAGCTACGCTGAGAGTTGCTATATCAAGGTCTGATAACGTTTACTGATCCCCAGCGTCAGTTCTACTCATTAAAGATGTCATAGAACCATGACATTGCGATCCCCATTTTCCTCGCAATCTCGTCAAATGCCCTAGAATCGGCCGTTTGATCCCCTTGACCTAAGCGGGATTTTTCCGCACTATGATGTTGACTCTCTGATCCCCGCGATCGCCACTTACACCTAATCTGAGTGTGACTGTAAAGTTGGCAGGTTTCCTAAACACGCCTCCTAGAATACAAGTCACACCTACGAAGTAGTAACGTCCAAACCTTAAGACTAAGGCTGGTGGGCGGTGAATCGGGTCAACGTCGCAGTAGCCTAGCCAATCTGGAGGTAACGAATATCATGGCGCAAGAACGACCCCCCTTAGAAGAGATGACATTGCGGCAGCTTCGCCGAGTTGCCAGCGAGTACAGTGTCTCTCGCTACAGTCGGATGCGAAAAGATCAGCTCATGGTATCCATTTTAGAAGCTCAGAAAAATGCCGGATTTTCTTCGCAACCTCTTCGTATGGCAGAAGCTCAAACGGAAGTTGAAGCAACTAAGTTTGATGTGGGACAGGTGGATCGAACAGTCGTATCATTAACGGCTGTGGATGAGCCATTGGCGGATCTGCCGGATGGCTATGGAGACAGCCGTATCGTTCTTTTGCCTCGCGATCCGCAATGGGTCTACACCTACTGGGATATCCCCAACAGTCACAAGCAAGAACTGCGCCAACAGGGCGGTTACCGATTGGCACTGCGCTTCTATGATGTGACCGATATAGATATGGACTTCCAGCGTCCACACAGCTTGCAACAGTACGAGTGCGACGAGATTGCGCGGGAGTGGTATTTGCCCGTACCCGTAAGCGATCGCGATTATGTAATTGAGATTGGCTACCTTTGCATGGATGGCCGCTGGCTCATGCTGGCGCGATCGGCTCGTGTGCATGTTCCTCCTGTTTACCCGTCTGACTGGGTTGAAGACCAGTTCCTCACTATTCCATGGGAAACAGAGCTACGGGGTCAAACCTTCTTAGAACTGGTGCCTCCGAGCAAGCGTGCTAGTGTTTACAACACCGCAAGCACGACGACTAGAGAGGGTAATGTCATCTACGATGAAATTTTTGGCATGACTCAATCGGTCGAGGCTCAGCGCGTAGCGGGTTCTCTGTTTGGCTCAATGCAACAGGTTGCTGGATCTGTACCGACTCGGCAGATGGCAGAACAAGCCATCAGCTCCTACGTTTTTCCATCAGGCGTGGGGATGTGGGCAGTCCCAACTGCGTCGGGCTTAACCATGTCTGGTGCAGGTTTAACCATGTCTGGCGCAGGTTTCTCTGGTTCTGTGCCACCGATTCGTCCTCGTCAATTCTGGCTAATTGCTGATGCCGAGTTAATTGTCTACGGCGCAACCGAGCCAGATGCAACCGTAACGATTGGTGGCAACCCAATTAAGCTCAATTCAGACGGCACGTTCCGGTTCCAAATGTCATTCCAAGACGGGTTGATTGACTACCCCATCATGGCAGTTGCTGCTGACGGTGAACAAACTCGTTCAATTCACATGAAGTTCAACCGCGAAACACCTGATCGCAACACTAATAAAAAAGAAGATGCCGTTCAGGAGTGGCTGCCTCAATAAGGCGTGACCCTAGTTCATGTTCAATCGCTCCAATTTTACCTCCTCTAAATCCCTCGCTAGCGAGGGATTTTTTTTGGCATTTTCCGAAAGAATTCGAAAGAAGAAAAGACAACCAATTATAGCCATAGTCATAAAGCTTAGGACATGCCAGCGTCATTCCCGCGCAGGCGGGAATCCACCCCCGCACCTATCGAGCAGATGGATTCCCGCCTGCGAGGGAATGACAGAGAGGCGTCCTATTGATTATGGCTACCGCTATAAAACCTAATCCCCACGACCTAAGCCTTAACCGATGCTTGCACGGCTGCCTCTGGCCCTACTAGGGAAATGTAGGGTTCTGTAAAGTGACGTTGGGCTGCTGCTTGAGCAGCTTCAGTGGTAACAGCGGCGATCGCCGTTTGAAATTGGGTGTCGTAGTCAATTCCTAGACCGAGCGTTTCATACCAACCGTAGAGTTGAGCAATTTGGGAGTTGGTTTGCTTACCCAGTGCATACTGACCCAGTAGCTTATTTTTAGACGACTGCAATTCGTCGGGGGTGAGTGGTTCACTGCACAGCCGACTAACTTCGTGATGTAGCCCGTCAATGGCGATCGCCACGTTGCCTGGTGCCGTACCCATATAGGCCACAAACTGAGAGGTACCTAAGCGGGTTGGGTAATAGGCAGACACTTCATAGGCTAAGCCCTGCTTCTCGCGCAGTTCAACAAACAGCCGACTCGAAAGTCCATTGCCGAGATACGTATTGAGTAGCTTCAGCGGCATGGCATCCTGGCTGCGAACCGGGGGTGCCAGGTAGCCCAGCATCACGATCGCCTGTTGAGTATCTTGGGCTGTGACTGCTTTGTGTGGATAGGAAACCACCGGGGGCACCTGCATGGTGGGTAAGGGAATGGATTGCCCCTCGTGTTGGGGGAGTTGCCAATCGCCAAAGGCTTGTTCAACTAAAGCGATCGCCTCCTCTGAGGTAATGCGCCCAACAATGCTGACGACCATGTTGTCAGGACGAAAATACGTTTGATGATGGTGCAACAGCGCATCTCGATTCAGTTGGCTCACCGTTTCTTCGGTGCCTAGCCCCGACATGGCATAGGGATGGTTGCCATACATAGCCTGCCGCAGTTGCTTTTGGGCAATCGAGAACGGCTGCTCTTGCATCGAGCGAATGCCTTGCAGCGTCAGCCGTTGCTCTAGTTCTACCTCTGCCTCAGGAAACGAGGGCGATCGCAACAGCTCAGCAGCCAATTCCAGCATTTCGGGAAAATCGCGAGCTACTGTTTTCAAGCTCAGCAGGCAATAGTCGGGAGCTGAATCAGTTCCTAAACTGGCTCCGACAGACTCAACCCGTTCAGCAATTTCCATCGACGATAGCCGCGCCGTGCCCTTCGTCAACACTGCTGTTAATAAATGGGACACCCCCGATCGCTCTGGAGCCTCATACCGACTGCCCACCCGTACAAAAATACGCCCTGCCACAATATCTGCTGCTGGGTTCTCTAACGTGAGGACGACCATGCCGTTGTCTAAAACTGTCCGATTCACCCTGGGGTTAAACGGCTTTGCCAAATTTGGATCGATGGACATACAGGAAAATTAACCCAGAGATATTGTCTTTAT
>JBBQFG010000314.1:0-4673 GCA_038321765.1 Elainellales cyanobacterium
GGCTGCATTGTAGTCACAGCGTAATGATACGGCGATAAGTATTGATTGGCGAGGTGTTGCAGCTCTTCTGATTGCAGCGTCCGAATTTGGTCGGGGTAGATTACCGATAGCTCGGCTTGGGCAATGGTGTTGTAGTACCCATATAGCCCCGCTAATTGACTGGACGTTTCGGTAGAAAATGCGTAGTCATTGCAGAGCAGTCGTTTGTTGCGGTTCAATTCGGCTTCGGGAATCAGCGTCGCGCTTAGCTCAGAGAGGCGATCGCCAATTAACGCTTCTACCTGCTCTAGATAATCCGGCTCTAACCAAGCGTTGATCGTAAACAAGCTAGAATCCCGCTGGAGCGAAAAGCTGCTGCCAATGTCCTGAACCAGTTGGCGCTCTTCGCGCAATTCGCGCACCAGCCGAGACGACCGCCCTCCAGCCAGCAATATGGAGAGCAAATCTAACCCGTAAGCATCCCGAATCTGGCTAATTCCAGGCCCTACCCACGCCATTGTCAAACGCCCCAACTCTAGTCGAGGCAAATGCAACTGCTGACGGCGGATGCCCACAATCGGCAGCTCTGGCTCAACAGGGACAGCCAAAAACTCTGGGGGAGGTGCAAATGTAGAAAAAGCACTGCCCACTAAATCCAAAATCTGGTTTTGTTCTATATCTCCTACCACCACTACCGTCATATTTTCGGGCTGATAGTGAGCGCGATGAAAGCGCCGCATGTCGTCGGGCACCAGTTGCATCAAGCGATCGCCATCACCCAACACCGATCGCCCATAGGGATGACGCTGATACACACTCTCGGTTAGCGCCTGAAATCCCTGCCAGTCTGGGTCATCCTCGGCTTGGCTAATTTCTTCGAGGACGACATCCCGCTCTCGGCCAAATTCCTCATCGGGAATGGCGGCGTTGAGCAACAGCTCTGCCAGACAGGGTAACGTTTGTGGCACACAGTCTGCCGTTGTATTAATAAAAAAGTGAGCGTAGTCATGGCTGGTGGCCGCATTTGTAACACCACCATAATTTTCGATAACCTGGTCGAAGTGACCCGGTGGCACTTGCTCAGTACCTTTAAAAATCATGTGCTCTAAAAAATGTGCCATGCCTGCCCAGGGTTCTGGTTCGGCGATCGCCCCCGCTTTAACCCACACATCCATCGCTACGACTGGGGTCGGTGTTTGCTGGTGAATAATCGTCAGCCCGTTTTCAAGCGTGCAGAGGTGAGCGGGAAACTTTGTGGTGGTGAGCAATCTTACCAAGGTGCTGACTTCGAACCCAAATAGAATTTAAGTATTCTCACCATCCTAGTGCAGATTGCCCCCCATCGTGGGCACACTCTAGCTGCTACTCAAAAGATCGGTACTATTCTGATGAGTAGCTCAACTTTGTAGGCAGTAGTGCATACGTCTCACTAAACAAATCGATTGAGAATTCTACTCCAAAAAATCCCGTTCCCCCCGCTCTCGCCCCCATGACCCTCCCCTCTGAATCACTCGAAAAAATTCGGCAGCAATTTGACCATGCGCCCTATCCCAGTGTGCCCCTAGAAGAGTCTCCTCGGCGGCAGTTCAATCTGCTGTTTACCCATAGCTTAGTGACACCACACTACCTAAAACATCGCCGGATTGTTCAGCCCGAAGGACGGCTGATTCTAGATGCGGGTTGCGGCAGCGGCTACAAATCACTGATTTTGGCAGAGGCAAATCCGGGTGCAACCATTATTGGAATTGACCTGTCAGAAACCTCAGTGAATTTGTCGCGGCAGCGGCTGCGCTATCACGGCTTTGAGAATGTAGAGTTTCACACGCTGTTGATTGAAGACTTACCCAGCTTGGGCAAGGCATTTGACTACATTAACTGTGATGAAGTTCTGTACCTGCTGCCCGACCCCGTAGCGGGGTTGCAGGCACTCAAATCAGTCTTAAAGCCAGACGGAATTTTGCGCGCCAACTTGCACAACGCTTATCAGCGTCAGAATTATTACCAGGCGCAAGCGCTGTTTGGCATGATGGGGCTAATGGATGAAAGCCCAGAGGACTTAGAAATCGATCTGGTGATGGAGACGATGCGATCGCTTCACAACCACGTTGCCCTCAAAGCCAATACCTGGCACTCTATTTACGAACAGCAGAAGCAAGGCGTTTTAGTAGACTATCTGCTCTTGGGCGATAAAGGCTTCACGATTCCCGACCTGTTTGCCCTGCTCAGCCAGACAGACATGGAGCTTGTAAACCTGGTGAACTGGCCACAGTGGGAGTTGTCAAGCCTGTTTCAAGACCCCAACCACCTGCCAGAGTTGTTACAGAGCAAGCTTCCTACACTCTCCCTGGCCGATCGCCTGCACCTTTACGAATTGTTCAACCCCGTGCATCGGCTGATTGATTTTTGGTGCGTTCAACCCGGTTTCACCACGCCACCCAACCCCTTGCAGACTCCCAACTGGCAGCAGGTTATGGTGTCCCTACATCCTCAGCTTCGGCAAGACTCCATTCGTCAAGCCCTATTGACCTGCTGCCAAACCGCTACACCCTTCTCCTTTAGCAGCTACATCAGCGCTTCTACCGTGCAGCCCGTCACGCTGGGCAGCAATCAAGCCGCCTGTCTGTTGCCCCTTTGGGAGTCGCCACAGTCGATTGCCGCGATCGCCCATCAGTACCTCACCTTCAACCCTGTGCAGTTTCCTTCGTTAGAACCCATGACTCTGGCGATCGCCACCGAACAGGTCAAACAATTACTCACCCAACTAGAACAGTGTCTCTACGTCCTAGTGGCCTAAAAAATCGGTTTCATCCGTTGACAGTCCTAAACAAATAAGGATTTCTAGATGGGCAGGCTTCGCCTGCCCATCTAGAAATCCTTACCTCAATACCACTACCCATCCGTTATCCTTCCGCCTTTATCTTTTCCTCTAATGCTCCTCGACAACATCCGCGAACAGTTCGACAACGCCCCCTATCCGCGCAACCCACTAGAACAGACACCTGAAGGCGACTACAACGAGCTATTTGTCCATAGCTTAGTTACGCCCTACTATTTGCGCGATCGCCGCGTCGTCTCCACTCAAGACAAAGTCATTTTGGATGCAGGCTGTGGCACAGGATATGCCGCGCTAACGCTGGCGATCGCTAACCCAGGAGCCAAGATTGTTGGCATTGACCTATCTCCCGAATCCATCAAGCTAGCGCGTCAGCGACTAACCTACCACGGGTTTACCAACGCCGAATTCCACGCCATGTCGATCGAAGACTTGCCCAGCCTGGGCTTAGAATTTGATTACATCAATTGCGATGAGGTGCTCTACCTGCTGCCCGATACCCTGGGAGGGTTACAGGCGATGAACGCCGTGCTCAAACCCACGGGCATTATTCGGGCTAACTTGCACAATGCCGTGCAGCGAGACGGCTTCTACCGCGCCCAAACAGTATTTAAGATGCTGGGGTTAATGGATGGCAGCCCTGGGGATGCAGAAATCAAAACGGTGATTGAAACGATGCAGGCGCTGAAGCCAGAGGTCAAACTACGAGATCAAACATGGCGACCCGAACACGCGTTGCCAGCCTATGAAGGCAACGTCAGGGTCAACTATTTACTATTGGGCGACAAGGGTTTCAGCATGACGGATCTGTTTAATCTATTAGACCAAACGGGTCTAGATCTGCTCAGTATGGTGAATTGGCGGCACTGGCAAGTTCCCGATCTATTTCAAGACTCCGAAAACCTGCCCGCCTTTTGGGGCATGAGTTTGATGGCAGCCGAACCCCGTCACCACCTGCGTATGTATGAGCTGCTACATCCCGTCAATCGCCTGATGGATTTTTGGTGTACCCGCGTAGGCAGCGAGTGGGAACCCCCCATTGAGCAATGGGATGAGGCGCAATGGCATACGGCTAGAGTTCAGCTTCATCCTCAACTGCAAGCTAAGCCCATTCAGGCTGCTCTGGTTGACTGTCTAAAGACATCGCAACCCTTCGAGTTCACGCGCTACATTGATTTGCCCGCGATGGGCACTGTGAGCCTAGACGCGGTATCAGCGGCCTGCCTGCTGCCGCTGTGGGAAGCCCCCCAACCGATATCAGCATTGGTACACCGCTATCTGACGATCCATCCGGTTGATCCGCTTACCCTGGAGCCAATTAGCTCCGTTGCGGCCTTTGCAATAGTGAAACAGATGCTCAACCGTCTAGATGCATTTCTCTACGTGTTGGTAGAAAATTCCCCGTAGGGGTGAAGCATTTGCATCAGGATTTAGTGGCGGTGTCCAGGATCTCGGTGCAAATGCTTCACCCCTACACGCCCACGACAAAAAATCCCACCCAATGGCAGGCGAAGCATTTGCATCAGGATTTAGTGGCAGTGTCCAGGATCTCGGTGCAAATGCTTCACCCCTACACGCCCACGGCAAACAATCCCACCCAATGGCAGGCGATCGCCTCAAACACTCTGCTTCTCGTCTCACAAAAAAAATAGAGAGAGTGATATTAAACCGCACAGAGTTGGGCAAGTTAATTACAGGAGTTAGAAGTCCAGCATCCCGCAACCTAAGGAGTCACAATCCACATGAAAACCGAATTAAAAGCCAAATTTCTTCAACACCTCGCTCAGAAGAAAAATGCAGACGAAGGCTTCACCCTGATTGAACTATTGGTGGTTATTATCATCATCGGTATTTTGTCTGC
>JBBQFG010000315.1:0-4594 GCA_038321765.1 Elainellales cyanobacterium
GCGGTAGCCATGATCAATAGGACGCCTCCCTGTCATTCCCGCGCAGGCGGGAATCCATCTGCTCGATAGGTGCGGGGGTGGATTCCCGCCTGCGCGGGAATGACGCTGGCATGTCCTAAGCTTTATGACTATGGCTATAACAAGCGGGATCATGAACCAGGTGATTTGGTCAGACAGGTTTAAAGAACAAATTCAAATAAAAAATGGGGCAAATGCCTGTGAGAAACCGCGCTCCGCGCGGTTTCTCACAGGCATTTGCCATGAAAGCAATTTAAATCGGTATCAGAACCCCATAGCCTCTGCCACTGCATCTAGATCAGCCGCAATCCCCGACTTAAACTGATTTTCGCAGTGCTTAATGGCTGTGTCTGGGTCTTTCAACCCATTTCCTGTGAGGACGCAGACCACCGTAGCATCAGCGGGCACTCGGTGTTTGACCTTGAGCAACCCTGCAACGGATGCAGCACTGGCAGGCTCACAGAAAATCCCTTCTTCTGCAGCTAGTAAGCGATAGGCGTTTAAAATTTCGGCATCAGTGACGGCGTTGAATTCTCCTTGGCTAGCCTCTTTTACCGCTACAGCCTTATCCCAGCTAGCGGGATTACCAATCCGGATGGCAGTGGCTAAGGTTTCGGGGTCTGCAATTGGTAGTCCTGTAACTAAAGGCGCAGCCCCCGCAGCCTGAAAGCCCATCATACGCGGCAGGCGATCGCACTTTCCATCTTGATGGTATTGGCAAAAGCCCATCCAATAGGCCGTTACATTACCTGCGTTGCCGACGGGAATACATAGCCAATCAGGTGCTGTACCCAGCACATCGACAATCTCAAACGCGCCTGTTTTTTGTCCTTCTAACCGATAGGGGTTGACCGAATTCACTAGGGTAATCGGGTAATGCTCTGCCATCTCCCGCACAATCGCTAGCGCTCGGTCAAAATTTCCCTTAATTGCCAGCACCTCGGCTCCATACAATAGAGCTTGCGCGAGTTTCCCAACGGCCACATAGCCATCTGGAATAAGCACAAATGGACGCAGCCCGCCGCGCCGTGCATAGGCCGCTGCCGCGGCTGAGGTATTTCCAGTACTGGCGCAAATAACGGCTGTAGCTCCCGCTTCTTTGGCCTTAGAAATGGCCATCGTCATGCCTCGGTCTTTGAAGCTTCCAGTGGGGTTTAAGCCATCATATTTAAGCAATACACGCACGCCGCGACCCACCTGTGCGGCGATCGCCGGAGCAGGAATGAGGGGGGTATTGCCCTCTAACAATGTGATAACAGGCGTTTTTTCTGTAACAGGCAAATAGGCTCGATACGTTTCAATCAAACCTCTCCATTGGTTAAGTTCCGCAGAGGGGGTAACGATTGGATTTGAAATTGCCTCTAAAGCGAGGGGATTGTTAGAAGTCAGGGTCACGGCAGTTCTACGATTTCGCTGCAAGGGCTAGGGTTTTATCCCGCAGTGACAACCAGCGGGGCGTAAAAGTCCTATGAACTTTAAGTTTACCCTGTGTTAGTGAGGATTCTGGCGCTGAATGTTTTAGAACGGTTTTTCAAGGACAAATGAGGGGTGTAACTGGCTGATTCACAGTTGCCTTGCTATGTAACGCAACGTTTTCGTAAAATTAGCCAATTATCAAACTGCCACACGCACTATCTAAAGAAAATCGACAACTTCAATACAATCGAGATTCAACCCTGAGCTACAATTACTTTTGTGGTGTAAGTGAGTACAAATGACTAGTCAGACTTTACTATCAATTTCTGCGTCTGATTTGCAGACTTCTCAAACCGTAGGTAATCAGTTGGATTCTACCGACCAGTCCGAGAGCGATCGCAGTTCTACTCCTCCAGAATCTGCTTCATCTGCCCTAGGCACATTGCCCTACCAAACGACCCACCAGCTAGAGCTACTGCACCTGAGAGCCGAGGTTGAAGCCCTGATTCAGCATCTGCAATTTCAAAAGCAACAGCGTTTAGTCTCCGCAGGCAAGTAAGTCACCTCAAGAGAGATTCAGTAGCTGGTAGTGGTATTGAGATAGGGATGATTTGAAGCGCGGGCAATGCCCGCGCTTCAAATCATCCCTACAGGTTGAGGAATTCCCAGTAATTACAGCGCTTTGCGCTTGGACAAATTCAATTTCTTGATAAAAAGCCGTGCTTAGCACGGCTTTTTATCAAGAAATTGAGCCTCATGCACTTGAAAAGTGCTGTTCAAGAACCGCCAACACTGATGGTCGATTTCACCTCTACAGTGCCTTTATCTGAAACCGTCCAGACATCGTAACTTCCTACCACATCGCCTTGAGCGTCTAGGTCAAGTGTGCCACTAGCTCCCTGATAGTTAATCTCTTGCCCATCCCGAACCAATGCCAGAGCTTTGCACACATCGGTGACTTCTTCTCCGGGTGCGTTAGCAACATCACGAATTTTATTTTTAATTAGAGCACCCGTAGTTCCTTTAGAGGCTTCTGCAGATAGCGCAAGCAATGCAGCGGCATCCCAACTGTTGGGATCATAGACCTGGGGATCGCGATTGAACTTGGCTTTGTAGCGATCGCTAAACTCTTTATTACCTGGCCCTCCGGCACTAGGAGCCGTGCCAATCATTCCTGTAGTGATGTAGTTGCCGTCGGCTGTTTGACCCACTAGTTCCGCTAGTTGGTCAGTTTTCATGCCGTCGGTCATGATTACCCTCGTTTTTGCACCCAATAGCCCTTGCTCTTGAGCAGCCTTGAGAATAACGCTGCCTGTTTCGGGATAGGCAATCAGCAATACGGCATCGGGTGCACCGCTAAAAGCTGTACTCACTTCTGAGTCGAAGCTTGTGGCTTTGGGCGCATAGCGGGTTGGGTTGGACTCATTGATGACGGTTCCTCCTAACCCTTTAAAGGCTGGCATAAACGATTGAATTAAACCGTTGCCGTAGTCATTATTGACAGAAAGAATGGTGATTTTTTTAGCACCTTCCTGAATAGCCAATTTGGCCAGTGCGTCTCCCTGAAAGGTATCAGGTGGAGCGGTGCGAAGCCAGAAGCCATTGAAATCTCCATTTTTGGCACGATCAGTAAATATAGGACTAGTACTGGCAGGAGAAATCTGCACCACCTGGTTACGTACAGCGATGTCGATCGCAGCACTGGATACAGAACTGGCGGCAGCACCGACGACCCCGCCCACCTGATCTACCTCTGCCAGCTTAGTCATGCCAGCAGCGCCTGCGGATGGATCAGTTTCTTCATCTTCAGAAATTAATTCGATGGGCTTGCCCAAGACACCTCCACAGGCGTTAACGGTTTCTACTAAAAAGCTAACGCTATCCTGCATCGGTCTGCCGTACTGAGCCAGATCTCCAGTGATGGGCAGCAGGCTACCGATTTTAAGTGTCCCAGTATCGTTGGGAGTGGTGGAAGCGCCATCATCAGCAACGGTTGGAGTGGTACTGCCATCAGGCGCGTTGGCAGCAGGTTGACAGGCTGCTGTGCTGAAGAGAATGGCGATCGCTCCTCCCCAGGAAATAAGTTTTGCTCGAGTTAAATGAGCTGCAAAAGGATTTAAGTGGTTCATCTTAACGCTCAAATTCAATCCTAAAATTATCCATCAAGTCGCCAGCATTGCGCCATTTTAGGAATTCAGCTTTTCTACGAAACTTGGGGTTCTCGGTAGTCCAATCCGTTGGGCTGTTAAGTAGTTCAACTTAAATAAAAACAAGATTCTAAAAGTCTGCGCCGCCCGCACATCGGGCGGCGCAGACTTTTAGGGTTTTATGTTTAATTACGCCCGCCTACTTATCGGTATAAAAACATTTTGGATGGAACCATTTTTGCCGTTAGAGGGTCAGCGATATAACAGCGCTCAAGTCCTCGTGAAAATCTTACGTAGTAAGATTTTCATTGACATAGCATAGGGTTTGTCATGGTGAACTCTGTGGTCACGTCAAAGGCTTGCCACAATTTAGCTCCCCTACATGAATCATGTCCTGGCTTCGCTAAGATACGATTCAAATCCTTCAAAGTTAGTAATTCTCATTTTGAAACTTAATTTCGAGTGGGAATTGTTACTTCAAAAAGGTACGTACAACACTGTCCAAGTGCTTAAGGTACAGTAACCTCTTGCAGCTTTTACAGATTGTTATGAGTTAAGCACAAAGCTCATGAGATGAGGCTCATCCATCTATCCAATGTGTGTTTGCCATTTCTGTGGAATAATGAAACGGTTCTCAAAGAGAAGTGCTGATCTCTATAACGCGATGTACAACTAAGACCTAGG
Organism: Elainellales cyanobacterium; assembly: GCA_038321765.1. Taxonomy (GTDB): domain Bacteria; phylum Cyanobacteriota; class Cyanobacteriia; order Elainellales; family Elainellaceae; genus CASBQJ01. Next base: position 4,266 of record JBBQFG010000315.1, read on the forward strand.
AAAAGAAACATCCCACCAGAGGTTGCGCGACAATACGAGTGTCCTACCTCGAATGGGATGAAACATATGTTTTCTATAGACGAGTTTATCATTGCGGTCTTTTGCTGTGTGGATGACCTGTTGCAATCGGTCACGCAGAACCATCCTATTCGCCAAAAAGGATTTGCTCCTGCCCTGAGCGATAGCGGGGTGATCACGATGGAAATTGTGGCTGAATATCAGGGGATTGATACTGACCAGGGCATGTGGCAATACTTTCATCGCCATTGGCTGGAATGGTTTCCCCGACTGGGGAGCCGCGTCACGTTGGCGCGGCAGGCGGCCAACCT
>JBBQFG010000316.1:0-4563 GCA_038321765.1 Elainellales cyanobacterium
GATCGACGCTAAATCCCTAAAATCCCGGCCTATCGCTCTTTGTGCGACACAGACTTTTAGGATTTTATGTTTACTGACGCCAACCTACTAAGTAGATGGGCGTAATTAAACATAAAATCCTAAAAGTCTGTGCCGCCCGCGCCGCGGGCGGCACAGACTTTTAGAAGCTTGTTTTTATTTAGGTTGAACTACTTACACAGGACAAATATTGAAAAATGCAGGATAACAGTAGTGAGCATGTGTCTAAATCTGCAATTGAGCCTACGTGAGGTGGTCAAGATAGCAGGTACGGTGCTCCTGAGGGGGGCATCGCCTGATGTTTGCTCGCTAGCCCCCTTAACCCTTCTCTTCCTATGGACAACACACGAATTAGCTCGCTCTTAGAAAAACTGAAGAATCAAGACGAGGCAGTACGAGATGCTGCTACTAGAGAGCTTTGGCGGCTGTGGTTTACCCAAAAAGGTCTATACGGGCTGGAGTTGCTGGAACGATGTCAAACCATGATTGATGCGGGCGAGTTTGCCCAGGCAGAAGAATCCCTCACTGCCATTATCGAAGAGCAGCCAGATTTTGCCGAAGCTTGGAATCGGCGGGCTGTCCTCTATTACATTCGAGGCCAGTACCAAAAGTCTTTATTAGATTGTGAGCAGGCGATCGCCCTCAATCCGGTTCACTTTGGGGCGTTACATGGACAGGGATTGTCCTATGCTGCCTTAGGACAGCACGTAGCAGCTATTCAGTCATTTCGTCGAGCTATGGATATTCAACCCCATGCGCTGGTCAATCAACAAATGATCTTGGAATGTACAGCGCGATTGAACTAGAGAGCGCTCAAACCCCAAGCACATCTCCAATCGCCAGTCTTGTGCCATTCACAAAATCCCAGCCTGACTGAGCGCGCTTACCCGGCAGTTGAATCTCATGTAGCAACAATACTCCATCACCCGTTTGGATCAAGGCTCCCTGATTTTTTAAAACACCGACTACCCTACCAGGGGCAGCGTTGATACTGGTTTGGCTGCTCCACTCGGTTGCCTGTGCTTGTAGGGCACTAGGCAACTGCGCCTGTTCGATCACGCCTAGGGGCACGGTTGCCAAAACCTTCAGGGGCTGGTCTCGGAACGTAGTCATGCTACTGGGATAAAATCCACGCACTTGGTTATGCAGGGCGATCGCTCCTTTCGTCCAATCCAGCACATAGTCTTCCTTTTTGATCAGTGGCGCATAGGTCGCATGTTGGGGATCTTGGGGTACAGCTTGGAGGGTCTGAAGTTGTAAGCCCGCTAACGTGTGTACCAATAGCTCTGACGACTGCACGGCCAATCGTTTTGCTACATCGACCGCATTGTCAAACAAGCCAATGGCCGTTGTTGCCTTCAACAGCATTGCGCCAGTGTCCATCCCGGCATCCATTAGCATTGTCGTAACGCCCGTTTCCGCTTCACCGTGGTACAAGCTCCACTGAATGGGTGCAGCACCCCGGTACTTGGGTAATAGCGACCCGTGGGCATTAATGCAGCCCAGTCGAGGCATGTCTAGAATCTCTTGCGAAAGGAGTTGACCATAGGCCACCACCACAAACGCATCTGCTTCGGCAGCGCGAAGCAGCGCTAACGTTTCAGGATCTTTTTTGATTCGAGAGGGTTGCCAAATGGGTAACTGATGCTGGAGGGCGATCGCCTTAACTGGCGACGGGACTAATTCATTCCCCCGACCCCGCCGCTTATCGGGCTGAGTCACAACACCCATCACAGCGATATCGGGTTGCAACAACAACCGTTCTAAGCTGGGCACAGCAAATTGAGGTGTTCCAAAAAAAACAAGCTTCATGCAAGAGAAACGTAGAGAATAGGGCGCTACCGACGCTGAATATAAGCATAGGACTGAGAGAGTTACTCTGTGCCCGTCCCAACCCTCAACTCACAGGAAATCTGGACAGCGTTTGATCCGGCTGTAAATTTTAGTCGGCTGTGAATTTTAGTTTGAGAGGCGTGCTGAGCAAGCCTCTCAAACTAAAATTCACAGATGTAATCGGCAGCACCCAAAATCTTTTAATTAAGCCCACCTATTTACCGAAAGTCACGCTTGCAAGCGGCGCTTAACGTGAAGCTAGAAGGAGCTTTACGTTAAGCGCCTTCTAACTGAACTGGAATCCCCAGAATTGGACAAGAAACATTGGGTATTAGTTGTTGCACCAAGAGATGCTCATCGGAGCTACAGCCCAGCAGCAACAGATCAGCACCAATTGACTTAGACACACTGCTCAGTTCAGCAGCCGTTTGGCCGAACCGTAAATGGGCTTCTAGAGAACCACGCCACTCTTCTGCCAAACAGCGGGCTTGCCAAAGAATAGCGTCTGCCTGTTCTAATAAGCCAGTAGACAATGTGGCAGAAGCCGGAGCGCGACGACTTAGGCTAGTCTCGATCGCCTGACGATCCCAAAGATCAGTAGTGCGGCGCGGCAGAGTTGCTATAGCTGTTTCAGGAACTTGGATATGACTGGGAGTAACGTGTCGTCGCGGCGATCGCCCTCTAGACAGGGGGGACAGGCTAACAGTCGGGTCATTGAAGTGGCGATCGACGACGTACACCACATGCACCATGACCTGTTTCTGAGTCGCCAGCCTAGTTTGATGGGCAATCCACAGCGTCAAATCCAACGCAATCTGACTGTTTGATGAACCATTATAGCCAATCACTAAGTTGACGGCCTTCTCAGACTTGGTTTCAGCGGAATCCAATGTGACGGCACCCGCCGACAACACCATCTGATCAATTACGTTAGTTTGACCTAAAGCATTCTGTAGACGCACCAGCATGGATTTGATTTTCACGGTACTGAACCTCATGCAAAAAACAGAACAAGAACTCAAAATGTCACCCTAGCCACGTCAGTTAAACATCTGACTGGACTGCGGCAGATTGACTGAAGGAGCTAAATTTGAAGCACAAATACTTCAGTCAAGACTCAGTCAAGTTAGAGATCAGCTTCGAAGCAGCGCTCAAGAGGGTGATAGTGGAAGCAAGGCGAAGGAGCGGAGAAACAGAACCTAAAAAGTTGGCAACTGCCCGGTCGTCCATGCGGTTGCAAAACTTCAACAGTTAAAACTCAAACAATCAAAACCTAAACAGTGTAAGCATTAGCAACGTTTCGCCTGTCGCACGTTCGCGTAAACATTGCCACGTAAAGAATAGCGTACAGAATCTGTGGAAATCGTGCTCTAAAACACGTCCACTAGCTTCATAAAAATACAGAAGACAATGAGCGGCTGTACAGAAGTTATCAATTGGAAAAGCATGATTGATTCCTCAGGGCGATCGCACTAATCAATGGGGCAACCCGCCTGAAAATCACAGCGGATCAATCACCCATCCCAATCTGAGGATTCTGAAGGATATCAAGCGCTAGTAAAAGCTGTATCTCCAGTCTCCTCTCAATGCCGACGGAGTTAGCTGACGGGCTAGGGCTGAGAGGTGCCCCTCTTAATTACAAAGGACGAAATTATAGCGAGCTACAGGTGTTAAACAGGTGACATCCAATTAAACGACACCCCAGAACCTGTGTGCTCTATCCTTTGAAAGATAAGCCCCAATTTTTGGTTCCTCCGCTCTGTTTTCGCCCGATGCTGATGCAATTTTGACTAAAATCTTGCAACGCTCGCACGGACAAATTCAGATTAGGCTGACTTACTAGGAGTAGTCTCACGTAATCTAGCATCGCACCCTATATTCGTCAACCAAGCCCGAAAAGTACAAAAAACTTAAAGCAAACTTGATTTAAAGAAAATTAAGATTGAAGATTCTAAAGAGGTGCAACGTTGCTCAGTTAGCAGGGTTGGTTGATCCAGTTCAGGTGACAGCTCAGACGAATCACTGTTCGACAATCTTTCCTAACAGAAATGGCTTCGATATCCTTCTTTAAAAGATTGGCTTTTGTATTTTACTCTATCGGTTTAGGCTGACCAATGATACCTGCCGTAGCCCAATGGAACGGCTCAGTGGAAAGGGATAGAATTAGAAATATGTTTATTAAACGATATCCTGGAGCTTTGTTCCGAAAAAAGGGGCACCTTTGAACGCTACCATCTCTTAAAAAGACAGGATCACACCCATCAAGATAGAGCGCTTTGCACTTGGATAAACCTCGTCTAACTTGAAACCCAGAGTTTTCCCTCACCCTTTTCATATATGCCGAAGGCTTTAAGCCCTCTCCCTGGAGAGAGGGACTTTGAAAGCTTTTCCGGCTCCCCTCGCTTTGGGAGAGGGGCTGGGGGTGAGGGCTAAAACTACAGTTCTCAACGTGGACTTGGATAAAATCAGATTTTTGATAAAGAGTCGTGCGGATCGCGGCTCTTTATGCTCTTTATCAAGAATCTGTACCTCATGCACTCGAAAAGTGCTGTATACGAGAAACTATCAGGAATTTGTTTAATTCGGGCATCTTTTAAAGGGTGCCTTCACAATCAATTACAGACGAGCTTCAGACAAGTTTTAGATATGCCAAATATTTTCTAGGCAGATAGTGAATGGCATTTCAGCATAGAGTTTCATTTGTTACGTTAG
>JBBQFG010000317.1:0-4523 GCA_038321765.1 Elainellales cyanobacterium
CCCTTTGTTTAGCGTGGCTCTACCAGAAAACTGGCAAGTCAAGGGACATGTAGCGGTAGCCATGATCAATAGGACGCCTCCCTGTCATTCCCGCGCAGGCGGGAATCCATCTGCTCGATAGGTGCCAGCGTCATTCCCGCCTGCGCGGGAATGACGCTGGCATGTCCTAAGCTTTATGACTATGGCTATAAATACAGCACTTTGTTTCTCGTAGAGTAGACCTCCTGCGTGAATTGATTCCTGGCGAAGCCGGGAATCAATTCACGCCCTCAAAAAAGCATTCATGCAGGAGATCTAGTGGGTAGTTTGGGGAAGTGGCTCCAGTTCCAGTTATGTAAATTTTCGATCAAGAGCCGTGCTCCGTACGGCTCTTGATCAAAAATTTGATTTTATTCAGGCGCAAAGCGCTGTAAAAGGGTAGCCCCGCTAGGCGAGGCCACCCTTTTATCTATTTCCAGAAGAAGCCCAGGAACCCTATTCTTCGTGAGCCAAATCGGGAGCTTCAAACTTGTACCCAACGCCACGCACAGTCTGAATTAAAGCGGGTTGGCTCGTATCAATCTCGATTTTTTTGCGAATTTGTCCAATGTGCACATCTACGACACGCTGATCTCCAACATACTCGTAGTCCCAGACTTTTTGAATCAGCTCAGCTCGCCGCCATACGCGGCCAGGATGGCTTGCCAAGAAGTGAAGCAGGTCAAACTCTAATGCTGTCAGCAGAATTTGCTCTTGGTTGAGGCTAACTTCTCGGCTCACAGGATCAATCGCTAGCCCATTAAAGGTTAAACACTTATGTTCTGCTTCAGTAATCGGACGTTTGCGCTTAAGAACGGCTTGAACCCGAACTTCTAGTTCGCCTAAACTGAAGGGCTTCGTTAAATAATCATCGGCTCCTTGAGAGAAACCACGAATTTTGTCAGCTTCGTCTGCCCGACTTGTGAGCATCAACACAAACACACCTGTACGACCCTGCATCTCTTGGCAAAGGTTATAACCAGTTGCATCTGGTAAGTTCACATCTAGGATGACCAAGTCAGGGTTGAACTGCTCAAAGACTGCCATTGCTCCTTTTCCGTCCTCAGCAGACTCTACTTGGTAGCTATGCTTCGAGAGGAAGCGATGGATGAGGGTGCGGATATGTTGATCGTCGTCAACGACGAGAATCTTGGCTGAAGCCATAGCTGTAACCTTGTGTCGAGGAGTAAAAAGGACGTTAGGGATTTCAAATCAAAATATTCAGAAACAATATATTGAATAAATCCTTGGAAAGGGAAAAACGCTCTCGGCTGGGGGAGCATTTATTCCATTAAATTGAGTATATGCACCTGAGTATATTAAGCAGCCGCTAAAACAATTATCAGCACAAAATATAGCAATGGCCAGTGGCTATGCTGTGAGATTTACGGGCATCCAGAGCTAGGAGCACTTGATTAAGCTTTTGCTGACTTCAGTTTGCGAAACCCAGACAGCCCGTTACACTAATGGCAATGAGACTATTTGCAATGAGACTATCGGCAATGAGACTATTGACAAATGAGGTTAGCGACTAAATGAACCGATAGGATCGTAAAGCAAGAGCTAATGGAATGATAGCTAACAAAACACAGATTCACATAGAGTGCGGTGTAGGTTGGCAATTTAGCTGCTGTAGGGTTTAGCCTAGGATTAGTATGCCTTGTCAGTTTCTCGCTTCAAGCCTGTTGCTGCTGTTGGATAAGATAATTGACTATCGTGGGGGACTTCTGGAGGTTGTAGATGAGTGATATGAGTCACTACGAGAAGCTGGGTGTCAGTGAGGTATCCTCGTTTGAGGAGATTCAGGACGCGCGAAATCGCTTGTTGCAGGAGCAAGGAGGCGATCGCCGCCAAACGGAGGCGATTGAATCGGCCTATGATGCCATCCTGATGGATCGGTTACGGCAGCGTCAAGAAGGAAAGATCAAGGTTCCCGATCGCATCCGGTTTCCCGAAAAGCTGGTAGAACCCCCTCCAGACTTTACGCCAGCTCCTGCCAAAAAGGCTTCAGCTTGGCTACAGCGGTTTGTTGACACTCCCAGTCGCAACGATATTCTGCTGCCTGGTGGCTTGTTTTTAGGCGCAAGTCTACTCAGCCTCTCGTCTCCTCCTGTAGCGCTAGCGCTGGGGGTGGGATTTAGCTTTTATTTTCTCAACCGCAAAGAAAATAAGTTTGGTCGGGCGTTTTTACTAACACTGGCAGGCTTAGTCGTTGGGGTGTTGCTGGGTCTATGGTTTGCAGAGTTGCTAGGGTCTCAGCTTGGAGCTATTCAGCTTGATCCCAATACCGTTGCAGCCTTGGTGACGTTTATTATTTTGTGGTTGATTAGCAGTTTCTTGCGTTGAAACAGGCCGGGTGGCTGGCGTGTTTCAAGATAGTATCTACAGCCTCGGCTAAATCAGCAACGACCCAATCGGGTTGATGCTGGCTTAGTTGTGTGCGATCGCGAATTCCACTCAGGACGCTGATTACTTTCAGCCCGTGCGTTTTAGCCGCAGCAATGTCTGCTTCGGTGTCACCAACCATCCAACTTTCTGCGGGGGGAAGTTCCGCGATCGCCCGCTGCATCAAAAGCGGCTTGTCGGCTACGTCTGTGGTCTTTATGTAATCTTCACTGAGGCAGTAACGGCGATCGGGGGCAAAAAATCGACCTAAGTCGCAGCGGCTAAAGGCTTCCTCTAGCTCGCTAGTGCGCCGCATTGTCATCACCGCTAAGTCGATCCCCAAGGCTTGAATGCGTTCTAGGGTTTCTGTGGCACCTGCGATTGAGGTGTCGTATTTTAAATACGGCAACGAATGTACGGTCTGCCGCCGCAAACGGGCAAATTCTTGGGCTTGCAATTCGTCTAGCCCCGACAGTTGACCGATTTGTCGTTCGGGAACTTGAGCCCGTTTTAACCGCCAAAATTCTGGTTTCGAGAGCTGCTGAATGCCTTGGTCAGGCCGAGAAATTTTGGTCAGGCAGAATTTGTAGACCTGATAGTACCGCTCCGATACGTCCATAATTGGCCCATCGAAGTCTGTAATAATTCTTAGCATTTTGTTGAGATCTCGCTCCTGCTACCGTTAACTTTTATTACAGATTAACGGATTGAACCCTGCGGAGAGAAGAAGTGCATTGCTTAAATCTGGGTATGATTTTTTTTGAAAGGGGCGCAGAGGCCCCTTTCAAAAAAAATCATCAGGACTTACGCACTGCATACGAAAAACCAAGAAATTTGAATGATGTTGCAGGCGCTCCGCGCCTGCAACATCATTCAACTGCGTAAGTCCTATTCATATAGCAATTGAAGGGTTAGATAGGACAAAATTTTTAAGTACTACTCGATTCCCTGTTGACAACGAGTTCAGATTTAATGATCACATGACCGTTGGCAGGGTTGTGGCGAGAAACACGGCAACGGTAGCGATCGCCAACATCACATGAATCACCGTACCCACTAGTGAACCCACCAGAATGCCAAACCCGGCGCGAACAGCTAGCCGCCAATCGCGTCGATAGAGAAATTCACCGACAATTGCGCCCAGCAGTGGCCCCAGCAAAATGCCCAACAACGGCCCGCCAATGGGTAGGGCAGGCAAAAGGCCAAAGAAACCGAGTAATAGGCCTACAACCGCCCCGACTTGCCCCCAGATACTTGCACCAGCCTTCTTTGCGCCTATGTAGGTGGCTAAAAAATCGACACCTACACTAATCAGCAACGCCACGATCGCCACTACCAACGGTACGCCCAACCCAGCAAAGCCGTTGACCAATCCCCAAATGGCGATCGCCACTGCGATTAGCCCAACACCCGGAACAGCCGGAAGCACGGCACCTGCAACGCCTACAATCATGAACAGTACAAGTGTCCAATAGAGAATGAGCATAGGAGTTAGGAATTAGTCGGTTGGGGTAGTGGCCATTGGTCTAACGTACTGTCCAATTTATCGGCAAGTCCGGCAATCCAGGTTTCGTCTTGGCGGGTATAGCTGCGAGGAGCGTTGGCTCCTAAAATCAGCAGGCCTTGGTTACCAATGGGTTGGCAGATCACACCTTGGGTATTGTCGGGCAAATAGTCAAACTCAATTTTACCGGGGTAGAGCTGGAGGTTCACCAAATAGACGGGCTTTTGGGTTTGTAAAACGCGTTGCAGAATGGTTCCGGGGGTAACGGTGGGATTAGCTCCTACGATACCCCGACGTAACAGAACCTGCCCGTCAACAAAAACGATGAGCGATCGCGTCACCGTATTGGTCAGCAGTAAGTGAGAGATCCAGGCTAGCTCTAGACGCAGCGGGTCGGGCAGATCAGTCACTAAGTCAAAAACTTCTTGCCCATTGAGGACAACGGCATCGGGCGATCGCGGCTGAATTTGCTGCCACAATAGGCCAATTAGGATTAACACAGCGCTGATAATCACCCCCAGCGCATCGGAGCGCGCCTGTGATTCGGTGAGTTCTGGTGTCCACAATCGATTAATTAGCAAGAGCGACCCAGCTAAAATCCCCACCCCAATTGGGA
>JBBQFG010000318.1:0-4487 GCA_038321765.1 Elainellales cyanobacterium
TTAGGACATGCTAGCGTCATTCCCGCGCAGGCGGGAATCCAGCCCCGCACCGATCGACCAGATGGATTCCCGCCGGCGCGGGACTTACAGGGAGGCCTCCAATTGATCATTGCTACCCCTATATGAGAATAAACCCAGTTAAGCTCGCCAAGGAATGAAGATTAAATAACATCCGATTTTGTAGAATGTGTGAGCGCAGCGTAACGCATCATCTCTGAAAGGTGATGCGCTATGGCTAGCGCCTTTTCTTAAAAAGCTTGTTGTTCATGCCTTTGAACCTATTTCAATCTACGACATTGGTTTGCGAATTGCGACATTTAATCTGCGAACGTACATCCACCGATCGCCTCTGCTGTGCGATCGCCTGTATTAAATGAGTCATTGTCAACACTGGGTCGCCAGAGACCTCCATACAGGCAACTGCTGTGCGAGCGATCGCGCCAATTTCTCCGCCCGTTAAGGCACGCCGCCGCGCTAGAGTAACCCAGTCGATGTCATCAGCCAGAGGTATCGAACCGGAAAACGCTCGTTTCCACAGAATGAGGCGATCGCGCCATTCAGGCAGGGGAAAGCGCCAGATGTAATCAAGTTGACGCTGCCAGTACGGCATGACTGATTCTTGCAGAGGCACGCTTAGCAACGTTATTCCAGCCTGCTGTTGGCGCTGAGTAAAAAACTGTTGTATGTGAGCTTGAGTAAGGTTGGCGTGGGGAAGCTGGGCAGAGGGCAGGGTAGCTGTGCGGCGCAGCCAGTGCTGAGCTGCCTTAACTAACAGCAGCTTTGGGGGGCAGGTTGCCAGATCTTGAAGCAACTGGAGATAGGCTTGCGGTGGCACCTGGGCTAAGTCAACTGTGATCAGTGGCTGGTTGAGTTGATGGGCGATCGCCCGTGCCGCCATACTTTTGCCCGTACCCGGTTGCCCGACGAGTAATGCCAATGTACCAAGTTTGCCAGTGGGGACATCCGGGACAGATTCCTGTATTTGATCGACTTGATGGCTCCAGGTGCTCCTCTGACAAAGCATTTGCAAGGATTCTAGCAGCGGCGAAGGCAAGACTAGATCGGCCCACTCGGTTAACGCAGAGCTGTGCTGCAAGAATGGACAAAGAACAGGTGTTGATGATGCGTTTAAAATCTGATCAAGCGCCTGAAAAGTCGGTTGTTCTGAAAGTAGAAAATTGACGAGAGCAGCCGTCAACTGAACCGACTGACTCAACAAGGTGCCGTGCTGGCGAGGCAATAATGTGATTAGCCCATGTTGTTGCAGAATAGACTCTGACAAGAGCGCTGCCCTACCTGCTCGCCACTCTTGGTCGTTGTGGCAGAGTAGCTGCAACACTACGTTCACAGTAGGTAAATCGCTCTTGACTCCGTTATCATCGCCTTGCAGGTAGTGATAAATTTTGGCGTAACGTCGATTCACTTCAGGAGCTAGGGCAATCAAGATTAGGCTTTTTTCAAATAATGAAAGCTGGAGGCGATCGCACAGCAGTGGAAGTCCAAGTGCAATTCCCTGATGTTGACTTGCTTGAATCCGAGTCTTGAGCTGCTGCTGATAACTTTGCCTAACTACCGCACCGTTTATGGCAGTAGGTTTGCGGTAATCATCGTATGAAATCTTACCGTCTAGCGTAATTACCCCTTGCCACCAGTGACTACTTACTCGGTCAGCCCGAGATTGAGCAATGCGATCAATCTCCTTGGTTTCTTTTCGCTGGCGTGCCACTGCCACCATCAGCATCCGCTCTAGCCAGTTGAACTCCACCCGAAGATATGCCCAATTATCAACAAATCCAGTTGTAGGGTCAGTAGACATTGGTATTTACACATCGTCCTGCTTAAGTGGATCAGCTCCAATACACCCAGGCTGGTTGACTGACAAAAGTCTATAGCCCTCACCCCCAACCCCTCTCCCAGAGGGCGAGGGGAGTTGATCTACCCTTCCGGTTCCCTCTCCCCTTGGGAGAGGGCTAGGGTGAGGGCTTTCGGGGATCTGACTAACAAGTTTTGTCAGTCAATCAGGCACCCAGGTGAAGCTGCTTGTATAAATCCTAACTCTGCCCTGAATTCCTTTCCCAGGTAGGAGTACTGAATGTAATGATTTTTTGAAGCACAACGATCGCGTTCAGAACTCCAACGTTGAGAGCTAGAGAATATATAAAACCTTGAAAACACCCTCTAAGGCAAATTAACTTGAGCATCGATTTTGTCAGCCTGAGTCTGTTCAATTGGCAGCTCTAATTGCAGATCGGGGGGAGCGTCGTCTGATTCATTCCCCTTCCACTGATCCAATACGTCTTTAATCAACACTTCGCGTATCAAAATTCGGACGATGATCAGGAGAGGAATTGCTAAAAACAGCCCCAAAAAGCCAAAGAACGACGCGAACGTAAACTGTGCTAATAGCGTAATGGCAGGCAGTAGCGAAACCTGTTGCCCCATTACAATGGGCACCAACAAAAATTGTTCAACCTGTTGAATCAGAATGTAGGCAATCAACACACCAAGCGCTTTGAGGGGAGAGTCGAGTAAGGCGATCGCCCCCGGTGCAATAGTGCTTAAGACCGGGCCTACGTTGGGAATCGCCTCTAGCAATCCTGCCAGCAGAGCATTTGCCAGCACCAGTTTGACCCCCAATACTGCCAGCACAATGCCGCTGATGGTGCCAATTACCACCATATTGAACAGGGTGCCAATGATCCAGCCCACTAAATCGGCTTCGCAATAGGTAAGAATTTCGTTTCCCCGCCGACGGTAAAATGAGGGGAATAGCCGAATCAACCCCTGACGATAGGGATGGGGATTAATCACCATCATGATGGTGAGCATGAAGGCAAATAACATGCTGACCGACACGTTGAAGAAGCCAGAAAATGCTTTGAAAAAGTTGTTGGCTAGCCCACTGGCCAACGGCTGAAATTGATTTAGCAAATCAGTCACATTGGGTAGAGACCCAGCGGCACTTCCCGGAACTAATCTAATTAACCGATCTAACTCACTGCGTAAACGCTCCAGCCCTTGAGGCACCAGTTGGGATAGCAATTGCAGTTGATCGGTAAAGGGGGGCACAATTAGCGCCACAAACAAAACCATAACGCCGAGCACAATGGCAATCGAAAAAAAGCTAGCTAAGCCTCGCTTGAAGCCTGCCCGCACCAACCGTCGCACTAGGCGATTTAACGCCGTAGCAAACACCACTGCAACAAATAGCAGCAGCAATAACTGACGGATTTCCCAAAGGATGTAAAGGGATATTAATAAGACAAATAACCCTAGCCATTGTCCAAGTTTCATATGCGTCCCGGTGCTCTTCTGGGTGGGTTAATGTTCTAGACGTGTTGTTTGTGTTCCTGAAAGGTGCGTGTCGTGAACCTTTCAGGAACACAAACAACCTAGTTGAAACGGTAGTGGTATTGATGTAAGGGTTTTTTGATGGGCGGGCGAAGCCCGCCCATCAAAAAACCCTTACCAATTTAGGACTACCGTTGAAACACAACCAAACTGGTTTGGGTGCTAACGCCAGCTTATGATTTGGGTGAGTACAGCTATTTTAAACTGTCGTCAGTATGTCAGAAATTACTACGCCTATACCGTCTAGGGTGGAATTTGATGTGGTAACGGTCGATTTGCAGGGGCAAGAGCGCGATCGCCACACTCAAACGACAAAACTTCTGCGCGAACCGTTGGGAGACACTGGCTATCTAGAACTGGTGGAGATTCCCGGTGGCACCTTTACGATAGGTGCGCCCAAAACAGAGGAAGGGTGCGCCTTGTCTCAAATGCCGCTCCGTTCGGTATCAGTTGCGCCGTTTTGGATGGGACGATACCCAGTGACCCAAGCGCAGTGGCAAGCAGTCGCGGCCTTGCCCAAGGTGAATCGCGTTCTGCAACCTGAACCCGCTAATTTCAAAGTGGCCGATCGCCCAGTTGAACAAGTGTCTTGGCACGCCGCAGTCGAGTTTTGCGATCGCCTTAGCCGATTCGCAGAATCTCGCCTCTCGCTGCATACGGGGCGCACCTATCGTCTGCCCAGCGAGGCCGAGTGGGAATATGCCTGTCGCGCGGGCACCGCAACCCCATTTCACTTTGGCGACACGATCACCACCGAACTGGCCAACTATTCCGGCATTGATTGGGACTACAACGGCAAACTGGTGAACAAGGGAGCCTATGGGGCAGGGCCTCAGGGGGAAGATCGGCGGGAAACAACCCCAGTAGGTTACTTTCAGGTGGCCAATGCGTTTGGGCTATACGACCTACACGGCAATGTGCGCGAATGGTGTCTCGATCCCTGGCACGACCATTACTTAAACGCGCCCACCGATGGCAGTGCATGGCTCACCGATGGCCATCCCACCAAACGGGTGCTGCGGGGTGGCTCTTGGAATGTCGGCCCTCGCAACTGTCGTTCGGCGTTTCGCTCCCAAGCCGAGGGCGATCGCGGCCTGTACGACATTGGCTTCCGGGTGGTGTGTGATTGGCAGGAT
>JBBQFG010000319.1:0-4479 GCA_038321765.1 Elainellales cyanobacterium
ACAATACAAGTGTCCTAACTTTAGTGGGATGAACCATATGTTTTCTATAGACGAGTTTATCATTGCGGTCTTTTGCTGTGTGGATGACTTGTTGCAATCAGTCACACAGAACCATCCCATTCGCCAAAAAGGATTTGCGCCTGCCCTGAGCGATAGCGGGGTGATCACGATGGAAATTGTGGCTGAATATCAGGGGATTGATACTGACCAAGGGATGTGGCAATACTTTCATCGCCATTGGCTGGAATGGTTTCCCCGACTGGGGAGCCGCGTCACGTTGGCGCGGCAGGCGGCCAACCTCTGGCAGTATAAAGCTCTCTTGCAACAACAGTTGGCGGCTCAGATGGGTGCCTTTAGCGATGAGGTGCATTTAGTCGATGGCATCCCGATCCCGCTCTGTTGCATCAGTCGTGCTCCCCGATGTCGAAGTTTCAGAGCAGAGGCCGCTTACGGGTACTGTGCATCGAAGCAGGAGTTCTATTATGGCTTTCATGGTCACTTGCTCATCAGTAGCACAGGAGTCATTACTGGCTTTACACTCACTCCCGCTAACGGCAGCGAACGCGATGCCTTATGGGATATGGTACAGACCTTCCAAGGGTTGCTCATTGGCGATAAAGGCTATCTCTCTACACCCCTTAAACAGGAGCTTAAACTCGTGGGTGTCGAGCTAGAAACAGCTTTACGCAACAATATGGAGGATTCCCGTGACCCAGCGTGGGTGAAATTGCTCCAACGGGTAAGACGGCTGATTGAAACGGTCATCGGTCAATTGACTGAGCGATTTCACATCGAAAGAATTTGGGCTCGCGACATCTGGCACTTGACCAGTCGGCTGAATCGCAAGCTGTTAGCTCATACTCTTTGTCGATGGCTTAATCGTCATAGTCCTGAACCATTGCAGTTCCAATCCTTGGTGTCAGACAACTTTTAGTTGTACATCGCGTGTTGATAGAGGATACCATCGAAGATCTCACGCTTTGTCCAATCACAGGGGCGTGTCCGCTTCTTCTGCGGTAATATCTGCGGCAACAGCGGTTCAAGAATTTCCCATTCGCCATCCGTGACCTGCTGGCTCAAACCACCGACGAATTAACCAACCTGCTGCGCGGGCTAAACGGCGAATATATTCCTCCTGCCCCTAGCGGCGATCTGCTGCGCTATGGCCCTGGCGTGCTGCCAACCGGGCGCAACATCCACGCCCTTGATCCTTACCGCATGCCCTTCCCCGCTGCCTACGAACGCGGTCGAGAGATTGCCCGCAAACTGATTGATCAGCACCGTCAAACACAGGGTACCTACCCCGAAACCATTGCTGTGATGCTGTGGGGACTCGATGCGATCAAAACCAAAGATGAATCGCTGGGCATTTTGCTAGAACTGGTGGGTGCAGCACCGCTGAAAGAGAGCAGCGGGCGCATCGTCCGCTATAAGCTGCAACCGCTCGACCAGCTCGACCATCCTCGCATTGATGTGCTGGCCAATCTTTCTGGTTCAAGCGGTGCCTACGAAATCTCCCAGCGGATGACTGCGATGATCGGCTGGGCGGGTACCGCCGACTTTAAAGAGAACTGGGTGTACGACCAAGCCGCCGCCACCTACGCCCTCGATGCCGAAATGGCAGAACGCCTGCGTCAGGCCAACCCAGAAGCATTTCGCAACATTGTTGGCAGACTGCTAGAAGCCCGTAGTCGCAGCTTTTGGCACACCAGCGACGACAAGCTGGAGAAACTACAGCAGTTGTATGGCCAGACGATGAGGAATTAGAAGGGGTGACTCCCTAAAGTTCAGAGCGATCAAACATCGTAGCAACAGGAGCACCGTGCAGATCAGTCTCAAGTGCGTCAACCGGGTGGCGGGCAAGATGGCGGCGTGAAATTTTCTCTTCTGGATCAATGCCGTCAAATGTAGGCGGTATCCAGACTCGAACAATCAGCAAGACAGATAGAACCAATAAAAATGAACAGGTTGCTAATACTTGGGGCCAAGGCGTTTCGAGAATACCATGCACAATAATTTCACGCAGAACAGACACGATCGACACTTCGACTGCAACCCCAATCGACACACGATGTTCTTGTAAGTAAATGACCAACAGACGAAATAGTTCTACCAAAATCAACAGAAACAAAATATCAGACGTGACATTTTGCAACTCTAGGGGTGGTAATAGCGACAACACCATTGCCCGGAGCTGCATCAGCATAAAGCTAAACAGTCCCAGACAAAGCGAAATCACAATTAAGTCTTGAATGGCCTCAAGAATGCGGATTACACCGCCGCTGTACAGTAAATCTGACCAGTGACCCGTTTTATCTCTGAGCGGTTTCTGCATGAAGAACTCCAATTGAAAGTAGGTGCTTAGAGTGAAGTGGCCTGTAAATGGGCTAAACCCTTTTTACCTCGTGGCTATTTCGGGTGCAATTCTGCTCGCTAATCGGGTCAGAGGTGCGGTCGAGTGAACGGCTAGTGTTGGAAGTAACAGGATGACCATCCAGATGCTCCTGACAACATGAGGGATTCTGCGGTGTTACTCTCAATCCTGGCCTGAGAACAAAATTTTGTAAAATGTCGATTCCCAACCTATAAGATTAGTAATTCTTATACTTCGAGCAACAACCAGTCAGTAAAACTGAGTTTAATGCGCGCTGGTACTGGGGTTCCGCCTCCCCGTAGCGCCCCATCGACCGATACAGCCCTGCCAAATTGTTCAAACTGGTGGCCGTAAAGGGATGGTCTGCCCCCAGTTGCGCTTCATGGATGGCTAAGGCGCGCTCGGACAGAGGAATGGCGTCGTTGTAACGACCTGAATTATAGAGCTCAATCACTTGTTGATTGAGCTGACACTTGTTGATTGAGCTGATTGGCGAGGGCGAGGTCTTGCTCGCTGGCCGTTGCCGTTCGCCACTCCACTCGGTACTGCCCTGTTTCACCTGCTTCATACGTTTTGGCGACCATGGTATAGGTGCCGGTGGTGGGCAAGGTCATGATAAACAGGGAGTTGGTGCCACCTGCCCCATCATCATCTTGGGCAATCGTCTTCCCCTGTGGGTCACGCAGCATCAGATAGGCGTCGAAGTCATCGCTACTCAGTTCGATCGCGAGGGTTTCTCCAGCGATGCCCTCGAAGGTGTGGGTGGCATAGTAGCTGCCATCGGCTTCAAAGACAGCGGAGTTCTGGTCTAGTCGGCCTGTGATGGTTTGGGGGGTGCGGGATGTAGCCTGCTGGGCTACAAGAACAAAGGTACTACTACCTATTGGGTTGACACCTCCAAGCAGAACCGTGCAGACACTGGTTAGGACAAGGATGCCTTTCTCCTCATCTTGTGCACCCCTTGGTAAGCCAACTGTTTACCCACCTTGCTTCAATTTGAATACCTTTCTGCCGAGAGTGACTAAAACTGATAGTACTTTTGCTGTAAGTCTCAGACAATATAGGCTCGGAACCGTGCTACAGCCAATGGGTCAAGGTTCGTTTTCGGCAAGGTTTCTCAGGTTAGGACAGATATAGCGATAGTAGGTTGGGCGGCTAATTCCCAGATGCTCACAGATGGAAGACACCGATCGCTTTGGGTCTGCTGCTAGCGATCGCCCGACTTCAATTTGCTGTGCCGTCAACTTATGCTTCCGTCCGCCTTTCCGCCCCCTAGCTCTCGCCGCTTGCAACCCCGCTTGGGTATGTTCTCGAATCAGATTTCGCTCAAACTCTGCTAGTGCACTAAACATATAGAACTAAGCGTTTGGGGCAATCGATTGAGGTATAAAGCTAGGTCTCTACTTAAATTGACATTTAACTCATGGATCTTGCGTGGTGTCATTTGAAAAAAGTTTGCACACTGGTTTATTGGATGCTGAGGATACGCATAACCGACTACATCGCATTGGGGCGACCCAGCATCCCTTTTCGGAGTGATTGAGGCTAGCTTCACATATTGATGATTCTGTCAATGCGTAAGTTCTAATATAGTTAAACCAAGTCCACGTTGAGAACTGTAGTTTTAGCCCTCACCCCCAGCCCCTCTCCCGAAGGGCGAGGGGAGCCGGAAAAGCTTTCAAAGTCCCTCTCCCTGGGGTTGCCGTGTACACACATCTCGGACGAGGTATCAACGTACTGAGAGATCCCCCTAAATCCCCCTTAAAAAAGGGGAACTTTGAATCCGGCTCCCCCTTTTTTAAGGGGGGTTGGGGGGGATCAAACCCAGTTGAGGCTAGATCAGAAGACTTGTGTGTACACAGTAGCCTCAGGGAGAGGGCTTAAAGCCTTCGGCATACATGAAAAGGGTGAGGGAAAACTCTGGGTTTCAGGTTAGACGAGTTTTAGCTCTAATTTTTATTGGAAAAAATCAAAATGTAAGTTACCAGAAGCCCCGTTTGCCGCTGGGGTGGACTGTGGCCCAGTTAGTTTTGGCCATAGCCAGTTGGTCGTCTGCTAGTTTTGCCCCCGTGAGGTCGGCTCCACAAAGATTTGCCCCCCGCAGG
>JBBQFG010000320.1:0-4430 GCA_038321765.1 Elainellales cyanobacterium
GAACACCTGCTGCACCGCCAGGAAATCAATTTCCTGGCTCATCGCTAAAGTCCTCTAAAGAGGACTGGATTCAGGCTCTGAGTCTATTTCAATAGACTTTCACCATTAGCCCAAAATTTATTTTAGGGCGGGTTGACAACGGAGCAATGAGACTTTCAGAGCCTTTGTTCAGTCAAACAGGGTTTGCCCCCGCCTCAGAAAAGTATTATATCAATACCACCACCCTCTTTGAAGCATCTCAATTAAGGCCAAGGTCAATCGGCAATTGAATCACAAATTCTGTCCCTGCTTCAGGTGTTGAGTAAAAATTCAGCCTACCGCTGTGCCGTTCGCTAATAATTTGATGGCTAATAGACATCCCCATTCCGGTGCCTTTACCAACGGGCTTGGTGGTAAAAAATGGATCAAAAATTCGTGATTGAATTGATTCGGGAATTCCAGAGCCATTGTCTGCGATCGCAATTTTCACCCAGCCTGAATTTTGGCCTGAGTCTTGGAAAGATGTTCGAATTATGACTTGGCCTAAATGGTGCTCCAGCCCTTCACTCCTCCGACGTTCGTTCACATCTTCTAGGGCATCGATCGCATTAACCAAAATATTCATAAACACTTGATTGAGTTGCCCAGGGTAGCATTCAACCAATGGTAAATCGCCGTAATCTTTGATTATTTTGATCGCCGGGTAGTTTGAATGAGCCTTCAACCGATGTTCTAAAATCATCAGTGTGCTGTCGATTCCTTCATGAATATCGACAACTTTGAGTTCGGCTTCATCGGCACGAGAAAAATTGCGTAATGACAAGACAATCTGACGAATGCGATCAGTACCGACCTTCATTGACTCGATCATCTTAGGCATATCTGCTTGCAGAAATGGTAGGTCAATACTTTCTATTTCGGTTTTAATTTCTCCAGTTGGTTCGGGATAATTGTGTTGGTAAAGTTGGATAAGTTTTAGCAGCTTCTGATTGTATTTCTCTAAATGCCTAAGGTTGCCGTGAATAAAATTCATCGGATTGTTGATCTCATGGGCTACTCCGGCAACCAACTGCCCTAACGATGCCATTTTTTCCGTCTGGAGGTACCGGGTGTAGTTGTTTTGAAGTTTTCGCAAATTAGCCTCAGCAACGCGGGCACCTTGTTCTGTTTTTTGAAGGTGATGCAGAGCTAGGTCAGGAATTTGAGAATAATCTAGCAATAGCTGATGAAAATCAAGCAGTTTGTAGGTTTCAAATAGTGTAGACTCAGCCGATGTGTGTACAGTTTTAGACTGAATAACAATCGGTTCATAGACCAACTCAGGCGATCGCTGTAGGGCAATTCGGGTTGCTTGAATAATCGATGTGTCTTCTGGAAGGATCAGGTGCTCTACTTCCAGAAAAGCATATAAAATCTCAATGGGCCGTCGCGTAAAAATTTCCTGACTGTAGGGGCGACTCATGCGTTCAAAAAAACGCCGTCGCGAGATCATTCCTCGATAGTGATGATTTTGAGTCAGAATTATGCCTGGTAACAGGGGTTCCTGCTCGAAAGCGGCTGTCAAGCTTTTGCCGGGACAAATAACATCTAGATGAATTTCCCAAACGGGTAGCTCACCCAATGTTGTGGTCAACTCTAAGGCACTTTGAACGGACATCTCCTGTACCTGAGTAGTTGGGCGTAATTTAGACATAATTGTATAAGAACCTCAATCTCTATGCCACCGAGGCAGCAGCGACGCAGAGGCTTAGAGTCCGAATTGTATTTGTGCTGGGCTGCTGACTGGCAATACAAAATGCTATTACAGCCGAATCTTTTACAAGCAAATATTGGTAGTGGTATTGATGTAAGGATTTTTTGATGAGCGGGCTTCGTCCGCCCATCAAAAAATCCTTATTAATTTAGGACTACCCAAATATTCTTGCAAGGGGCTACGGGGCTGTATGGTACGTGCGTCTAATGGCGGGGCACCCTGCTACGGCTTTAGAGAGTAGAGAAGACAAACCTTGGACTTCCCTTGGGCAGCTCTCTGTAAATCTTTAAACAATTTAACAGCGCCTACTTACAAAAATGGTTAAGGGTAGTTAAAGAAGCTGGGATAGAGAGAGAGTTCACTCAATACTTGTGAATGGCAGTGCTGAATCTGCAATAGACCTCCTGCGTGAATCGTTTCCCGGATTCGCCGGGAAACGATTCACGCCCTCAAAAAAGCATTCATGCAGGAGGTCTAGTGTTTTTGAATGGAGAATCTTCGATTCTCCATTCAAAAACATTCCCAAAACCATTGCCCATTCAGGAACGCCTGTTAACATTTGGTTAACATTTACGATCGCTTTACAGTTACTTTATTCACCCGCTATATTCACCCGCTAGGCGAACCTGGTCAGCACCCGTTGATGGCTTCGCTGACGGCTTAAACGTGTAGTAGCTAGCCGCCAAAGCAAGCATCAGCCACCAGAGCGTACTGATCGGAGGCCGATACCAGACGGTATCGACTAGCCCGTGAAACAGCATCCCAATCATGCTAGCGATCGCCCCCATCAGCCAAAATCCATTGCGATCGCCCGCTTGCCGCAGCCGCTGGATCTGAGTCCAGCCCTGATTAAACGTCACCAGCAGCAGCCACAGGAAGCAGGTAAAACCAATTATGCCTGTTTCGACTAACACCTCTAAGAACACCGAGTAGGCGCTCAGAGCCGTATAGCCTGCCCGCTGAAACCGAGGATAAACCGCATTAAACGCCGTGTTGCCAGGACCAATGCCCAAAACCGGGCGGGCGCGGATCATATCCTGCACACCAGCCCACACGTTGAGTCGAAAGTTGTTGCTGCTGTCTTCTCGTCCGGCAAACATACTGAGAACGCGATCGCGCAGTGGAGCCACCGTCATGACCGCCACCACCACAAACGCAGCAGAAGCACCCAACACTAGTGGCATCGCCCAGCGTCGCCAGAAGCGCGGCAGATAGATGCTCAGCCAGTTTACCAACAGCAGTAAGAAGACAAAGCCGCCCACCACAAACCCAATCCACGCCCCTCGGCTAAAGGTCAAAATCAGACAGGCTGTATTGATTAACGTCATGACCACCGCTAACGCCTTGGGCAACCAGCGCGTCCAAGCAAAGATGGCCGCCGCACTCAGCATCACCGCCGGAATTAAGTAGCCCCCCAGTAAATTTGGGTTGCCCAAATAGCTATATACGCGGGTTGTGCTCGCCAGACTCGAATCTACATCAACCCACGTAGCCAGTGCCGTTGCCCCAAAAAACCACTGCCGCATCCCTTCAACGCTCACCGCCAGAGCCGTCAGCAAATACCCAGAAATCAGAAAAGACCGCAGCCGGGGCGATCGCAATACCCGCGACAGCAGGGCAAACAACAGCATATAGAGCGTCAGTTTTGACCAGCCCGAAACGGCTGCCATCCGCACGGGAGACAGCGCCGTTGCTGCTGTAGAAATGCACCAATACAGCAACACGAGTAAGTGAATTGGAGTCAGCCCCGTCTCGTCTTCATCCGACAGCGTTAGCAGCAGCCAGTATCCCCCACAGGCAACCAGCAACACACCCACCAGCGCCGTCGAAACAAACGGAGCCAACACAAGCACTATCACCGCTAGCAGTGCCCCAATTGGCTCTGCCCATGCTTGCATCAACACGCTTCCCTTGCGCCACGTCCGCAGCCTCCCTACCCAGCTATGTAAAAGACTGCCCCGAATCCAGTTGGGGAAAGGGGTTGCGGTCAGAGTGAGGGCTTGCCAGACGTTCATTTTTAAGGGTGAGGAAGGAAGGATGAGGGATGAAGCTTAGCGTTGTAAGAGTTTCAGGTAGGGTGGGCAGGGTGGCATTGCAATTTCCAACGGTTAAAGATTGGCGATTGTTCAGCTCTGCTGCACTCGTTCCAAGTCACACAGTACCGGATTTTCCAAATCTTACACCCTGAATACTCTTTAATTGGACACGCGGTAGTCCTCAACGTGTAATGATTTTTTGAAGCGGGGGGGGCGGCCGCGCGTCCAAAAATCAATTACACAAAACCCCCAACGCGCGTGTTGATAGTAACCAGGTGGGAACTAATTAGTAGTGTGTTTTTTGGGGCGTTTCAGATGAAATCTATTTCGATCATGTTTTTCCTTCCCTATATTCCTTCCCTATAAGAGTATCCAACTCATGAACTTGCTATTCAGCATTTAAGAAGAAAGGTATTTAGTCACAGCAAGAAGTAGAGCTTGTTGCGAATACCTTCTATCCCAAAACTACTAGCATGGGGATGGCTGAAGCTCCAGTGGAGAGGGCTGAGGATGACCCAACCAGGTACATAGTTCAGCAACGGCATTCTTGCCTTGCAGCCGCATCGTCTCCAAGAAACTGAACATCATGGCAACAAGTTGGCCTCCCCAATGGCTGCGGGAACCCCCACTCACCTTACGATGAATCACCACCGGACGCAGAG
>JBBQFG010000321.1:0-4359 GCA_038321765.1 Elainellales cyanobacterium
CACACCATCATGCAACCGCGTAAGTTCTAGCCAGGATTTCTAGATGGTCAGGCTTTCTATCAAAAGTCTGGTTTTATCAAATGCAAAGCGCTGTATTCAATGGCGCAGGTCTTGCCTATGTAAAAAAACCTGTGCATCCTATTCGGTTGCATCCCCCAAGTCCTTACAATGAGCCTAGGATTCAAAAAAGTAGCGTGTTTAACCTATGACCTCTACCGTTGCCGACATCATGACCCACGACCCCATCGTGGTGAACCCTGAGACACCTCTCAACGAGGCAATTCGGATTTTGGCAGAGCGCCATTTCAGCGGGCTTCCTGTCGTGGACAAAGAGGGCAAACTCGTTGGAATATTGTCCGAATCTGATCTCATGTGGCGCGAAGCGGGCGTCACCCCCCCTCCTTACATCACGATTTTGGATAGCGTTATCTATCTAGAGAATCCTGGTAAGTACGAACGTGAACTCCATAAGGCACTGGGGCAAACAGTTGGCGAGGTGATGACCCAAAAGCACCTGCTCACCATTCAAGCTACAAAACCGCTGCGAGAAGCTGCCCAAATTATGCACGATCGCAATATCCATCGGCTACCCGTGTTAGACGCTGCTGGGCAATTGATTGGTATTCTCACGCGGGGTGACATTGTTCGCCATATGGCTGCTAGCAGCGACCAGAACGAATAAGAAAATGGGTTATGGGGTGGGTTGCGGGGGCGATGCTCCCACAACCAGCCCTTGTTTTCAGGAGTACAATTTCGCCGTCTTGTTATTTTTTTGAAACACCCCTTGCTCGCTCTTTATTAGCACTTACTAAAAAATGGATATCACCCCCGAATCTGTTAAAGAACTACTCGATTCAGACGATTTTGGTCAGCGGATGCGAGCCGTAAACCAAATGCGGCAGCTTGATCCTGCGATCGCCTTTCAACTCATTCAAGATGCCGTAGTCGATAAAAATGTGCGTGTACGCTACGCGGCTGTTAGCCAACTCGCTAGCTTAGGACATCAAGATCTGGCTACCACGTTGGCCATCCTGTTAGACAGCTTAGTTAATGACCCAGAACCCGACGTGCAAGCCGCTGCTGCCGACTCAATTGGCGCACTAAAACTCACCGACGCGTACGATCACTTGCAGGCGCTGTATCACAAAACTCCTGAATGGCTGGTACAGTTCAGTATCATCGCGGCATTGGGCGAACTGGGTGATCCTCGGTCGTTTGAACTTCTACAAGATGCCCTAGGCTCTGAAAACGAACTCACTCGTACAGCCGCCATCGGCTCTCTGGGCGAGCTAGGAGATAGCCGTGCCATTCCCCTGTTAACTCCCTACGCGACCCATCCCGACTGGCAGATTCGGTATCGAGTTGTACAGGCATTAGGGCGGTTCAATACGCCTGAAGTTCGTACTGTGATTGCTAGCATGGTGCACGATGAGATCGTACCCATTGCTCAAGAAGCTCAGGCGTTTTGCGATCGCTGAGTGCTTAGGGGTGCGTTACATGTCGAAATAAGCGCTCTAGCGCTCCGTACTTTACTAGTACTCGGCGGCGGAAGTGTAACTACTATTACAGGCTCCCCAGACAAGGGGCTTAAGCCCCTTGTTCAAATGTAGGCAAACTTCCGCCGTTGAGTACTAGCCCTCTGCCAATGCCTGTTGCTGGAGAGCGAGCAGTTCGGTTATCCCCTTTTCGCCGTAGTCCAAAATTTGATTGAGCTGAGCGCGGGTAAAGTTGCCAGCCTCGGCGGTTGATTGAAGTTCAATCAAGCTCAGGGCTTCATTTAGAACGATGTTGCAGTCCGTATCGGCAGCCACGTCTTCTGGATAGTCTAGATCCAAAAAAGGTTCGCCCTGCAGCAGCCCGACTGAAACGGCAGCAATTTGGTGCGTAATAGGAGATTTGGTCAGCTCGCCGCTCTCTAATAGGCTGGCGATCGCGTCACATAGCGCCACATACCCCCCTGTAATGGAGGTCGTGCGAGTACCCGCATCGGCTTGCAGCACATCAGCATCTATCGTCAACGTCCGTTCGCCTAGCGCACTCATATCTAGCGCAGCCCGCAAACTACGCCCAATCAGACGCTGAATTTCTTGAGTGCGCCCTGAGAGCTTCATAAATTCTCGCGAATGGCGTTGAGGGGTAGCACTGGGCAACATCCGATATTCTGCCGTTAGCCATCCTTGCCCACTGCCTTCTAAAAAGCGGGGCACACCGGGTTGAATCGTCACCGTGCACAACACTTGAGTCTGGCCGCAGTGAGCCAAAACAGAGCCAGCCGCAAAGCGCGTAAACTGTCGCTCAAACTTCACCGGACGCATTTCATCCGGCTGACGACCACTAGGACGAATCCACATCATTGCTATTGCCTCGCACCACAAGAGTCTCACTCAGAATACCGTAAGTATCTCGGCATCGTTTATAAACTAGGTCTTAAACCCCTGCTGAAGTCGGAAAACCGATTCACCCTGGAGGTCTAATATTGGTAGACTACTGCTGAACGTCCAGTCTAGTGGTGGGATGCAAGAGGCGATCGCCCGTTAAGTCGGTTGGAACCATTGAGAACAAAAACTATGCCGCAAAGTCCCTGGGATGATGAGTCCTACAACGAACTAGAACCCATCAGCTCCCTAATGTCTGACCTAGCTGACTCGGAAGACGCTAGCGCTTACTTTTACCGTGGGTTACCGGGGCGAAGACGTAAAGCGGCTGTTGCCCTCACCATTGTTTGGAGCAGCACCATTGCATTACATCTGGTGTCTTGGGGATCGTGGGTTGTCGCTGCGCTCACCACCGTGATGGGTATGCACATTCTGCGACTACTAGTTACTCGACCCAAACCGTTACCCACTGAGTTTCCTGACGTGCTAAGCGATGCTGAGTCAGACGGTTTGCCCTTTGTGTCGCTGATGGTAGCCGCCAAAAACGAAGAGGCTGTCATTACACCGCTCGTAAAAACGTTGTGCACGCTAGACTATCCGGCTAGTCGGTATGAGCTGTGGGTGATCGACGACAACAGCACCGATCGCACCCCAATAATACTTGAACAGTTACAGCAGCAATTTGACCAGCTCAGGGTATTTCGACGCTCTGCCGATGCTAGCGGTGGCAAGTCAGGCGCGTTGAACCAAGTCTGCCCACTGGCCAAGGGGGAAATCTTTGGCGTGCTCGATGCTGATGCCCGCGTGCCAAAAGATTTACTGCGCCGAGTGCTGCCCCTATTTCAACAGCCGCACGTTGGAGCGGTGCAAATGCGGAAGGCGATCGCCCAGGCCGAAGACCATCCGGCTGCGGCAAATCTACTGATTCAAGGCCAAGTGGCAGAGATGGCAGTAGACGCGTTTTATCAACAGCAGCGCACTGCCCTTGGTGGAGTTGGCGAACTGCGGGGAAACGGGCAATTTGTGCGGCGCGACGCGTTGGCTCAGTGCGGCGGGTGGAACGAAGAAACCATCACTGATGATTTAGATATGACCCTGCGGCTGCACTTGGCCAAATGGGACATTGATATCCTCCCATTTCCAGCGGTGGAAGAAGAAGGCGTGACTCGTGTTGTAGCGCTATGGCATCAGCGCAGCCGCTGGGCTGAAGGAGGGTATCAGCGGTATTTAGACTACTGGCGGCTGTTAGTGCGAAACCGGATGGGGACGCGCAAAACGTTTGACCTATTTACGTTTTTGATGTTTCAGTACATCATGCCTACGGCAGCAGTTCCCGATTGTTTGATGGCGATCGCCCGTAACCGCTTGCCTATATTTGCACCGCTTACCAGCTTTACTCTGGTGCTCTCATTCGTCGGCATGTTTATGGGATTGCGTCGCATTCAGCGGCGGCAGTTTCAGGCAGGTACTCGCTCCCGTCCTGTCTCCCCAGTTATTACCCTGCTGCAAACGCTGTGGGGCAGTATCTACATGCTGCATTGGCTAGCGGTAATTGCTGCCACTACGCTCCGAATTTCCATTCGTCCTAAACGGTTAAAGTGGGTCAAGACCATACATCACGGCAGCAACGAGATGTGGCTGGATGCGTCGGAATAGCTTTGTTTCTTAAATTCCAAGCTTACATCTGAACAGGCACCCCACCCAGTGAGGTGCCTGTTCAAATATTTTTATAGCCATAGTCATAAAGCTTAGGACATGCCAGCGTCATTCCCGCGCAGGCGGGAATCCACCCCCGCACCTATCGAGCAGATGGATTCCCGCCTGCGCGGGAATGATAGGGAGCCGTCCTATTGATCATGGCTACCGCTATAGAACCCATTTGACATCTAATTAGAATTGAGATTTAGGGCGATTTTTGGGCAGTAGGGGCGAAGCATTTGCACTCGAATTGACGCTGCGTTGCCAGAATATTGATGCAAATGCT
>JBBQFG010000322.1:0-4359 GCA_038321765.1 Elainellales cyanobacterium
ATTCAAGCCGGTGGAGTAACCCGATATGCCGACATTCAGCAGGTAATTCTGCGCCGAGCGGGTTCTAACAATGCTGATACTCCAATCACCGTTAACCTGTGGAATTCAATTGGGTCTGACACGGCCTCTCCTGACTTTATCTTGCAAGATGGAGATTCCCTGTACATTCCTCGGTTAGCAGACAATGCCACCATTGATCGGCGGTTGATTGCCCGCTCTAGCTTAGCTCCCGCAACGGTACGGGTGCGCGTTGTGGGAGAAGTTGTGAATCCCGGCGAAGTTGCTGTACCGCCCAATAGCTCTATTTCAAGTGCGGTGGCGATCGCGGGTGGCCCCACGGTCGATGCCCGTATGTCTCGCGTGCAGTTTGTGCGGCTGAATGACCAAGGTGTGATTGAGCAGCAGGAGCTTGATCTACGAAATTTAACCGATACCTATCAAATTCAAGAAGGTGATGTTGTGATTGTGCCCAAAAAAGGCTCGGCGGCCTTTTTGGATGGAGCAAGTCGCCTCCTCAGCCCACTAGGAAGTTTTCTGCGGATATTCGGTTTGTAGGAAAATTAAACTCCAGGATGGCTTATAGCCGTCGCTAAGTTGCATAGGATCGCGTCCGAATTAACCATTTCTCAGCTAAGTTGAGAAGTCCCTCTCCCAGAACTGGGAGAGGGACTTTGAGTTTTACTCAACCTTTTACTCAATCACACTCTGAACGTAGCGGTGATGCGCGTCATGGCATCTTCTACATTGGCGCGACTGTTAAACGCTGAGATCCGGAAGTAGCCTTCACCTGCGGCTCCGAAGCCTGAACCAGGCGTGCCCACAACGTTGCACGTATGCAGCAGCTTATCAAAAAAGTCCCAGCTCGATAGGCCGTAGGGCGTTTTAACCCAGACGTAGGGCGCATTAATGCCGCCGTAGACCTGCAAACCAGCGGCGTTTAGCTGCTCACGGATAATGCGAGCATTTTCCATATAAAAGTCAATCAGCGATCGCGTCTGAGCTTGCCCTTCGGGGGAATAAACCGCTTCGGCACCCCGCTGTACAATGTACGATACGCCGTTGAACTTGGTCGATTGCCGTCGATTCCACAGCTTCCACAGTTCAACATTAGACCCGTCGGATGCCTTGCCCATCAAAGTTTTGGGAACCACGGTCAGGGCGCAGCGCGTTCCCGTAAAGCCTGCATTCTTAGAAAACGAGCGGAACTCGATCGCACAGTCGCGCGCGCCTTCGATCTCAAAAATGGAGTGAGGGATACTAGGATCGGTAATAAATGCTTCGTAGGCCGCATCAAAGAAAATAATGGAGCCGTGGGCACGGGCATAGTCTACCCAGGCTTGCAGATGCTCACGACTGGCGGTGGCTCCCGTCGGATTATTGGGGAAACAGAGGTAGATTAAGTCTACTTTTTGAGTAGGAAGCGGTGCAGTGAAATTATTCTCAGCCGTAATTGGCAGGTAGACTAAACCGCCGTATTCACCCTGATCGTTGGCATCGCCCGTATGTCCTGCCATGACGTTGGTATCAACGTAAACGGGGTAAACCGGGTCGGTGACGGCGATCGCATTGTCGTTGCCAAAAATGTCTAAAATATTGCCGCAGTCGCATTTGGAGCCATCCGATATAAAAATCTCATCGGCGCTGATGTCGCAGCCCCGTGACTGAAAATCGTGGGTGGCGATCGCCTGCCGCAACCACTCATATCCCTGCTCTGGGCCATAGCCTTTGAACGTCGTGCGATCGCCCATCTCATCAACCGCTTTAATCATGGCGGCTCGGCACGCATCTGGCAGCGGCTCCGTTACGTCGCCAATACCCAGTCGAATCATCTTTGCGTCGGGATTGGCATCGGCAAAAGCCTTGACTCGCCTCGCAATTTCAGGAAACAGGTAACCTGCTTTTAGCTTTAGATAGTTATCGTTAATAGTCGCCATAGGTCGCCATCGTCTGGTATCGTCAGAGGTCTTCAACTCAGCTTAGCGCGAGTTTGCAGCGTGTTAAGACGCTAGATACAGCAGAGGCAATGGCAGAGGCAATGGCGATCGCATAGACAGGAATGGAGCCGACTGCATAAACCATTACAGGACAAAGCCACAGAATGATTTACGCTCTAAACAATACTTGGTAGTCCTAGTCTTGTCATAATTTTTGGGTAGTGGTATTGATGTAAGGATTTTTTTGATGGGCAGGCGAAGCCTGCCCATCAAAAAATCCTTACCAATTTAGGACTACCAATTTTTGGAAGCGCTAGCTTCCAAAAATCATGACATCAACACCGTCATCTAACAAGCAAAGTGAACAAGCAAAGTGAACAAGTTCATGGTTAGGCGTATTGTAAGGCAGTGGTGGCGAACGTTTTTGCCCCTAGTGGTCGGTTCATGTTTGTGCACACTACTACTGGCAGCGTGCGATCGCTCCCCATCTGTATCCCCCAGATCTCCTGCTGCCCAAACGAGCGCTGAGCCAGCCGCCACAAGCGACACCCTGAAACTGCTCTACTGGCAAGCACCCACCATTCTTAACCCGCACCTCTCCATTGGGCTAAAGGATTTAGAAGCCAGCCGCCTCACCTTAGAACCCCTCGCCAGCTACAACAGCCAGGGCGAACTGGTGCTGTTTTTGGCGGCAGAGGTGCCCACGGCAACCAATGGCGGACTCGCCGCCGACGGTAGATCCGTGACGTGGAAACTGAAACCCGGCATCAAATGGTCAGACGGGGAACCCTTTACCGCCGCCGATGTAGTATTTACCCATCAGTTTTTGACAGATCCAGCAGTAGCCGCCATTTCTGCCGCCACCTACAACACGATTGAGCGAGTGGACGCTATTGACGAAACCACCGTCAAAATCACCTTTAAGGATGTCAACCCCGCCTGGGCACAGGTATTCGTGGGCACCGAGGGCATGATCTTGCCCCAGCACCTCTATGCTCAATACAGCGGAGTCAAATCGCGTGAGGCACCCGCAAACCTCATGCCTGTGGGGACTGGAGCCTACCGAGTAGTGGACTTCAAACCTGGCGATTCGGTAATTTATGAAGCGAACCCCAACTATCGGGACGCAGGCAAGCCCTTTTTCAAACGGGTGGAATTGAAAGGCGGCGGTGATGCTGCCTCGGCGGCCAGAGCTGTGTTGCAAACAGGTGATGCCGACTTTGGCTACAACCTTCAGGTAGAAGCGCCGATTTTGGAGCCGTTGATCGCGGCAGGTAACGGCGGAGTGACAGCCAACTTTGGCCCCCAGGTTGAACGGATTTTGGTCAACCTCAGCGATCCCAACAAAGAAGTCAATGGCGAACGCTCTAGCATCAAAGCTCCCCACCCGTTTTTGAGTGATATCAAAGTGCGGCAGGCGTTTAATTTGGCGATCGCCCGTGATGCGATCGCCAAACAGCTCTACGGACGCACGGGTAAACCCACCGCCAACTTCCTCGTTTCCCCAGATCCCTTCAATTCGCCCAACACAGTCTACAAATACGACCTAGACGCTGCCAAAGCACTGTTAGACCAGGCAGGCTGGACAGATACTAACGGCAACGGCACCCGCGACAAAAATGGGGTAGAAATGACGGTGCTATTCCAAACGTCTGTCAACCCGCTGCGGCAAAAGACTCAGGAAGTCGTCAAACAATCGCTAGAATCAATTGGCGTGGAAGTGGAATTGAAAAGTACCGACGCTAGCATCTTCTTTGATGGCGAACCCGCTAATACTGACAATAGCCTCCACTTTTACGCCGACCTGCAAATGTTTACCACGGGCAACACCGGGCCTGACCCCGGCACTTACATGAAGTCATACCTGTGCAGCGAAATTTCGCAAAAATCAAACAACTGGTCAAAAGACAACGTGTCACGCTACTGCAACCCAGACTATGATGCACTTTGGGCAAAATCTGCCACAGAACTTGACCCCGAAAAACACAGACAGTTAATGATTCAAATGAACGATTTGCTGGTCAATGAGGCAGTTGTGTTTCCCATCGTCCATCGGGCTGAAACCGCAGGCGTGAGCAATGCGCTGACTGGTGTAGATTTAACCCCGTGGGACTTAAATACGTGGAATGTGGCAGATTGGGCGCGTCCATAGAACTAAGTAGTTTAACCTAAATAAAAACAAGATTCTAAAAGTCTGCGCCGCCCGCTGCGCGGGCGGCGCAGGCTTTTAAGGTTTTATATTTTATTACGCCCATCTACTTAGCATTTGAGCTACAGTTGCGTTCAGCAGGTCTAGGCGTTGCGATCGCGTTCAAATTGACATTACCTTTCGATGTAAAAGTCCTCAGACTTGGCGAGCACGTACAGAATCGCGGGCTGCAACAGCGTCCCACCATTGCTGAAGTCGGTCGAGTCCGGTAGGAAA
>JBBQFG010000323.1:0-4352 GCA_038321765.1 Elainellales cyanobacterium
CTATCTTAATAGGCCGTTTGAAAAGTATTGTAGAAGGTTGATTTTTCGCGTACGAAGCCCTGGAAAAATCAACCTTTGATACCCTTCAGACCATGAGTCCTAAATAGGTGGGCGTAAATAAACATATAGCCGTCGCCACGACGGTTAGGACATGCCAGCGTCATTCCCGTGGAAACGGGAATCCCCCCCCGCACCTGTCGAGCTTATGTATTCCCGCCTGCGGGGGAATGACTGGGCGGCGTCCTATTGATCATGGCTACGGCTTTAAAACCCTAAAAGTCTGCGCCGCCCGCGCAGCGGGCGGCGCAGACTTTTAGAACCTTGTTTTTATTTAGGTTAGACTACTTAAAAGATTAACTTCGAAACATTCGTGAATACTGGACTTCGTGGGTCATACTGGCGATCGCCAATCCCCAGCCACAGTTCTCCAATGCCGTATCAGGTAAGCTGAGCGCTACTACTACAGCTTGCTCTAGGGCTGGATAGAGATTAAGTAACACTTTTTGGCCAGCGGTTTGTCCCAGTGGCACCAACCGAACTCCGGCATTAACTAGATTGCTAGCCCAACTGTAAAGGTAGCCGACGAGTGCCGATTGGCGGTCAATTTTCCAGTGAGCTGCGGCTATCCCAAAGGCGATCGCAAAATTACAGGGTTCTCCACAGGCACGTAGATCTGGCTCTAGCGTTGGGTCAAGTTCTAGCAGAAGGCGCACAAGCGATCGCCCCATTTGCCAGCTTTGCTCCCGCAGTTCCTCCGACTCGCGCAGTGCCGACAGCCATTGATTCCAATAAGACAGACGACTGGCCTTGTCCACAGTTGCGTCTGCCGTCGCCTCATAGGCGCGCACCACTACCACCGCTTCTAACCGGATGGCTCCCCACTGCAATTCCTGCGACAACCAGCGCTCTAGGCTTGGGGCATCTGAAATCTGTGCTTCATGCACCAATAGTTCTAACCCTTCCGAGTAGCTATAGGCTCCCACTGGCAGCGCCGGACTGGCTAGCTGTAATAGATGCGCCAGGGCAGAAAAACTGGGATTCATGGGGCGATCGCCTGCTTGAGGAACTATGTCGGCGTAATCTTACCAAAAATTCTCCCATTTTTAATCTTTGCAATCTAATGGCGTACTGGGCTTGATTTTATCCAGTGAGCGATCTTAGCCAAGCAAATGTTGCGGAACGCTCAAAAAGCCTCTCTCAAATCATTTAAGGTTACTGGACAACACACCAGATTACACAGTGTAAAATGCTGGTTGACTGACAAATCTCTTGAACACCTGCACCGCCAGGAAATCAATTTCCTGGCTCATCACTAAAGTCCTCTAAAGAGGACTAGATCAGGGTCTGAGTCCATTGAAATGGACTTTCACGATTAGCCCAAAATTTATTTTAGGGCGGGTTGACAACGGAGCAATGAGACGTTCAGGGCTTTTGTCAGTCAATCAGGTAAAAATGAGTGGACTGCTAATCTAAATCTCTGGATTGTCCTACATCTCAAACAAGAAACGATAACTTGTTTTGTAGCAAGCTATACTAAGTTTCCAGTGGATACAAACTATACCTGTAAGGTTTCTAGTAGCCCGATCAATTCCCTACAGATAAAGCTTCATTCCTCCCTTCTCAACCTCATAGACTCCCCATAAAATGAAACGACTGAAGTTTTTACTCACCGCCTTTCTAACTGCAATATTCACCATCACAGTTATTACGGCTTGCAATTCTAGCGCCCCAACCGCCAGTGACAAAGCGATCACGATGGCAACCTCTGCCGATTATCCCCCGTACGAATATATCGATTCTTCCAGCGGTAGCCAAGAGATTATTGGGTTTGATGTAGACATTGCCAAGTACATTACTGAGAAGCTAGGTTACACCCTGACAATCGACAATATCGACTTCAATGGTTTGATTCCGGCGCTGCAATCTAAGCGAGCTGATTTTGTCATGGCAGGCATGACCCCGACTGAAGAACGAAAGGAAAACGTCGATTTCTCTCAGATTTATTACGAAGCAAAGAACACTATCGTTGCCAAAAAAGGCGGCGGATTTACTAATGCAGCCAGTCTTAGTGGTAAGAAGCTAGGAGTACAACTAGGCTCAATTCAAGAAGAAGCTGCTAAAGAGTTTACGGGAGTAAACTTGCAGTCCTTAAACCGAATCAACGAAATGATTCAGGAACTGAAAGCGGGTCGAATTGACGCAATTTTGATAGAAGATACAGTTGCAGCCGGATACCTTGCATCTAACCCTGATCTAGAAGCGAATGTTATTCCTAACGAGGGAGAATCAGGCTCAGCGATCGCCTTCCCCAAAGGATCGCCTATGCTTGCAGAATTTGATCCTATCCTGGGCGAACTGAAGAGCAGTGGTAAGCTTAAAGAGTTTGTCACTAAGTGGTTTGGTGACAAACCTGCCTAGAGGCTGCCCTAAAATTGTCTAATGGGTAATTTTTCGAGCACTACAGCACTCGAAAAATTACCTATTTAGGCAGCTTCAACGTGTAGTTTCCGAGTTGAGTCAATATTCTTATTAGGCTGTGTTTGTTTGTAATAAAAACCATATAAATAAAGTGTTCTATCAGATTAATTTATTTCACATTAGGGCACAAATTAGAGGCACAAAGTATCCGTGTCAATCAGATCATTTCAATAGTCCAGATCAAGGAATCTGTATAGCATGAGTCCATTATTGTTCGAGGCACTTTCAGGCAGTTCCTGCATTTTAGGGCAAACATTTTTAGACTTTGGTAAAATTGCTCCCAATATTCCATATATCTTAAGCGGTGCTTTAGTCACTCTACAATTCACCGTTCTATCAGCGGTCTTTGGATTTTCTCTAGCTATTGTTCTGTCAATTTTAAAAATATCAAAATTCAAGCCGCTCCGGTGGTTTGCAGATATTTATACTTCGATTTTTCGAGGTACGCCGTTAATCTTGCAGTTAGCTTTAGTCTACTTTGCAACACCTCAGCTCATTGGATATGCCATTCCTCCTCTACAGGCAGGCGTAATTACCTTTGCGCTTAACTCTGCTGCTTACAGTTCTGAAACCATTCGAGGTGGCATTTTAGCAGTAGATAAAGGGCAGCGAGAAGCGGCTCAAACTCTGGGCGTAAAGTATCCCATGATGATGAAAGATATCATTTTGCCCCAGGCGTTCAAAAATATTTTGCCCGCTTTAGTGAATGACAGCATTGCCTTGTTAAAAGACTCTGCATTGGTTTCGACGGTGGGTGCCCTGGATTTGATGCGCCGTGGGCAGGTAGTGGCCGCCGAGAAGTTTATTTATTTTGAACCACTCATTTTTGTTGGTGTTGTCTATTACATTTTGGTGATGGGGCTGACGTTTTTTGCACAGAATCTTGAGAAGAGGATGCGGAGAAGTGATTAGAGTTGAGTTTTTAACGAAATCTTTTGGCAAACTTGACGTTCTAAAAGATATTTCAACTGAGATTAGAGATGGAGAGGTTATTGCCATCATCGGGCCATCTGGCTCAGGTAAATCTACTTTTTTACGCTGTCTTAACCTACTAGAAGTGCCGACGCGGGGCAGAGTTTACATTGATGAAGTAGAGGTTACAGACCCTAAGGTAAACATTCAAAAGGTGCGCCAAAATGTGGGAATGGTGTTTCAACACTTCAATTTATTTCCTCACAAAACGGTACTGCAAAACCTAACCTACGCGCCTGTATGCGTCAAGGGAATCTCCAAGCAAGAAGCAGAAACGAAAGCTATGGAGTTGCTGGAGCGCGTAGGATTGGAGGCAAAGGCAGATGTGTTTCCGTCTCGCCTGTCTGGGGGTCAAAAGCAACGAGTAGCAATTGTACGGGCATTGGCAATGGAGCCAGCTTATATGCTGTTTGATGAACCCACGTCAGCACTTGATCCAGAGATGGTAAAAGAAGTATTGGACGTGATGAAAAACCTTGCTAAGACGGGTATCACGATGGCGATTGTGACGCACGAAATGGGTTTTGCACGAGATGTAGCCGATCGCGTGCTGTTTTTGGATAACGGTACCGTGGCAGAAGATGCACCACCGGATGTGTTTTTCTCTACTCCAAAAAGTGCTCGTGCTCAACAATTTTTGGAAAAGGTGTTGTAGTAATTAACCTAACCTGTATATAGCGGTTACCGATCTGGTGCGGTACGAATAACAAGCTGAAACCCTTGCCCTGTCTGTCCAACGTGTACCTCATGTTAAGAGGAACCGCTATAGAACTCATTTGACATCTTTCCGGTGATCGCGAATATTCTGTAGGGGCGAAGCATTTGCATCAATATTCTGGCAACGCAGCGTCAATTCGAGTGCAAATGCTTCGCCCCTACTGCCCAAAAATCGCCCTAAATCT
>JBBQFG010000324.1:0-4346 GCA_038321765.1 Elainellales cyanobacterium
AAAACCTAATCTTTTTTTGGAAGTGGCGGGGGGCGGGGCGGGGCGGCCGCGAAAGAATAGTGATGTATTTATATTTTGTAGAGATTGGCTGGCAAACCACGTAAAAGACAAGTTTAATAAATGGGGGGCAGGGCACAAAAAATTTTGTTTTTTTTTTTTTATGACTTTTTTTTAAATATTTAATTTTCTTTTTTTTTTTTTCGGCCCGCCCCGCCCCCCCCCCCCCACTTCCAAAAAAAGATTAGGTTTTATTTTGTACGCAATCCTTACTAATTGAGGACTACCCGGTGGTTTAATTCCCCAATTCTTTAGAGCGTAGGTAAGATGCCTTAACCGCTTCAATCAGCGCCGAGCGAAATCCAAACTTTTCTAGTTGGGCAACACCTGCTATTGTAGTGCCCCCTGGGCTAGCCACGCGATCCTTCAATTCTGCGGGATGCATGCCTGTAGTGTGAAGCAGCTCAGCGGTGCCTCGTACTGTTTGAATTGCTAACTGAGTGGCGATCGCTCGTGGCAGCCCAGCCGCTACACCGCCATCTGATAGCGCTTCTACCATCAGCGCCACATAGGCTGGCCCAGAACCCGATACTCCCGTTGCTGCATCTATCAACGCTTCGGGAAGTTCAACGACCTCACCGACAGCCTCGAAGAGCTGTCGAGCTACTTGTAAATGGTGGGGTCGAACTTGACGGCCAGCCGCGATCGCTGTCATGCCTGCGCCTACAGTAGATGGCGTGTTGGGCATAGCTCGTATCACAGGTTGATCGGGAAATGCAGTCTCCAGCATTTGAAGCGAGGTTCCTGCCAGAATAGAAATGACCAGCGTCTCAGCATTTGGCACCGTTAAACTGCTCACCACTACCCTAAACATCTGTGGCTTAACGGCTAGCAACAATACCTGGGCTGTGTCCGCTACGGCTTGATTGTCTGCGGTGACGTGTACCCCATACTGCGTTGCCAAAACAGACCGCCGCGCCTCTCGTGGATTGCTAACCCAGACAGAAGCCGGAGTGTAAACTCCCAGCTCTAAAAGACGAGACAATAATGCCTCACCCATCACGCCTCCACCAATAATTCCAAGCCCCATAGAAACCCTGTGGCTACCTCCGATGGGGCTGCACTGTAGCGGCATAAATCGCGTAAAAGCTTGGCTTAGGCACTATTTTAGAACCTGAGCCTTTGGAGACGTGAAGACAAGCCACGGCAGAAACACACTAGAACGGGAACACAACTCTAGCCTTAGACTCAGGCGATCGCTACTGACTAGTCCAATCTGCTAGTTATGGTCAGGCCATGCGTGCTTGGTCAGCAGCCCAAGTCGGTGCGGGAGCCATCGGGCGACCAGAACGCATTGGCTGTTGGGGAACTTGCGTTGGGATCTCGTTTACCATGCCTGGCTGGGTGCTGACAGAAACACAGTTAGGCGTAAACAAGAAAATACTTTCACCAATTCGTTCTTGGTGTCCGTCAATCGCGTAGGTGCCACCTGCCACAAAATCGACAGCGCGCTGAGCCTGGTCAGGGTCCATAATGGTCAAGTTGAGCACGACAGATTTGCGCTCTCGTAATGCTCGGATAGCTTGAGGCATCTCTTCAAACGTGCGGGGTTCCATCACCACCACTTCAGACATCCCATTTACACCGGGCATTCCAATCACGTTACTCATCCCTGTTCCAACTTCAGATGTCAGCATAGCGCGCTCTCTCATCCGACGACGACGAGGCTCTTCTTCGACCACGGGCTGAACGTTCTCCTCTTGGTAGAGGTTTTGGTATTCTTGCCCATCCATCTCATCGTATTCGTACTCATAATCCGCAGGATCATTGAGTCCAACAAAGTCTCTTAGTTTGGTAAAGATATTCACAGCTTGCGCTCCATCACAAATAACGTTAACTAGGAATTGCCTTGAACCTCCTTGAATGACCAAGTGAGGAACTTAAGCAGCAAAATAAGCGGTCACGTAACTGTTGAGAAAACTACCTTAACGTTTAAATGCTTGCTAGAACATACATCTTAAGTAGTCCTACACTTGTCTTTACCAATCAAGAAGATTTAGGAAAAACTAGCAATCTAAGTCCTAAAGTAGCGCTTCTACACCCTGCTTAAAATTGTGTTCATTTGAGTCAATAGTATACAACAAATCCATAAAAGCAATACCTTCTAGCAGATTTTTAGAAAATTTGGTTAATATTTTTTTGGCTAACTACACCCTAAATTGATCTCGCTTCACTAGATTGGGCGATCGCTCCAGCGTTTTCAGAAGAAATGAACGTTTAATATCAAGGATATGAGCAATCAAAGTTCGGGTTGGATTTCACAGATCAGTCAGGTCAGTAATATCCAGACCTGTTGCTTGTTTATTTAAGCGGTACGCTCAGCGCACCGTTTAAACAAAAAAACGTAGTTAAAACCCTGATCAAGCGGATCTCATCAGTTTACTGACCCATTTAGTGACTCATTGCAGGGTCTAACCCCGGTCGCCAAATAAGACACGACCTAGACGGATCATCGTTGCCCCCGACTGAACTGCCAGTGGGTAATCGTCCGACATTCCCATTGACAGATGATGCATTTGGATCGCAGGCCATTGCTGATGGCGAATCTTATCAGCCAAATCTCGAGTTTGGTTAAAGACTGATTGGGTTGCGGCGATGTCCAGCCCGTAGGGGGGAATCGTCATCAACCCCACAATATTTAAGTTAGAACATGCCTCTAGCAGCTCCAGATCAGCTAGCAATTCCGCTGGAGTCCACCCAAATTTGTTTGGATCGGGTACAACTTTAACCTGTAGGCAAAGAGATGGTTTAGTTGGTAGATGAGCCGACAGCGCGTTTATCCGCTGTGCTAGTTTCAGGCTATCTACGGAATGAATCCATTGAAAATGTTCAAGTGCTTTAGCCACTTTATTACTTTGCAAGTGACCAATCAGATGCCAATTAATATCGGGCAGATCTTGAAGGAGCATCTGCTTATCAATAGTTTCTTGAAGGCGACTTTCACCAAAATCTCGTACGCCAGCGGCGTAGGCGGCTCGCATTGAGTCTACTGAAACGGTTTTGCTAACCGCAATCAGAGTGACTCCAACGGGAAGAGATTGGCGAATATGGGTAAAGGTTTGGGCGATCGCCTCCGGTGAAGGTGCCATCATGGAGCTAGGGTCCTAGTTACCTTTGCTAAAAGGTTTGCTTATAAACCACTTGAAGCTGGCTATATTCAACAGGAGAGCTGCCAACTCGACGCAAATTCCGCAGTCGGTGCTCTAATAAAATGCGCGCATCAGAACGACTAACAGGTTCAAATTGAAACCCATCGGGAGTATTTGTGACCACAAAAAAGAGTCTCTGGGCATACAAAGTAGAGAACAGTTCTCGATTATCGTCAATACAGCAGACGCGGTACAACAGGCCAAATGTAGGATGGTTTAGATACGCTTCGATGGCTGCCTGAGGTCGTGTTGATCTTGTGGATGAAGTGGTTGGAATCTGAGCAGACTTCATAGATTTGATTTAGTATTGCAGCAGGTCAACGTGAATTAAAACTTGAAAATCTGTAATGCGGCACTTCTAAAGATGTTGAATGCCCTTGGTTAAATATTTTTGAAACTAATGCTCTAGCATTAGTTTCAAAAATATTTAACCAGACCTAAAATGGCACCCAGGAAGCGTAGTATAGATGTCAGGAACGGTGGCTTTAACGTCTATCTCGATTCAAAATCAGGTTAGATCTAGCAAAAAATGGCAGTAGCGATCGCGTAATCTCCGTCGTGGCTGAGGCTTAGCTGCCATTGTCCTGTCCCGAAATTGGCAACTAGGGCTTCTGCCGATCGATACAGGCAGACCTGAGGCGCACCATCAGCTCGACGACGAATTTCGACATCGGTATATCGAACTCCACACCATCCGGTTCCGATCGCTTTAACAACAGCTTCTTTAGCTGCCCAGCGTCCCGCCAACCAGATCACCCCAGTCTCACGACCCAAACATTGCTTAGAACTAATCTGCCAGTAAGCTTGCTGCTCTGTGTCGGTGTAGACCTTTTGCAGAAACCGACTGCCAAATCGGTCAACTAGGGCAGCAATTCGAGGGATGCAAACGATGTCAGTACCGATGTGGATACTCAAGCTACTACATTTATACGGTCACCTAATTACCTTATGTTAAAGTGTAGCAGATTGATACAAAAAACTCTCTGTCTTTGCTTCGACTTGTATAGAACCCATTTGACATCTAATTAGAATTGAGATTTAGGGCGATTTTTGGGCAGTAGGGGCGAAGCATTTGCACTCGAATTGACGCTGCGTTGCCAGAATATTGATGCAAATGCTTCGCCCCTACAGAATATTCGC
>JBBQFG010000325.1:0-4303 GCA_038321765.1 Elainellales cyanobacterium
ATCACCACAGGTTCGTTGGGGTATGACATGGCAGCCACAGCAGATTGGATACTGGGGGCGGTTCGGACATTGATGATGGCTTGTGGATCTCTGGCAACCAAAACACCCGAACGCGACGTAGATGATGTGAGGCTAAGCAAATGGATGCCGTTTCGCAGCGTGGGCATCTCAATTCCAGCGGAGCGCAGCGATGTTGGGATTCCTAAAGCAACGACGCAACAGGCTGCAACAAAAAGTGGAGGTTGAATCTTCATGGAGTACGAGAAGCCATTTGCAAGGAAAGAATATCCGATTTGTCTGACTGATTTGTCTGAGTTGCCGTTGTTTTAAAGCTGCGCCTCACGTTTGTAGAGGAACATTGCTCAACAGATTGCTGCTTGGAGTCTATGAAAGCAGAGTTTTCAGAGTTCTCAACAGTTTTGTCATTGATGTTGTCATTGATGATGTCTGGCAACGGCAGATATCAACCACGGGTTAATAAGTTGGACTCAAGCGTTAACCCTGGGGTTCCTCAGCTATAACGTTTCTCCAGATGAAGCGACTCACCATCAGGACGGTTAGCAGAGAATTAATAGTACAAATATACTATCGCATCCTTTGCTAAAGCTATAGGGTGCTTAAGTGATGCACTAAACTAGCTCTTGTCTTACATCTAGACTGTCAAAATTGCTGTACTTCCGTCTATATCCCCTTACCCCTCACCTATACGCTGGTATTGCTCGCACCCTGATGGACTGACAAAAGCCCTGAAAGCCTCATTGCTCCGTTGTCAACCCGCCCTAAAATAAATTTTGGGCTAATCGTGAAAGTCCATTGAAATAGACTCAGATCCTGATCTAGTCCTCTTTAGAGGACTTTAGTGATGAGCCAGGAAATTGATTTCCTGGCGGTGCAGCAGGTGTTCAAAAGATTTGTCAGTCAACCAGGTTCGTATCTGTGTCTATCTTTCCCCAA
Source organism: Elainellales cyanobacterium (assembly GCA_038321765.1). GTDB lineage: Bacteria > Cyanobacteriota > Cyanobacteriia > Elainellales > Elainellaceae > CASBQJ01. The sequence continues at coordinate 955 of JBBQFG010000325.1, forward strand.
TTCTGCTTTAGACTACTGGTGCACAAGAGCACGTTACTTTCTTCATCCTTCATCGCTGCTTATGTCTCTTAGCCTCTGCATGATTGTAAAAAACGAGGCAAACCAGTTGCCCCGATGCTTAGAGAGCGTGCGATCTGCGGTAGACGAGATCGTGGTAGTTGATACGGGATCGACAGATCAGACTGTGGCGATCGCCCATTCCTTTGGAGCTGCGATCTATTCATTTGCGTGGACGGGAGACTTTTCTGCTGCCCGTAATGAATCGTTAACCCACGCTACCAGCGACTGGATTTTGGTACTAGATGCCGATGAAGTGCTTGTAACAGAAACGGTGAGTTTGCTCAAACAGGCTATCCAACAGCCTGACTATTTGGTGATTAACCTGTTGCGCCACGAAATTGGTGCGGTTCAATCGCCCTATTCACTCGTGTCACGGCTATTTCGTAGGCATTCGGCTATTCAGTTCTCGCGGCCATACCACGCCATGATTGACGACAGCGTAATCGCGCTGCGGCAGCGAGAACCCCACTGGCAAGTCGTAGACCTAACGGAAACGGCAATTTTGCACTACGGCTATGAGCCGGGGGCGATCGCCAGCCGCGACAAGCTACAAACTGCCCGTACTACGATGGAGGCGTATCTAGCCAACCATCCCAACGATCCATATGAATGCAGCAAACTTGGCGCGCTGTATGTGCAACTGGGTGACTTTGAGCGCGGAATTAACCTGTTGAAACACGGATTAACCAGTGTAGAGAGGATATCGGGTGGGGCTAACAGCCCGTCGTCCCAAGTTACGGCTCCGGTTGTGTATGAATTGCACTACCACTTGGGTACCGCTTACAGCCGACTAAAGCAAGCAGATCTGGCTGCACAGCACTATCACCAGGCTATTAAGCAACCGATTGTGGAACGTCTGAAGCTAGGAGCCTACAATAATCTCGGCAGTTTGATGAAAGTCAACGGCGATCTCAATGGCGCTAAATTTGCCTATGAAACCTGTGTGGCGATCGCCCCCGAATTTGCTCTGGGACACTACAATCTGGGCACTACCATCAGAGCGTTAGGAAATATCACCGACGCGATCGTCCACTATCAAACGGCACTTCGCCTCAACCCCGATCATGCTGAAGCCCATCAAAACCTGGGAGTTGCGCTACTAAAACTCGGCAGAGTCGAGGAAAGTTTGGCATCCTTTGGTCGGGCGATCGCCCTGCATTCCCACCACAACCCTCAGCAGGCTGAGCACCTGCGTCGGAGCCTCAAAGAGATGGGATTTCAGCTCTAGATCCGTTAGCCGTTGCGTGCTACTACACCATAAGGGGCACGTAAACCTGCTTGAATGAAATTAAACTCTGATTAAATCTTGATTAAGTTCTACCCAACTCCAATAGGAATTCCCATGAAAGCCAAAAAGAAGACCAGCACAGATGCCCAAGGGGATGTCCTAGACTCTCCGATGGCAGCGCTGGCAGCCCTGAAAAGGGGCAACAAAAAAAAGAAAAAAGCGGCTGAAAAGCTGGAGATTAAAAAGCACACGACAGAAGATGAAGGGAGTTCTAAACTATCTAATAAAATCTACGAAAAAGAGCTTTCAGAACTGCAATTAGAACTAGTCAAGATGCAGTACTGGGCGAAGTTTACGGGAGCACGGGTTGTCATTTTATTTGAAGGGCGGGATGCCGCTGGCAAGGGGGGAACCATTAAGCGCATCACTGAACCCCTCAACCCTCGGGGCTGTCGCATTGTGGCTTTAGGCACGCCCAGCGATCGCGAAAAAACCCAGTGGTATTTTCAACGCTACGTTGAGCATTTACCAGCAGCAGGCGAAATTGTCTGCTTTGACCGCAGTTGGTACAACCGTGCCGGGATTGAACATGTGATGGATTTTTGCAGTAAAGCAGAATACAAAGAATTCATGCAAACCTGCCCTGAATTTGAGCAGATGCTGGTGCGGTCAGGCATTATTTTGCTGAAATATTGGTTCTCTGTTAGCGATGAAGAGCAAGAGCGTCGGTTTCAATCTCGGGTTACCGATCCGGCTCGGCGTTGGAAACTCAGTCCAATGGATTTGGAATCGCGCGATCGCTGGGTTGATTACTCTAAAGCCAAAGATAATATGTTCGCGCATACCAATATTCCAGAAGCACCTTGGTTTACGGTTGAGGGCGATGACAAAAAGCGCGCTCGGCTGAATTGTATTCACCATGTGCTTTCCAAAATTCCTTACGTAGACATGACGCCCAGCCCGCCAGAACTCCCTCCCCGCAAACCTGCGGGTCACTATGTGCGGCCTCCACTCAATGAACAGTTTTTTGTGCCCTCCGTGTATTAATCCTTCTGTGTATTAATCCTTCTGTGTATTAATCCTTCTGTGTATTAATTAGTTACACATTTAATCAAATTAGTTGTGGGTATAAAATACCCACAACTAATTTGGGCTGTCTGTAGAACCCATTTGACATCTAATTAGAATTGAGATTTAGGGCGATTTTTGGGCAGTAGGGGCGAAGCATTTGCACTCGAATTGACGCTGCGTTGCCAGAATATTGATGCAAATGCTTCGCCCCTACAGAATATTCGCTGGAAAGATGTCAAATGAGTTCTATGTTACGGCTGGACTACTTGTTTTGACCCGATAAATACTGACCTCCTTAACAGGTTGTTAGAACCCTCTTAAAGTTTTTATGGGTTCATAGAAGCTGGCATCTGAAATGTCACTTCGCATCCCCGTAAAATCCCTGGTTTTGAGCTGGCGGGACGGGCGATCGAAGGAGAAGGTGACTGCGCGATCGCCGTCTGTGATTTTACAGACTGGCTCTGTGATTTTACAGACTGGCTCTGTGATTTTACAGACTGCGATCGCCTGCAAGTTTTTGACTCTGTTCACGGCTCCATTAATTGCAGGAATCTCTATGTCAACTCCTCCCATCCGGTTTTCTCAGTTCAATGCCTCACTCAACCGCAGCGCCGAAGGACAGCTTGTCTCCGACCTGTCTACCCCAGACAATGCTCAGGCAAAAGCGGTAGCGGAAACGATTCAGCGGGTCAACCCAGATGTGCTGCTAATTAATGAATTTGACTACGTAGCAGCCAATCCGCTTCAGCCGGTGCAGCTTTTTCAACAAAACTATCTTGCCCTCAGCCAGAACGGTGCTACGCCCGTTGAGTATCCCTACGCCTACATCGCCCCGTCTAATACAGGCATCGCGTCTGGCTTTGACCTCAACAATAACGGGGTGGCGGTGACGACTCCTGGCACACCGGGCTATGGCGATGATGCCTACGGGTTCGGTAATTTCCCCGGTCAGTTTGGCATGTTGGTGCTCTCTAAGTATCCAATTGACAC
>JBBQFG010000326.1:0-4303 GCA_038321765.1 Elainellales cyanobacterium
CTGACCCATGCGGCTGAGTCCTTCAACAATGGCGCTGGGGTCGAGTTCGCAGGCCAACACGGGCAAATCGACGCAGCGAATTGAGGCGCAGCGATCGCCCAATCCGGTTTTCTTGACGATCGCTTCTACCATATGATGACTGCGGCGCAGCGTGGTGACAACCGACCAGTGGGCGGCGATCGCATTGGCCGCATACATCGACGCTTCTGCGATCCCGACGACGGGCTTGCTCGTAATCTCTCGCACTGCATCTACGCCGGGATCGCCCCAGCAGGCCAGCACAAACCCATCAAAGTTGGCCTCATCTTTTTGCACTTCTGCCAGCACCCCCGGAATCGCCAAATACTCGTCATAATAGCTTTCAATCGAGACGGGGCCTGCATTTGGACAGGCGGTAACAATGTCGGTGCCGGGTGCCGCATGAGCTAGGGCGATCGCTCCAATTGATGCAGTCATCTCGGGGCTGGTATTGGGGTTAATTACTTTGATTCGCATAGTTGATTTACACAGTTGATTCGCGTCACTACTGGCGGATTCTAGACTTTAGACTCATGAGGTATAGATTAGCGTTAGGCTGCTCTAGTCTTGGTAGCCTATTAGTCGTCGTTGTCTCCATTCCGTGTCTCCCATCCGATACCATGAACTACTCAGACCGCTCTACCCCTGAACAGGCGATCGCCTACCTGCGTACTCCCCAAGCTATCCGCGATCGCTGCGGGCAACTATTTGAGTTGGCCTGTCAAGACAAGCTGCAACACTTTCGCTGTAACTTGAGTCAGTTGGAACCTACGGCTGACTACGTGTTGCAAGTCATGCGAGAAAACTATCCTGACCTCAACGTGCCGTTTCATAGCCGCTGGCGACACTTTAGTGCAGGAGGACGCGATCGCTTGGCGCTGTTGACTCAAAAACTGACGGGGCTAGATCTGCTAGAACAGGCGCGGACAAAGTTCGACATGGTGATTCTCAGTGTGTTGCTGGATGCTGGGGCGGGTGCCCAGTGGCGCTATGTAGAACCAGACACGGGCGAGATGTTTCAGCGTTCGGAAGGGCTAGCGGTGGCCAGTTTCCACAGCTTTTGTCAGGGCACGTTTGCGAAGTTTTCCCAGCCAGATTTAGGCTCTCGGCAGGCTTTGAGAGTGGATGCGATCGCCCTCAAAGCCCTCACTGCTGATGCGTTGACAGACAGTTTTCAAGTCAGTGCCGAGAATCCGTTAGTAGGTCTGCCGGGGCGATTAGAGTTACTGCATCGCTTGGGACAAACCCTAGAACGCCATCCCCAGTTTTTTGGCACCGAGCAACCCCGTCCTGGCGGCTTAGTCGATTATCTGGTGCAGCAATCTGTGGATCGGCAGTTGGCTGCACCTCAGGTGTTGCAGGCGGTTTTGTTGGGGCTAGGTGATATCTGGGCTGGACGGGTAGCATTGGATGGAGTCAACTTGGGGGATGTCTGGGCACACTCAGCGCTTTTGGGTGATGGGTCTGGCCGTGACTGTGACAGCGCTCCTGGCGCAGACCTGGTGCCGTTTCACAAACTATCCCAATGGCTGACCTATTCGCTGCTAGAACCACTGCAAGAGTTAGGACTCACCATTACCCACCTGGATCAACTGACTGGTTTGGCAGAATATCGCAATGGTGGACTATGCGTAGATTTGGGCTTGCTAGAACCCAAGTATGCCGAAATTACTCAGGTGCCGCACCTGCCCAGCTCAGAGGTAATTGTGGAATGGCGCGCCTTGACGGTAATTTTGCTCGATCGGATCGCCGATACCCTACGCCAAACCTTGCAGTTGGATGCTCAAACACTGCCCCTGGTAAAAATACTAGAAGGTGGAACCTGGGCAGCCGGACGTAAAATTGCGGCCAAACTGCGACCCGGCGGTGTCCCTCCGATTCAAATTGAGAGTGACGGCACGGTGTTTTGAAGATGGCTAAAATCAACTTGCTGATTACAGCCATGCCAGATTTATGATTTCTCAGAATTTTTCAAAGGTAACTAGACAGCTTATGCCAACTCTTGTTGTGGCCACAGGAAATCCAGGTAAGCTTGCAGAAATGCAAGCCTATTTAACAGATCTGGATTGGCAACTTGCCTTAAAACCGCCTGAGCTGGATGTTGAAGAAACGGGCAGCACGTTTTTAGAAAACGCGTGTTTGAAAGCGTCTCAGGTGGCAGCCGCGATGGGAGAATGGGCGATCGCCGACGACAGTGGGTTGATGGTCGATGCCTTAGGCGGGGCACCGGGGATCTACTCAGCCCGCTATGGCACCGATGATGGCGATCGCATTCAGCGACTGTTGGGCGAGTTGGGAGATCATCCCAACCGACAGGCGCAATTCGTGTGTGCAGTGGCGATCGCTCGTCCAGATGGCAGCATTGCCGTCCAAACTGAAGGGATTTGCCGGGGCGAAATTACCACTGCGCCTCAAGGCAGCGGCGGCTTTGGCTACGATCCGATCTTTTATGTCCCGACTGAACGCATGACCTTTGCAGAAATGCCTCCAGAGCGAAAACACGTTGTCAGCCATCGAGGTCAAGCGTTTTTAGCCCTGCTGCCTCAACTCCCAGCTCTGTTCACAGAAACCCCGTAGAGACGCGATTCATCGCGTCTTAATCATGCGTCTTAATCATGACAAGACGCGATGAATCGCGTCTCTACGGGGAAATATGGATGTTTAACCTTACAGAGCAGGGTTACGGAACTAGCAAAAAGGAGGGACAGATTAGATATCTTGATCCCTCCTACACCTAAAAATTATCTTGAATGTTTCAAATTAGATTGCTTCCAAGTTCACTTCACCTGTCCGAATGCGGATAATCTTCTCGACGGGTGTAATGAAGATTTTGCCATCTCCAATTTCTCCCGTGCGAGCGGCAGCGATGACCTTTTCGATCACCATGTCTACCTGATCGTCTTCAACGACAATTTCTACCTTGAGCTTTTGCAAAAACTCCACGGTGTACTCAGAGCCGCGATAGCGTTCGGTCTGGCCTTTTTGCCGTCCAAATCCGCGTACTTCAGACACGGTCATCCCGACAATCCCAGCATTCACCAGGGCAATCTTGACTTCATCCAGCTTGAAGGGACGGATAATGGCTTCAACTTTTTTCATTTATTGCATCACTCCTGAGATTCTTTATAATCAACCCACACCAGCAAGACCCGTTCTATCACCGTCCGGGAGGGATATTTGTAGCCACTGATACGTATAATGCTGCGCCAGCATCTCCATATTTTGCCACTAGAGCAGTCGCCCCAGATAAAATCTGGTAAACATCTGCCTGATTGCTAACCCCAAATGCCGTAGCATGTCCAGCATACGGCACAGACACCCATCATTATGCTGACATCCACTCAAGAATTGCTAGAGACAGCCCGCCGCAATGCTTATGCCATCGGCGCTTTTAATGTTTATAACTTGGAGGGGGTGAAGGCAGTCGTCAACGCGGCAGAAGCCTGTCGTAGTCCAACGATGCTGCAACTGCATCCGAGTGCATTGAAATATGGCAAGCTCCCCCTGATTTCTCTGTGTTTGGCGGCGGCTAGTGCGGCAACGGTGCCGATCGCCGTCCATTTAGACCACAGTACCTCTGCGGCAGATATTCAACTGGCGCTTAGTGCCGGGGTGCGCTCGATTATGGCCGATGGTTCGCCGTTGCCGTACGCACAAAATTTGTCGTTTACGCGGGAGATGGCAGATTTGGCGCACCGCTACGGGGCGGTGGTGGAAGCTGAAATTGGCCGGATTAGTGGCACCGAAGATGGGTTGACGGTGACTGAAAAGGAAGCCAAAATGACCGATCCAGATCAGGCGCTAGAGTTTGTGGCGCAAACTGGGGTTGATGCGTTGGCGGTGACGATTGGCAATGTGCATGGAGAGTATAAAAGCCCGCCTCGGCTAGACTTTGCCCGCCTGAAACGAATTCGTCACCTGTTGCAGATTCCGCTAGTGTTGCACGGAGCCTCAGGATTGCAAGAGTCTATGATTAGTGAATCGATTCGGCTGGGGGTGTGCAAATTTAATGTGAATACAGAGGTGCGGCAGGCGTATATGCTGTCGTTGCAAGATGGGGTGTGTGCGGGCGGCGACCGAGATTTGCTGGAAATTGCCGAGGAGGCGATCGCCGCGATGCAGGTCATTATCACAGAAAAATTTCAGCTATTCGGCTCTGTAAACACGGCACATCTGCACGAGACACCCTTGACCGCTATCCTTACTGCTGATGAGCAGCAGCGCGCTATTGGGTGAACCAGCATTAACCGCCCACATCAATCAGCTTTCCGGTCAGAAAATAGGT
>JBBQFG010000327.1:0-4265 GCA_038321765.1 Elainellales cyanobacterium
CAGCACGTTATCGTCTTCGCTGGCGGTGTAGTCACCCCGGCTTGCGCCTTCCTCGCCGTTGATTTCATCGGTGAAGTAGTCAAAGGTACCCGAATCGGTTCCAGGGCCATAGAGCTGGAGTGGTTCTTTAGGAAACTTGGGGTTAACCTGATCCCAGGTTGAAACCTTACCTTGGGCACCAGGCTCCCACATTTTTTTCAGCTCAGCGAGCGTGAGACAGGTGGCCCAATCGTTTTCAGGATTGACTACCACCGTCAGGGCATCCACTGCCACAGGAATCTCAACGTACTCAATTCCAGCCGCCTTGCACTTTTCAACTTCTGTATCTTTGATGCCGCGAGACGCGTTGGAAATATCTGTTTCACCGCCACAAAACTTTTCGAACCCGCCACCCGTACCGGAGGTGCCCACCGTAACCTGAACGCCGGGGTTGGCAATACCGAACTCTTCTGCCATCGCTTCAGAAATGGGAAATACGGTGCTGGAACCATCAATCAAGACCGTACCCGTCAAATCGGAGGCGGCTGCGGATGCCTTAGGAGACATGGCTGCACCATCAGCAGCAGGGCTTTCGGCAGTAGGGGTGCCGCCGCCACAAGCTGCCAGGCTCAATGTAACAGCCGTCAAAGCCGCAAAAGATGCGGAACGCTTCGAGAAAATTGAAAATGCCATAATCCAAAAAACCTGTAGTGTTTGCAATCAATCAAACGTACCGAATTTTACTAGACCATCGTAAAGAGAAGGTTAACAGGCTCCAATACTGGCTGAATCTCTAATGCTGGCTGAATCGAAAAGGTCTGACGGGATTTCATTCATAAAGCACCCTCTCAGCGGCATACTAAGAAGATGTGGGCAGTCCTAAATTAGTAATATTTTTTTGCAGCGCGGGCAAAGTCCGCGCTGCAAAAAATTATTACATCAATACCACTACCGTCCATGATGGTTGAGTCCCATGCCGTTTGTTTATTCCCGTACTGTTCGCTTTCAAGATACTGATGCTGCCGGAGTTGTCTACTTTGCCAATATTCTCGGCATGTGTCATGAGGCATATGAGGCATCGTTAGCAGCGTCGGGGATTAATCTCAACGCTTTTTTTTGCTATCCCCGCATTGCCATTCCGATTACTCATGCAACGGTCGATTTTTTGCGGCCTGCCTTTTGCGGCGATCAGCAAAAAATTTATGTGACCCCAAAGAAGCTCAAAGCTAGTGAATTTGAGGTGGAGTACGAAATATTTACGGTCGAAAATACTGGTCAAGATATCCCTGAAATTCAGGAAGTCTGTACAGCTAGAGCCTTCACAAAGCACGTCTGCATTGACTCAGTGAGTCGCACCCGGTCAGAGCTTTCGACAGATGTAATGAGATGGTTGGGTGCATGGGGGCAAGCGGTACTGCCACTGCCAAAGGATTTAGAGACGCTGCTGTAGTGTTGGAAAACGCTGCTGTGGCGAACCGATGGCGATCGCCTTTTAAGTTCTCCCTTACGTGGTGGTGTAACCCCAACCCACTACCGTTTTAATCGGTTGCCTTTCACTTAAGATGTGCCATGCCTTCTTCCTCGTCTCCCCGCTTGATTGTCATCGGCTTAGACTGCATGGAGCCGTCTCTCGTCTTTGAGCAGTGGCGGCACGATCTGCCCAACCTGTCGCGGCTGATGGCAGCGGGCAGCTATGGGCGCTTAGAGAGCAGCATTCCCGCCATCACCGTGCCCGCTTGGAGCTGTATGATGAGCGGGCGCGACCCCGGTGAATTGGGGATTTATGGATTTCGCAACCGCACCGATCGCAGCTATAGCAATATGGCGATCGCCGACGGACGCGCCGTCAAATTTCCGCGCCTGTGGGATCTGCTGGGCGAGGCGGGGTGGCAAGTAGCCGTGCTCAGCGTCCCTGGAACCTCGCCGCCCTATCCCGTGAATGGCTCCCTGGTTTCCTGTTTTCTCACCCCCAGCCGCGACGTACCCTACACGTACCCGCCAGAGTTGGGCGATCGCATCACAGCATGGATGCCCGATTTTTTGCTAGATGTACCTGAATTTCGCTCTGAAGACAAAGACCGCATTCTCCGCAATATCTACACCCTTGGCAACCAACGGTTCGATCTGGCCGAGCTGCTGCTGGAGCATGATCAGCCCGATTTCCTGATGCTGGTCGATATGGGAGTTGATCGCATCCACCATTCGTTCTGGAAACCGATGGACTCCCGCCACCCTCAGCACGAGCCAGGTTCACCTTATGCCAACACCATCCACGATTATTACTGCCATATCGATCGCCGAGTTGGCGAACTGCTGGCTCGGTGCAGCGATGACACCGCTGTTTTAGTCGTGTCTGATCACGGTGCCCGCCCGCTAATGGGTGGTATCTGTATCAATGAGTGGTTGATTCAGGCAGGCTACTTGACCTTGGCCTCAGCGCCTGCTGAACCCCTCCCCCTTGACCAAGTAGAGGTGGACTGGAGCCGCACCAAAGCTTGGGGCGCGGGCGGCTACTATGGGCGAGTGTTTCTCAATGTGCAAGGGCGCGAGCCAAGTGGCATTATTCCCATCGCTGAGTACGAAAAAGAACGGACTGCGCTGGCTGAGCTGCTTGCCGCTATTCCCGCCCCTGACGGTACACCTATGCCCAACCGCATCTTTAAGCCTCAACAGATTTACCAAAAAGTGCGGGGTGTAGCACCCGATTTAATTGCCTATTTTGACGAATTGGCTTGGCGCTCAGTCGGCACGGTTGGCAGTGGCGATCGCTACACCACCAATAACGATACAGGGCCTGACGATGCCAACCACGCCCCCTTTGGCCTGATGATTTTTCACGATCCTCAAAATCCTAAGGGAGGCGATCGCCTCGAAGCGGCAACTCTCTACGATATTCTACCGACGCTGCTAAATCGCTACAACATTACTCCCCCCTCTGGGCTACGCGGAAAGGTGCTGGCGATTTAAGGCTAGTAGCTAGTCATGCAAGCGTTGTCAGGAAGACGAGAATCTACTCATTTCCCATCTAGTTAAGTAGTTCAACCTAAATAAAAACAAGATTCTAAAACCCTGCGCGGGCGGCGCAGGGTTTTAGAATCTTGTTTTTATAGCCATAGTCATAAAGCTTAGGACATGCCAGCGTCATTCCCGCGCAAGCGGGAATGACGCTGGCACCTATCGAGCAGATGGATTCCCGCCTGCGCGCGAATGACAGGGAGGCATCCTATTGATCGTGGCTACCGCTATACTTAAGCCCACCTGCTTAACTACAAGTGTCGGATAACCAGTGCTGCAAATAGGCTCTCAGTTTGGAGCAACGTTAGCCTAATTTTGAGAATTTACCTGCCGTGCCATATCACGGAATTGGTTCATGCTAGGCCCAGGACGACGACGCCCGCTGCGGCTGTTAGCCGTCATCAGGTAATTGGGGGCAAAAGTAACATTTACAGGGACAGCCGATGCAGCAGCCGCCACGGGTGTGGGAGCTTTAGCACTTTCTGTCGTCTTTGCCTTGGCTGCTTCAGCGTCTGCCTTCAGCGCTTTCTTAGACACCTTGGACTTCTTAGCCGTAGCACTGCCATTGCTAGCCCCTTGCTCAGCCGCGATTAGTGCCGTAGATGAGGCGATCGCCGCTTCAGGTGCTACAGACTGGCCGTTCGCTGAACTCGTCTTGGCAGCTACCACGGACTGAGCAGCCGGAGACGAAACCGCCCCGGAATCAATCGGATCTGCTTCTAGAAAATATTCTGATTTTTTGCCTAACCCTACCAACTTGGCGAGACCGCCAAAGATATTGCCTAGGAAAGAAAAAAGGCCATTCAGTAACTGCTTGATAAAACCCATGCTTACGATCACTCCCAAAAATAGCTTATGTCGTTCATACAGACTCTGCCGGATACACATCTGCGGATACAAGTCCGTCAGATGCTAGCTAACCCCTGTCATTTAACCAATCTGATTACGGTGTCGCTACAGTCACAGAATTCACTGAGCCAAGCCATGTCATCCAACGCATGATGGGTAAGTATAATTACTTATGGCTGCTGAATCTGAGCTTGCGAATTGCTATAACTGTCTACTATTATCACCGCCCGTGTGCACTCCTGTAAGATGTGCTGTGCAGAGATTCAATAAGATTTTTGAGCATCACTGAATTCCAAAGACAAATTTGGGAGAGAGACCCCCCTGGACGCAGCTCTCAAATTCATCCCCAGGCTAAGAAATGTCGAATTTTACTAAGGATTACCAATTAATTAATCTGTAATCTTTTTTTGAAAGTGCCGCGC
>JBBQFG010000328.1:0-4258 GCA_038321765.1 Elainellales cyanobacterium
TATAGAGCACGTTTGGCAATAGAGTGAAAAGTCTTAGAAGATGTTTTAAAACATTCTCTAAGCTGAAAATTTTATTACTTACTTATCTGACTCCCCAATTTATCCCAAAGGACATATCCCATCAAAATTTCCCATACAGAAGAAGACCAAAAAGAGAGGAAGGATCTTATCAACACATATTCAATGAAAACGAGAACAACAGCTCCAGCAATCAGTACAAATAATCTCCTTGCTGGAGAGACCTTGTTCATTAATGGTCTCACAATTAATAATGCTGAAATGGGTATACACAGAATTAGATTTCTGGACATGGTGCTCATGGCCAGCATCTTTTCAGCAACATCAGCCGTCTTTGGTAATTTTTCTGCTACAACTTGCGTGGCATATCGATAGTAACTGACATCTCCAAGTGAATCTATACCCAGTTTTTGGTCCATTGAGGAACGAACAATATCAATATCTGGGAATTCCTTTATGATCCCATCAAGTATACTTTCGCCAAAGTAAAAAGATAAAGGGTATATAATTTGTCCTGACAATCGATGACCTATTAGTCCTATTAAATAAGCTGAAATTAGAATGAAGCTTAATAATCCAAAACCAAGTTTTTCACTAGTTATATCTAATTTGTCTGGAAAGAAACAAAAAAGTAAAGCTATAACTACAAAGAATCCTGGGATTACATAAACGAGTGTGTCATATAAATTTGAAGGTAGAATAGTATTCATTTTGACTTTGCATCATTAAACTTTCATCAAAAGCATAATCCAAATTACAAGAGATTACTTCTGTATTTCTACAAAAATGACTGCATCGTACTAAGCGATCGCCCCACAACTAATGCCCCTTCCGATAATCCCAAGGCAGTTCAGCATAAGGATTTGTCCACAGTCCTTGGCGCTGCCGTTGAGCATCTGTTTCCAAGCTGGCCAGTAAAGCCTCATTAGGGCAACCTTGCGCTGTAGCAAGGGAGGCGGGTGTTCTCCACCTGGGCGGATCGCCATCTGGACATGCCCCAGGAGATACCCAATCGGAATGGTGATGAGAGCGATCGCCTTTGTCGTCTGGCAGAGAATCGCCCTCCCATTTAGCGCGATCGCCTGTTGATCTAACCGCGACTACGCTCTAGCAAAATCATCATCAGCAAGCTTAATAATGCCTGGGTTTCTTCTTGTGAAGAAAGTTGATCTACGGGTTTAATTGAAAATTTCCGAGAGAGCAGTGCCGGACGCTTTTCTAAGCGCATCACTACCGTACCGTCGCTCCGTTTTACCAAATACTTGGGGTTGAGTAGATAGCCGCTTAGCGCCCCAACAATAGGAATTTCTTGGAACAACGAGTCAAGGATTTTTACCCAAGGATTCTCTTCTTGAATGTGCAAATTGCTGTTTGTTTCAGTGTCAAAAATATCGTAATGGGCACGCCAGAGCGATCGCAGTCCTTTGCGTTTGACTGCACCTACACTCGCGCCATTGCTATCCGTAAAGTTGTAGCGGGCAGAAAAGTCAATGATGCGATCGGCTTTCATGTCATAGAGCTTTTGGGTTTGAGTTTCATCGGCAAAAACTCCAATCGCCTCTTTCAGCTTGAATAACTTCTGTTTGACGAAGAACACCAGATTGCCTTGAGCATCCGTTACGGTGATTTTAGGTGCCAATGTCCACAATTTAAAGGTCACTTCGAGGGGGTATTGCATACAGTGCTCCAGTTTAAGAGAAACGTTTTACTCTAGTAGTCCCCTGTTAAGTGCGTTTCTATCAGCCATACAAAAAGTCGGGGTAGTGGTATTGATGTAAGGATTTTTTGATGGGTGGGTGAAGCCCGCCCATCAAAAAATCCTTACCAATTTAGGACTACCAAAGTCGGATGTGACCTTACTGATTTCCGTAGTCGCAGTGATCAAAAACTTGATATTCCTGGTTAATGGTTGTTGCACCTCGGCCATCCGCTAAAAATTCTTGAACCTCTGTGCGATAGACGAGGGTGCCACCTTTCTGTTGACAATCGGCAATTTCAGCATTCTCTCGATAGGTGCCGATGATAGAAAGCACCACGACAGCAGCAATAATCAATGCGATCGCCAAGATAGCGCGGTTTCCTGATGATTGCAGCAGAGGATGTCGCATCATCTTTCTTAGCAATGAGGAGACAAGATTTGCCATGTGACTTTCTACGATTCACGCAGGAGATTTAGTTAAAAACTTGTCGATCGTTCGCTAATACAGTTTAGTTTGGATTTTATACGGGCAGCGTATTCTCTGTTCTAATTGCCGGGGAGAAAGCGATCGCCTCGCCCGTTTTCACTGGAGCCAACATCACCGAACAGGCTTTCAGTTCTGGCTGTTTAGAATCGGGGCAGGCTGCTGAGTGGGTGAGGGCGTTGGCTTCGGCTTGGTCAGCCCAGAGTGCGCCCCAGTGCATTGGCACAAACACGGTACCGGGGGCGATCGCCCGCGTCACTTTGGCGGGGAATTGCGCCGACCCTCGGCGCGACTGCACGGCTACTAAGTCACCCTCTGCAATGCCTAGCTGCTCAGCATCGCGGGGGTGGATTTCGATAAAGGGATTGGGATGCATCTGGCGAATTTTTTCGGTGCGTCCCGTCCTGGTCTGGGTGTGCCAGTGGCCATATAGCCTGCCAGTCGTAAGCACAAAAGGAAACTGCTGGTCGGGCGGTTCTGCCAACCCACGAGAGTGATAGGCGCTAAATCGCGCGCGCTGATCTGGGGTGTGAAACTTGAGATCGACGTAGAGGTGTTTACCGCGAATTTTGGCCGTTTCGCCCAGCGGTAGCGGCCATTGCAAGGGGCCTTCGGTGTGTAGGCGATCGTGGCTAATGCCCGTCATATCGCAGGGGCGATCGCGGGTAAGCTGCACAAATTCGGCATGAATTTCGGCGCTGGTCTTAAACGAAAACTGTGACGCGAAGCCCAACCGCCGTCCGACTTCTGCAAAAATTGCCCAGTCTTCTCGCGCTTCACCGGGAGCCGCCTGAAACGCAGAAGCCAGGGTGACACGCCGCTCTGAGTTGGTCATGGTGCCGCTTTTTTCGCTCCATTGGGTAGCGGGCAGCAGCAGGTGGGCGTATTCGGTGGTTTCGGTGGGATGGTAGGCTTCTTGGTAGATGGTGAAAGGCGATCGCCGCAGAGCTGCCTTGGTGCGTTCCAAATCGGGCAGGCTTACCGCCGGATTGGTGGCGGCAATCCAGAACAACCCGACTTCATCGTTTTCTAATCCAACAATCATGTCCCAGACGCTGCGACCGGGATGGGGGGCGATGCGTCCTACAGGCAACTGCCAAAAGGCTTCTACGTCAGCGCGGTGCTGTGGATTAGTGACCGAACGATAGCCCGGTAGCAAGTGAGATAGTCCGCCTGCTTCTCGACCACCCATGGCATTGGGCTGTCCTGTGAGGGAAAACGGCCCTGCTCCGGGTTTGCCGATCTGCCCCGTCAGCAGGTGCAGATTAATTAGGCTGCGAACTTTGGCGGTGCCTTCGCTCGACTGGTTCATCCCCATCGACCACAGCGATAGCACCTGTGCCGACTCACCCCAGTAGCGCGCCGCCGTCTCTAATGCCTCTACTGCGATGCCGCAGCGCTCTGCAACGACGGCTGGCGGATAGTGCTGCACTACCTCGGCAAAGTCGTCAAAGCCCGTTGTGTGCTGTTGCACAAAGTCTGGCGTGTGGTGTCCCCACTGCATCAGCAGGTAGGCCATGCCGTTGAGCAAGTCAATGTCGGTGCCAGGGCGAATGGCAAGGTGCAGATCGGCGGCTTCGGCGGTTTGCGTTGCGCGCGGATCGACCACAATCATCCGCACATGGGGCGTTTTTTTGTGATATTTACGCAGGCGGTTAAAGAGGATGGGGTGGCACTCGGCAGTGTTGCTGCCAATTATAAAGGCACAGTCGGTATTTTCCAAGTCGTCGTAGCAGCAGGGCGGCCCATCTGCGCCCAGGCTTTGGATGTAGCCTGAGACGGCAGACGACATACACAGGCGCGAGTTGGCATCAAAGTTGTTGGTACCCAGACAGCCCTTGATCAGCTTTTGAGCGGTGTAGTAGTCTTCTGTAACAAACTGCCCAGACCCGTACATGCAAACCCCATCGGCTCCCTGGGTTTGCAGCACTGTTTGGATGCGATCGCATATTTTCTCCAACGCCTCATCCCAGCTAATCCGCTGGAATGGCTGGTCGAGCGTTTCGCGCCACAGGGGGTAGAGCAATCGATCTTTGCCGATCGATTCTGCCACGGTT
>JBBQFG010000329.1:0-4152 GCA_038321765.1 Elainellales cyanobacterium
CTTCTTCGCCGTCGGCAGCGGTGACGACATCGTAGCCAATCATGGAGAGACGAGTTTCAAGGATGCGCCGAATGCTGGCTTCGTCATCCACAACAAGAATTTTTTCTTTACGGTTCTCCAATTTACTCAACACTCCTTAAGACAATTATTGTGGATAGTTAATTATTTCCACCCTATCATTAAAATAGCATCATGTATGCATACTATCAAAACGGTGAAATTCTTAGTGTCGCTACATTTCAGAGCTTTTAAAGACTTACGCTATCTGAAGGAAATTTTAATCAAATTTACCTGATGTCAATCATTAAGGAATATAAATAATCGCTAAGGATCGTAACTGTAAGCCATTCATTTAATCTTTTGCATCAGTTTTGCACAAGATTCAGTCGTCGCACCGCTGCGCTCAGGAACGATTGACTTTCTCTACTATGCATTCCTTTGAGGGTAGTCCTAAATTGGTAAGGATTTTTTGATGGGCGGGCTTAGCCCGCCCATCAAAAAATCCTTACATCAATACAACTACCCCTTTGAGAAGTCTATTTTTTACTTGGGTGGTTCAACTTAGGTTCTAAGCGATTGAAATCGCCATAAGTCATAAGTCAGGTACTAACGGAATGGCAAAACTGCGATCGCTGTATGTCTGTAATGAGTGTGGAGCAGAATCTGCTCAATATTTCGGTAAATGTCCATTTTGCGCGAGTTGGAATTCGTTAATTGAGCAAGTTGTTACACCTGCTGCTAGTAATTCTGCAAAGGTCGGGGTAGGGGCGGTAGCCCGTTCCACCAAACGGACTAAGGCCAGCGATCGCAGCGCCCCTCAACCGCTAGCTGCTCTGACCTTACCTGAAATTTCTGACCACGCCCAGGCTCGTCTCTCCTCTGGCTATGGGGAACTCGATCGTGTCTTAGGGGGCGGCATTGTACCGGGATCGCTAGTGTTGGTTGGTGGCGATCCGGGAATTGGGAAATCGACCCTACTGCTGCAAGTTGCGAACCAATTGGCTACTCGCTACCGAGTGCTGTACGTCTGTGCCGAAGAGTCAGGCCAACAAGTCAAGCTGCGGGCACAACGTTTGGGGATCAGAGGACGGGAAGTAGGGATTGAGGCATCAGGACTGGGGATTGCGAAGCCGGAGTCCATCCCCGATGGCCTTCAACCAATCGCCCCTCAAACGTTGTATCTTTTACCAGAAATTGATCTAGAAACAATTTTGGCAGAGCTGGAATCTTTACGGCCCCCAGTAGCAGTTATTGATAGTATTCAAGCTCTCTATTTCGCGACATTAAACTCAGCTCCGGGTTCGGTATCGCAGGTACGTGAATGCACGTCAGCACTGATGCAATTGGCAAAACGAGAGCACATTACTCTATTTATTGTGGGGCACGTCACTAAGGAAGGAGCGATCGCCGGTCCTAAAGTACTGGAACATATGGTAGACACAGTGCTCTACTTCGAGGGCGATCGCTATGCGTCCCATCGATTGCTGCGTTCGGTCAAAAACCGCTTTGGTGCTACCAATGAGCTAGGAGTATTTCAGATGGTTGATCGGGGGTTAGAGCAAGTACAAAACCCATCAGAGCTATTTCTAGGCAGTCGAGATGAAGATAATTCCGGTACGGCAACCATTGTGGCCTGCGAAGGCACTCGTCCGTTGGTGGTTGAGCTACAGGCGTTGGTTAGCCCCACCAGCTACCCGTCGCCTCGTCGCACAGCGACAGGAATTGAATACAACCGCTTGCTGCAAATTTTGGCGGTGTTAGAAAAACGGGTTGGTATCCCACTCTCTAAGCTAGATGCCTATGTCGCGTCATCAGGCGGGCTAAACGTCTCAGAACCAGCCGCAGACTTGGGTGTGGCGATCGCCGTTGCAGCCAGTTTTCGCGATCGCGTTGTAGATTCTGGCATGGTGCTGATTGGCGAAGTGGGTTTAGGTGGGCAGGTACGTCCAGTTTCACAAATGGAATTGCGGCTTAAAGAGGCAGCAAAGTTGGGCTTTAAACGGGCGATCGTCCCCGCTAGCCAAGCCAATTATCCCGGTGTGGGGTTAGAGGTGATTCCCGTAGCACGCGTGGTGGATGCGATCGCCATCGCTTTGGTCAGTGCCAAAAAGAGTGAATAAGGCAATGTGCCACTAAAAGTCTGAACTTTCCTCAGAACTTAAAGCATGAATTTTGAAATTTCCATGAAGCAACATCCTTTTTATTGAAGAAATGATGTGAACTCACCGAACTTACACTACTACGGATGACAGATGCCTGGATGTCTTTGCTATGTTTGGTCTGACTATGGGAAGTTTTTGATTGGTCACAGGATGTCTACCGACCATCTATCCTGCCTGATTTAGCTTAGAGTTCAGTGTCGTAGCACTTAGCAGTGTTTTTTCAAAGGAGTAGAGTACTGTGGTTTCAGCAAAAGAAGCAACTCAATCGACAATTTCTGCGCTACCTACCCCCGCAGCACCTAAAGGAGTAGCAGCTACTGAACTCCGTCCTTGGGGGTCTTTTACAATTCTTGAAGAAGCACGGGGATACAAAATCAAGCGCATCGAAGTGAAGCCTGGGCACCGATTGAGCTTGCAAATGCACCACCACCGCAGCGAACACTGGATTGTTGTGTCAGGAACTGCAAAAGTAGTTTGTGGCGAACAAGAAATGCTGCTGTTTAGCAATCAATCCACATACGTTCCTCCCTGCACATCTCATCGGTTAGAAAATCCTGGTGTGATTCCGCTCATTTTGATTGAAGTACAAAACGGCGAATATCTTGGTGAAGACGACATTATACGTTTTCAGGATGACTACTCGCGGGGGTAATGGATAACCCTTCTCTAAGAGGATGTTTTAAAAGTCCCGTCGCTGGTATGAAAACGGTATCGATCCCCCTAAATCCCCCTCAAAAAGGGGGACTTTGAATCCAGTTCCTCCCTTTTTAAGGGGGGATAGGGGGGTGGTTTCATACAAGGAAATGAAAAACCTGATGCAGTTGATTCGCCCAAGACCTGAGGGCTTGTGGAATGGTGCGCCACCGCTGCCGTCTTGCCAATGTGATGCAGAAGGTATTGAGAACTGCCCAATTGGTGGGCGCATGTCCCCCTTTGCGAACCGGATCATCTTCCTCAAAGGTGACATCTTTGACCCAATGTAAGCCATTTTCAATTTGCCAATGCTGACGGGTGGCTTTGAGCAAGTCCGAAGCCGACCAACGGCGACTGCTGAGATAGTAAACCGTCTCGCAGAAGGGCTGCTGGGCGCGGATGCCGGTTCGCGTCACGACCCCAATCGAGGCAAGGCGGGCGTATTTCTCTTGCAGGGATGGGGGTGGGGCAAACACTTGCACGTGGCGTTGGACGCTGCGCCCATGAGAGTGATCTTGCTCTACGGCAACCGCCAATGCAGGTTCAGTTTGGGTCAGAGTCTCAACGGCGGCATAGGTCTCGGCTCGATTGGATTTGAGTGCCAGGAGATAGTCCTGTTCGATGGCATTTACCGCTTTGACCGTGGCTTGGGTGGTGTGCAAGGCATCAAAGCTCAAACATTGACCCGGGGGCAACTCTGGCAACTGGGCAATCAAGGCTTGCGCCACATGAATCTCACTACACTTCTTATTTTCCATCATCAACAGTTGCACCACCCCTACCTGATGTCCATACACTGAGACGAAACTAACGAAATTCTGCTCTGAGCTATTTCCGCCGGTGCTGGTGCAGCGAATACTCTTACCATCTATCGACAACACTCCTGCCATCGCTTCGGGCAAGGTTGCCAGTGCCCACTGATTAAACGTCTCAATCCAGCCCTGAGGCTCGACTTGTAGAAAACTGCGCCGAAAGGTCGAATAGGACGGCATCGCTTGCCCATTGGGTAAGTCCAGCAGGTGACGCAAACTCGATTGATGGTGGCAGCAAAAGTCTGCCAAGGGGCGATACCCGGGGTAGCCGCACAGAAACCCCAGGAGACTGAGAAATAGAATCATCCACCAGGGATGTCGACGACCTTTGATGTTTCGAGGGTCAGGAAGTTGCTTTAATTGCTCTATGAGGGTCATGGACTGAATCGATGAATAACTACTCAGTCCATCCTCATTTTCCTACTACTGAACAGTATCTATTCAGTTCATTCTCATTTTCTTGTTCTTGTATGAAACCACCCTGC
>JBBQFG010000330.1:0-4147 GCA_038321765.1 Elainellales cyanobacterium
CAATAAAGTCGAGTAAAGACATACTTATTGAGAATCGTCGATCGCTCAAAGCAGTACATAAAGACTAATTTGCGTTTTTTGACGCTATACCTAGCGCATAGGTGCAGGATTACCCGCTACAGGCGACCTGAATCCTTACGTTTAAACTCTATTTTTCAAGCTCTGAAGCTTTTGCAGTACCTCTTCTGTTATTGGTTGTATTATGCTTCCTCCGCTAGTACTGGCGTAAGTAATATGTTCGTACTGTCGATTTTTCAACGCTGCCCCTCCACGACTTCCAGCAACTTTGGCAACTAACTTGGCACGTTTTTCATACCAGCCAAGTACCGGGAATTCTTTTGAGATCTCGTCTGCTTTGGAGTAAGCTGATGGCATGAGCAGATAGTAGTATTCCTGAATTCCGTCCACTCTTTTTTTGCCCTCTTGGCGTACAAGACCTTTTGAAACAAGAACACTAAGTGTGTTGTCAATCTTGTCATATGCTCCAAATCTATAACGCATCATGGGAATACGACGCAGATCTGGCTCTTGATCTTCAAAAATTGCCTCTGCGGAGTTTAGTAGAGAAACTTCTCCGGTTTCTTTGAAAATGCTTATCAGCTCATAAGCAAGATAATCTGGATATCTAACCCAAAAATCCATAGCGTGTAATCGAGTCTCTCCTCTAAAGATTCCCTTTGCACCAGAACTATGGCTCTCTGAAAGCTGTTCAGAGCCATGTATCAATATAAACAGTAATCTAATTGCATTTTGATAAGGCGTTGGTGAGTTACCCATATGTGACTACCTATGGCGCGAACTGGCATCAATCTTTCCTGTAGATCATACTTTTATAGGCTCTGGAAAGAAAAACTGGAGCATCTTAACCAGTTGTAGTTCAAGCTTAGTAAGTTTGTCCATAGAACTGCAGAGTCAAGACATTGGAAGTAGCCA
This sequence comes from Elainellales cyanobacterium, assembly GCA_038321765.1. Taxonomy (GTDB): domain Bacteria; phylum Cyanobacteriota; class Cyanobacteriia; order Elainellales; family Elainellaceae; genus CASBQJ01. Next base: position 934 of record JBBQFG010000330.1, read on the forward strand.
ATGCATACTTGATAGTCTTTACTCTATTGCAAACCAAGGGTCTTCCCTAATTCTTAGGAAAATAGTTTGTTTAGGTAAGTGAACCTGCCAACCAGGGGCAGTCTAACTTGTTATTAGGCGGAAAGCTTCCGCATATCACCCTAAGCCAGATGGATCGGAGAAACGTTTTCCTATAGTGTGGCGATCGCCCAGATCAACATCCGGTTTCCACATCTCGTTAGGCATTATGGCGATCGCTCACTGTGTTGGTTGGGTGTTTAGAAAATCTGCGTATTTCCCGATATTTTTGACACAATTTGCCGATTTAGGTCTTGACGATGTGGCGGGTATGCCCGTATTGTGTCTGGTTAAGGTTGTTGAACGATTCTGTAGTCGAGCAACCTAAATTCGCTCCAAAAATCTAGCACCGCCCAATATTGTTACGAGCAATATTGAGCGGCTAACCCCCAAACTGGATACACAGTCTGGCGGCTAACTGGGAATTTTAGCATTCTCTCTAGCCACCCTGCTTTGTAGCGAGCGGGGTGGCTAGGTTTTTGGGGTTTCCCTCTTACCGCTTATGCAGGAGAACCCCAATGGTTGAGATGTTTGTTTCAAGTGCGCGCAGTTTTTTGACGGGTAGTGAGGATGAGATTCGGCCTCAGCCATTAGTTTTGCCGCTCTACGCTATGCCGCTGGCACCCGAACAAGAGCAGTTACGAGTTTTGCTAATTAGCAGCCCTGGTTGGGTACGTGAAACGATTCACGATTTGCATCGCCGCAGTTTTGCCAATGCCAACGATTGGAGCAGTTTACAGCCCGGTGCGAATCCTGGTGAGGTGGTGAGCATTCTCACCCGACGGCGATCGCGACGATAGTTTGGTTTTTGGAAAGGTACACAGTGCATACCTTTCCAAAAACTGAGCTACAGATCTAACTTGGGGTAGGGCGATCGCGTTCATGGACGCGATCGCCCAAAACTGCTGAATGCCACACCCCTTGTGGTTAAACGGGCTGATAATAAGCAAGTCTTTAGATCCTCAATTAACCATTAGCCATCATGAGCACTCAACCGCTAAAAATTATCCTGGATACCGATCCGGGAGGAGATGATTCGTTTGCATTTTTGTGGCTGCTAAGTTTGGTTAAGCAAGGGCTAGCGGAGTTGGTGGCAGTAACCAGTGTGGATGGCAATGTTCATGCTCGTCTAACCTTTGCGGCGGCGGCTAAACTGCTGGCGCTGTGTGGAATAGACGGTGTGGAAATTGGTCGCGGTGTGATTGGCGGCTCGGAAAGCGATACCGACGATGCCGGGGCGATCCACGGTGAAGATGGCATGGGAAATTTGTCGCATACATTGCCAGAACCGATCCAGCAATACGAAACGGCGCGGTATTCTGACGACGTGCTGATTGACGCGCTACAAGCGGCACCGGGCGAACTAACAGTGGTGGCGATCGCCCCCTTTACCAACCTGGCCGCTGCCGAACGCAAATGCCCTGGAGTGCTCCAGCTTGCAAAAGAAGTTGTGATTATGGGCGGGGCATTTCAGGCAGCGGGCAACATTACCCCCGAAGCAGAATTCAACATTGCCTACGATCCAGAAGCCGCTCAGTTGATGTTCGACCGTTGCCCCAACATCGTTGTCTTACCGCTTGATGTCACCGACCACATCGTTTTCACCCCTGACATGGCCGCGCAAGTCAGCAACACCAATCCCGACAGTGCTATCAGTCAATTTATCGTGGCGCTTTGCACCTTTATGACAGGCAGCGCCCTGGCATTTCGTGAAACACAGGGCAGATCAGGTCTTCTCGTACACGATGCGGCAACCTTGGCCTATTTGTTCTATCCCGAAACGCTGCGGTTTCGCCGTGCCCAAGTGCAAGTTGAAACCAAAGGCGATTGGACACGGGGTAAAACCCTGTTCGACAATCGTCACAAAACCAAGGTTGGAGCAAACGCCTGGGTTGCCCTAGACGTAGACGCAACTAATCTGTTAGCCGCCATGATTGAAGACTTAAAACTATTGGTAGCCGATTAGGCCTGGGCAATTCCTGCGGATTCTCGGTGTAAGGGCGAAGCATTTGCATCAGAATTCAGTCATGGTGATCGGGATTTTGATACAAATGCTTCGCCCCTATCCCTAGCGAACGGCCGATCAAATCCTGTAAACCATCCTCATCCAGTCGCAGGATCATTTACAGCTTCAAAAAAAATGGTGAGACACCCTAAACTAATTTGCAGAAGCTTTTTAGTATCTGGTTTGTCCAGATTTCTGTATGCGCGTTCGCATTGGCACGTTTAACACCGAAAACTTGTTTGCTCGCTTCCGCTTCAAAGACGATATTTCGCAGGACGATATTCGTCGCGAGAAGTGGACCGTCGATGCCACCCGGTTCATTCCCTTCTCTGGTGGTAAAGAGCGAATCACGGCTCAAGCAATGGGTGCAATTCGGGCAGACATTCTGGGGCTGCAAGAAATTGAAAACATGGATACGCTGAAGGCGTTTGTGCAGCAGTTTCGGCAATTTTTACCAGAGGGCGGCTACCCCTATCCTTTAGTCATTGACGGTAACGATCGCCGTCTAATTGATGTAGGGTTGCTGAGTCGCTTTCCCATAGACTGCATTCGCACTCACCAGTTTGAGCGCAACCCCGACGGACGCCACTTCATCTTTTCACGCGACTGTTTAGAAGTAGACGTGCGCCTGCCAGATGGCAAAATTTTGACGGTTTTTGTTAATCACTTTAAATCGATGCATGAGGGGCGATCGGAGACGATGCACATCCGACGACTGCAAGCAGAACGGCTAGTAGCTATTTTGAAAGAACGGTATGGCGATGATCCGGGTCAGGCGGCTTGGGTGGTACTGGGTGATTTGAATGACTACAGACCATCACCGGCTCTAGATCCGCTGCTAAAACAGCCCTGGATCGAAAACGTAGTCGAGCGCCTGCGACCTGATCAACAGTGGACACATTACTATGCCGGGAACGATGAATACAACCAGCTCGATTTTTTGCTGCTGTCAAAATCTCTGGCCGATGCCAATCCCAATGCAATACCCGTAATTGAGCGGCGAGGACTGCCAAAACGCGCCAGCCAGTTTGCTCTTCCTCGATTTGACGGCGTGGGTTCCAGTTTTCCCAAAGCGTCTGATCACTGCCCCCTTGTGATCGAAATTGAGGTTTGATCGAGATTGAGGTTTGATCGAGATTGAGGTTTGATCGA
>JBBQFG010000331.1:0-4093 GCA_038321765.1 Elainellales cyanobacterium
ATAACAAGTATTTTGTTTATCAAATATTTCATAAATCATCACGAATTTCCCAGGGTGGATACACTCAGAAAATAGGACGAGTTTCTAGGAGGGTGCTCTAAAACTTGATTTTCGTGCGTACAATACTTAGCAGATTGCCTCAAAAAATGACGAATTTTAAGTGTAATCAAACAAGGGAGCCGCCTTAAAGCGCAAGAATTTTCGGCATTGTATAAGTCTTTGTTTTCAGCATTGCATAAGTCTTTATAGAACCGCAGGAGGACTGATCAATTGCAGTTAAGAACAGAGCTAGAGAAAATGCTGTTGGGTGAATTGTATGATCCCAACGATCCAGAGCTTGTTTTGGCACGGAAACAGGCTAGAAATGCGATCGCCGACTTCAACAACACGCGATCAGAGGAGACTGAAAAGCGCCAGTTAATGCTCGCTCAACTGCTGCATGGCGTTGGCACAAACGTGTACATTGAGCCTCCATTTTTCTGCGATTATGGCTCTAATATTCGGCTGGGAGACAACGTTTATCTAAATTTCAACTGCGTTATTTTAGACCCAGCGCGGGTCACCATTGGCGACAATGTAATGGTTGCCCCCAATGTACAGATCTACACGGCCACACATCCCATTGATCACCGGGAACGCAACGCTGGGCTGGAGTTGGCCAAGGAAATTACGGTTGGCTCGGATGTCTGGATTGGTGGCGGTTCCATTCTTTGCCCAGGGGTAACGATTGGGGCGAGGAGTGTAATCGGTGCTGGCAGCGTCGTGACCCGCGATATTCCAGAGGATGTAGTTGCAGTGGGGAATCCGTGTCGAGTGTTGCGCTCTATTGGCTAAATCAATTGGCTAACTGTGCTTGACCGAGGGCGATCGCAACTGTTCTGCTAACTCGTGCCAAAACTGAATCAAGGGAACTTGAGTGACACTGGCAAACTGCGGGTTGCTCGTCTCAATTACAATCCAGGACTCGTCTTCTAACTGCCCCACATCGATCGCCACATAGGACACCTGAATTCGTCGGGCTGCCTCTAGTGCCAGTGCCAACATGTCATCTTCTTCGGGCACGGAGAGAAGTTTGTAGGGATCGTCGCCGTGCCAATAGTAGCCGTAGCTAAGCACCTGCTGACGATACACAAACACACGAAACTTGCGTCCCAGCGGAAATCCATCAGCCGCTAAGCGGCTATGTCGCAGGTTTACCCATTGCCGCAGGAGGATCTTGCCGTTCAGCCCAGATTGTGAATGTGTCAGTAAGGGCTTCACTAGGCGCTGCACCTCGGCGGGGGTGGTGGCTACACAGGCATTCCACCCCTTAGACTGATTAGAATGACTGGCTCCCCGCACAAACAGCGGTAGACCCAAATGGGCGATCGCCCTGTCACAGTCTGACAAACTACCGACCGCAATACTTTTAGGGGTGAGTCCCACAAGCTGAGGGTAGGCTTGGTCAAACTCCTGTGCCCGTTGATATTCGGCAGGTGTGTTGAGCAAGCGAATGCCTTTACCGAGGGCTGCCGCATAGAGGGCGTGGTAGCGAGCGGGCGACGGTGGATAGCCCAGCCAAATGCCGGGTGTGTCGGTCGGCTGCGGAGGGATATGACTCAGTCCGGTGTCCGCGTGGCCAGTCATGCCCGCGATCAGATACACAGTAAAGCCGAGCAGTTGGGCGATCGCCGCCGATGTCTCCAATGCCTGACGGCTGGTAACTGGCACCAGATCGTCAACAGTTTCAGCGAGAACAATCATGATGAGCTTCATTAACACCAGGTAAAGATCTACACTGTGCAAAGGATGAGCCATTTCTGGCACATCCGCAACCTTGAATTGGGGTTTCAACGAGCGGTATGAATCGAATTAGCAGTTCTGAGGCACCTGCGGTAGCGGTACCACCTATAGCAGAAAAACGGTTTTACAGTCACATCCTGCATGGAGATAAGCGGGCAGACGACTATTTTTGGATGCGCGATCGCGACGATGCCGCCGTTATGGCGTATTTGGAGGCTGAGAACGCATACACTCAGGCGATGATGCAGCATACTGAAGCGCTGCAAACAACCCTCTATCAAGAAATGTTGGCACGCATTCAGGAAACGGATTTGTCGGTACCATACCGAAAAGATGAGTACTACTACTACAGCCGTACCGAAGAGGGGAAAGCCTATCCCATCTACTGTCGTAAACGGGGCAGCTTGGACGCTTCCGAGGAAATTATTTTAGATGAAAATCAGCTAGCAGAGGGCAAAGATTACTGTGAGGTCGGGGTGTTTCAAATTAGCCCCAACCATAACCTGCTGGCCTATTCAGTAGACACCAGCGGTGCAGAATCGTACACGCTGTATTTTCTAGATCTAACCACCCGGCAACATTATCCCGAAAGCATCCCGGATACTTACTATTCGTTTGCGTGGGGCAACGATAGCCAAACCATTTTTTATACCCAGGTGGATGCTGCTCATCGCCCGTACAAGCTGTTTCGGCATCGGCTGGGAACGCTTGCTAAAGAGGATGTGCTGGTTTACCATGAACCGGACGAGGCTTACTTTCTGAGTGTCGGCACCACCCGCAGTGAGGCGTATATTTTACTGAGTCTTAACAGTAAAGTGACCTCGGAAGTGCATTACTTGGATGCAAATCATCCGACGGGAGAGTTTCAGGTGATTCAAGCGCGATCGCCTGGAATTGAATACGAGGTAGAGCACCACAGCAATAGCTTTTACATCACCACCAACGAAAACGCCATCAACTTTAAGCTGATGAAAGCGCCTGTAGCCTCGCCCAGTCGAGAAAATTGGGAAACCGTGATCCCCCATCGCGACACGGTGTTCCTTACGGGCGGCGTGAGTCCATTTGTGGATCATTTGGTGGTGTATGAACGCTACAAAGGATTGGAAACCGTGCGCGTTTGCCAGCTTTCTACAGGGACAGAGCATTACATCACCTTCCCCGAACCAACTTACGAAGTTAGTGAAGGCGGCAATCCCGATTTTAATACTCACATTCTGCGGTTTAACTACACCTCGCTGGTAACGCCAAATTCGGTGTTTGACTACAACCTAAATACGCAAGAACGCGAGCTGAAGAAAGAAACGCCCGTATTGGGCGGCTACGATCGCACCCAGTATGGCATTGAGCGGCTAGAGGCGATCGCCCCCGACGGTACGGCGGTGCCGCTGTCGCTGGTGTACAAAAAGGGGATCGAGAAAACGGGCAACAACCCGCTGCTGATGACGGGCTACGGTTCCTACGGAGCCAGCTATCCCGATTACTTTTCATCGAATCGGCTGTCGCTGTTAGACCGGGGGGTAGTGATGGCGATCGCCCACATTCGCGGCGGGTCGGAAATGGGGCGCAAGTGGTACGAAGACGGCAAGTTTTTACAAAAAAAGAACACGTTTACCGATTTCATTGCCTGCGCCGAGTGTTTAATTAAACACGGTTGGACATCGCCCGATCAGTTGGCGATCGAAGGCGGCAGCGCTGGAGGCCTGCTGATGGGAGCGGTGGTAAATTTGCGCCCCGACCTGTTTAAAGCTGCGATCGCCCAGGTGCCGTTTGTGGATGTCGTCACCACCATTCTTGACACGTCATTGCCGCTGTCGGCAATGGAATGGGACGAGTGGGGCAACCCCAATGACAAAGCCTATTACGACTACATGAAATCCTACTCGCCCTACGACAACGTAGAAGCAAAGGACTATCCGGCTTTGCTAATTACCGCTGGACTCAACGATCCCCGCGTTTCTTACTGGGAACCCGCCAAGTGGACGGCAAAACTCCGTGACCTCAAAACCGATGATCATATTCTGCTGCTCAAAACCAACCTAGGAGCTGGACACAGCGGTGCATCGGGTCGCTATGAACGGCTGAAGGAGGTCGCCTTTGAATACGCCTTTTTGATGGATCAATGGGGCAGGCTAGAAAGCGCGTAGGGGTTTGTGGAGTTTGCTAAGGATTGCGTACAAAATAAAACCTAATCTTTTTTTGGAAGTGCCGCGCGGAGCCACTAATTTTGCAAAAGTTTTTGATGTTAAATATTTAGGAGCTGATGGTGAATTTCATTTTGGTCATCAAAATAGTTGGGGACTCTCTTGGCGCT
>JBBQFG010000332.1:0-4080 GCA_038321765.1 Elainellales cyanobacterium
CCTTGGAGGGCGCTCAAATGTTTTGCCGTATTCGCGGGTATATCTCCACCCTACGTAAGCAAGGTATCGAGGTGCTTGATGCGCTCAGGAGGGTCTTTGTCGAAGACCCGATTTTTCCTGCGCTCAAACCTGAGTAGTTACTATTTAATTAAGCCCACCTACTTAGTTTGGCTGACCATGACAGCTTTTTTAGCTAAGGGTTGAAGGGATAAGAACCGTTTGATGATAGCTAGTTTGGGTATTCATTTCGCTTTAAGTGCATTGCGGAAGGTGTTAGCAGCTTCTAGGCGAGAAGTTTGTGCCATCAACACGCAACGGGTGAGCAACTCAATATCGAGCGTGCCTAATTCGGGAATTTCGCTTTTAGAAATCTGCTCATACTCCGACTCTCGCAGGCGATAAAGGCTAAACACGCCATCTTCCCAAAACCAAACTTCGGGAATGGCGAGTGCCCGATAGTGATTCAGTTTTTTAAGACTGCCGCTGGTAAAAATCACTTCGATGACTAAATCGGGGATTGGCTTGGATGCCCCAAAACAGTAAGACTCGTCGGGTTCGGCAGAGGCTTCGCCTTCCCGCTCTTGGGTGGTGGAACCAAGGGGTTCAAACTCAATGCTCATTTCTAGGCAAAACAGTTCAAGGAGGAACCCAATAATGGTTTTGAAGAATTCATGTTCGCGCCCTGGCATGAGGATTTCAACGGTGTTGTCATAGTAAAAAAGCCGCACATTGCGAGTATCACCAAACCCTGACTGAATCAGCTTGAATTGCTGCCAGGTAATGCCAGAATGGATAATTCGTTGATCAGGGGATGGGGGCTTGAGTCGTTCGGGCTGAAGTTGAACCATCGGATTGTTTCTCCTACAGTGTTTCTATTTTAGTCGGATCGTTCAATGCAGTTTTCGAGACCTTGTTCGTTGGTTTGGCTGACCATATTCTGAAGTTTTCCCTAGTCGAGATTTTCGTCTTGCTGAATCTGTTCAATGCAATTTTTTAGTAGCTGTAAGTCTTGTTGCATGACGTTCCACACAACACGAGTGTTAATGCTGAAGTAGGCAGGGGCGATCATATCTCTTATAGAACCCATTTGACATCTAATTAGAATTGAGATTTGGGGCGATTTTTGGGCAGTAGGGGCGAAGCATTTGCACTCGAATTGACGCTGCGTTGCCAGAATATTGATGCAAATGCTTCGCCCCTACAGAATATTCGCGATCACCGGAAAGATGTCAAATGAGTTCTATACTGCGATCGCCTTCCATTGGATTTGAGGATAGTTGCTGCGAAGCGTATCAGAAATTTGTTTAGTTGCCTCCCCGATGATGAATAGGTCATGGGTTACTGCGTCTAAGGTTCGTTGGTCTTCAATCAGTTCTTCATAGCTGAATCCGACAGTATCGCGTTGAATCTTGCGGATACTGGCCAAAATATCGGTTAGATACAGGCTCAGTTTACGCGATATGGATGGACTGTTGCCATAAAGACCAGGAAAACAAGGGTTCCAAATCGTTAACCTGGTTTTACTAACTTGGCGCGGCTATAGCTTAAGGTTATTTTTCTCTACAGTGCGGACTGCCAACAGTTGCGACTGGGAAACTCTTAACTGTACGAGTATCATACCTATCTTTGCGTTAAGTGAGTCGCAACTTTGTCTTACTAGATACAATCATTCAGCATTGCAAACCCTAGAATCCGCATAGCTCAAAAATGCAGATTCTAAGGTAACTAAGCTTTAGAAGCTGTTGTTGATGTCAGCCTTTGGTTTTCTTCAGAGCGAGGCCAGCACTGTCTTTAATACTGTATCTGTTTCTTCTCAGCCAAATCTAATTTGTCTGAAATAGAGTTGTTGTCCGTTTCCATTTTTCTATATCTGCACCATTGTCAACGTCTGACTTTAGACGTTCGATGTATCTGATTCTCTCTTTAATGCTTTTATCTAAGCACTGCGGCATTTTTCGTTTACATATTTTTGAGGTGTGATGATGTCGGAGTTGTCTTATCAGAAGCGGTTCAAGCAATTGTGGAGCCGTTTTCGCATAGCCGTACTTGCCTGTTTAGGTGCTCTACTGGTTATCGGAGTTTGGGGTCTTAAATCGGTCGCTCAAGGGCCTGTGCCTTCAGCAGATAGTGGATCTTCTTATGTTTTATTGGCTACTCCTGAAACTACCCATCTTGGTTTCTTCAGTGCAGACCTACCACCTGTTTTGCGTGTAAAGTCCGGCGACTCAGTGACATTCTCTACATTTCCCAATGTGGGAGAAGAGGCGCGTCCGGGACGATCAATCGAGGAGCTAGTTGCTGCAGCAGATGCGCTTGCGAAGGAACGCAAGCTAATTGGGCCTCACTCGCTGACTGGACCTGTCTACATTGAGGATGCTGAGCCGGGCGATGTGCTGGAAGTTAAAATTAACGAGGTTGTCCCTTCAATTTATGCAGGGCAGATTGTTTTTCCGGGCGATCGCAACTTAGGGTTGCTCCCCGAAGAGTTTCCTCAAGGAACTATCAGCCACCTTTATGTTGATCTCGCTAATGGAACCACAAACTTCAGCGACACGGTAACGCTGCCCGTGAAGCCCTTCATGGGTATTATGGGCATTGCTCCACCCCCCAACTTTTCGGCAGCCGAGCGGGAATCGGGCGGAGCTTGGCGTGCCCGTCCGGAGCGAATTGATACCCTGGATGGAATGAATCGTGTTTCCAGCGTGCCCCCTGATCTGTGGGCTGGCAACATGGACAATAAGGAACTTGTGGCAGGCAGTTCGTTGTTTATTCCAGTGTTTAATAAAGGGGCGCTTTTCTCAACTGGTGATGGTCACATCAACCAGGGCAATGGTGAAGTCGGGTTAACTGCTTCAGAAACGGCAATGCGCAGCGTATCTGTCCAGTTTATCGTACACAAGGATATGGATCTGATTCGACCGATCGCTGAAACACCGACTTATTTTATGACGATGGGCTTTGATCCGGATGTCGATAAAGCCATGAAAGTAGCAACCCGCGATATGGTCGATTTGGTCTCAAAATCAACAGGGTTATCGCGCTTGCAAGCCTACTCGCTGTCGAGTTTAGCAATGGACCTAAACATCACACAGGTTGTAGATATCAACCGAGGAGTTCATGCTTTAGTTCCAAAATCTATCTTTGCGGACTACACGCCTGTCGCTCAGTTAAAAGGCATGATTCAAACTCCGCAGCCTTAAAGGCTGTTTGAAAAGGATTCTAGAAGTTGATTTTTCGTGCGCTTCGCACGAAAAATCAACTTCTAAAGCAACCTCTTTCTTCTAATCCATTTCGCTGATTTTTAAAGTTAATTAGAGTTAACACAGAGTCAAGAGCTATGAAGATGGCATTTTCACCGATTACTGTTCCCTCATTTGATTCCCCCATTTCCGAAATCAGGTCTATTCTGCTGCGAATGGGAGCGGTTATTGCAGGAATTCTCCTGTGTCTTGGCCTACTGGTTGCACCGATTCGTGTCCCTTCATTGACTCAACTGCTTCATTGGAACACAGTTGACGCACAGGGACTGCCTGCAACTTACCACCGGGCTCTGCTGCTGCGTCAACAGGGTGATTTGCTTCAAGGGCTGCATTATTTGGAACAGGCCGCAGTCGATGCCCCTCAATCTGCGCCTGTGCTGTATGAGCTGGGTCGTGCCGAATTTCAACTAAGCCAAGTGGATGATGCGATCGCCCATTATCAAAACGCTCTAGCAATCAATCCTGACCACGCTCTCGCGGCCTATGAGCTAGGCAGTATTTTAGTCACGCTGGGTAATCTCGATGAGGGAATTCAACTCCTTCAACATTCGATTGAGATTGCACCAACCCTACTGGCTCACTATGATTTGGGCATTGCATTGGGGCGGCAAGGCGATCAGTTGGGCGAGATAAAACAGCTTCAGCAGGCGATCGCTCTACAACCAGACTATGCAGACGCCCATCTTAATCTGGGACTTGCCTACGCCCGGTTTGGCGATCAGTCGGCAGCTAAGATGCGTCTGCAGCAGGCTCGTGATCTATATCAGGCAGAAATTAAGCAATTGGAACATGCTCACCTGGGACAAAATAGTCTGGATTC
>JBBQFG010000333.1:0-4070 GCA_038321765.1 Elainellales cyanobacterium
GTTGGCAACCAGAGCCACGCACCTCGGCATTAGTCTGAATGACCAGACCCAGATTACGGAGAGAGGATTTCAGAATTTCAATATCAGTCAGTTTGCTACGCAGAGTATTGAAGTGAGACATATTCGTTACCTTGGTATGAATGTTGGTAGTCGATGAAAAAGATGGAGGACTCGTAGCATTTCACTGAGAACGATCGTTCAAACTCGACTATCCCTGGTCAAATGCTACGAGTCCTCCTAACCCTGTTAGAGCTGAGTCGGTGCGGGAAGTCCATCGATTTCAGGCGTATAACCTGATTCGATAGGTAGACCGCTATTTTCCTGATCAACCTTTGTTTTCGTGAGGGCGATCGCAAACACTAGCAATCCGAAGACTGGCTTTGCCAACACATCGGCAATCGTGTAACCCAATTGCACCCCGATACTCGCTGTTGTGCCAGTGATGCCCAACATCGGCAACAGGTATGCGATCGGGTAAACGCCCCAAGAGAACAACAGCAGCAGCCGCATGTTGCGAACGAGAGTCTGCACGGCGGCAGGTTGGCGAACTAGCGACTTTGATAGCTCAATCCACAACACATAAAGGATGTAGACAAAGGGAATCGTACTGACTGTACCCCAGATAATCCGAGTAGTGAGATTGCTAGAGATCTCGCCAGGATACCCCGTGGCGATCATCACAATGGAAGCGACCACGAGCTTGATCAGCAATGGTTTTGCCTCTTTCCCAGTCAATGCCAACACGGCAACAGTTTCAACCAATAGCAATGGCACTGTTAGCAGCCAATCCACATATCGGTAAGCATCGTTAAACGGTGCGCCAGTTAAGGTGTACGCGCCATTTTGCAAACTGTAGGCAGCATCCCAACTGTCGAAGATGCGGAAGTAATGATAGCCCGCAATACTGACGACAAGCGCTGAAACCAGTAAAGCGAGTCGATACTTCGAGCCGACTTGAGCGCGAGCATTGAAGAAAAAGAGGGCAGACGCAAACATCGCCGCGATCGCAAACGAGAAAGCGTTATAAATTAGATTGAATTGGCTGGGTGTGAGCGATTGGGATGTCGATAACCGATCCGAAATGTCACCTTGAGTCACCAGCGACCCCAGAAGCGCGAAGTCGGGCATTGAAGAAATCATCAATGTTGTCTCCGTGTAGTAGTTGTGAAACTGTAAAATGCAACTCCCCTTGCTAGCAGCTCGTGGCGCAAATCTAACGACCGTTCTGTAGGGCAGTCTTCTCGACTATAGAAAGGCAAGATGCCTACATTACGGTTGCGGAACTTCCGCTCGATTGTGCTAACTTACACCAAATTCCAGAAGTGAAAAACACCTTGACCGGAAAACAATTCAACTAGCAGAGCCGATACAAATCCGATCATTGCCAGACGACCATTCCAGCTTTCAGCTTGAGGAGTAAAGCCCCAAGCCCAGCCGTTGCGATCGTTAGAAGAAGTGGTGACTTTTGTAAAAGTTGCCACTTCTTCTAACTCCAAATTTTGCGATTCGTTTGATCGAGGAAAGTGAAAAATTCAGTGATGGTTCTATTTAGAGAGATGCAAAATCCATCTCCAGTTTCCACTCATGTCTCAGAAGTTTCTGATACATAGTGTCTCGAACCATCATGAGCTTGTTGTGCTCAATCAGAAGTTCCTGAGCCTGCGTATGAGACATCCGCTGAACTTGATCCACAAAGAGTCGGAGACTGAATTCTTGATCTAAGGTGAGTTCGGTTGCTTGATCCATGGCTGCTTCCTGCGACCCAATACGGGTCAAAACTGTGAACCTATTAAGAGGAGTGAAGCAAGGCTCTCATTTGTTGAGCTATGTTAATTAACATAACAACTATTTACATAAATTGACGAATTTGAAAAAGTATGAGTAAATCTATGCCTCTGGACTGACAGCAATGCCAAATTCAAGGTTTTATGGGCGTTTCAGCGCTTCTTATTGAGACTGGCTTCAATAAGATTGGATAATTCTACAGACTTGACAGATCAGAAGCTGCGATTGTTGTGGCGCGATCGCAGACAGTGTGAACGTGATCTTAGAACCATCAACGGCAGTTGTCTCTCCGCTCTTCACAGCCATTCCTCAACGGCAGTGTACCCGAACTGAGTATGACGGCAGACCAGTTAGCGCCAATGACTTGAAAGCCCTGGAGTTAGCGGGGAGTGGTAAGGGAGTTCGTGTATTGATACTTACCGAAACAGCAAAGATTGAGCAAGTCCTTGAGTATATGGTGCAGGGTAATACGGCACAGATGAGCTATTCTCCCAAGGAGACGCTACGCGATCGCCCCTTCGTTGATGAACTCGAAGCCTAGATTCGCTTTGGTTATGACGAAGTGGTAAGCAAGGGCGATCGCCCATTAACGGTGCTCCACCTCTAACGGAATTCCAACTAGCTCTTGAAACCGAGAGATATTCCATAAATCGGCAAAATCTGCATCGGTTTTGACCTGGGTTTTATATCTGGGGTAACAGTCGATCGCAGTTTTCAAATTGTCCAATGCCAAATCGGGCTGACTATGAAGCAGGTAATAATACGCCCTGCCGTAGTAACCATTCCCATAATCCGGTTTGATTTCAATGCTCTTGTTGAGTTCCGCAATGGCTTCTTCATATCGCTGCAATTTAAGCAGAACGTAGCCTCGATGATTGCGGGCACGGTAAAAGCCGGGTTGATCTGCAATTACCCGGTCATATACCTCTAGTGCTTCAGCATACTGCCCCTGAATGTGTAGTAGATAACCCCGTTCAAACCACATCAGGGAGTCATCGGGCTTCAACGCCATTGCTTTATTACTGGCTGCCAGTGCCTGCTGATAGCGTTTTAACCGTCGCAGTGATTTAGTTTTGCCGTGCCATGCAGCGAACAGATTATTAGTATCAACAATTGTTTTGCTGATTGCTTGGTCGTAGGCATTGATTGCCTCTGGATAGCGCCTTGCAAAGAATAAGGCATCGCCCTCTCGCACAAAGTCGTTAATGTCTAAGTCTAGACTTGAACTTTTCGATTTCAAATCATCTAACTGCTCGGTTAACGTTTCAATTTGACGTTTCTTTTCGTCCGAGAGGTTATCTTTCGAGGTTGCAACGAGAGTAATGCTAGTGATTTGCTGAAAAATTCTGTCCTTTTCTCGCTCTACTGCTGTTGTAGTATTTTTAAGCGTTTCTAACTGAGTTTCAAATTCAGTTTTTAGTTGATCAATTTCTGCCTGAAATTCACTGGCCTGTTGCTGTACCTGTCTTGTAACAGCGAGAGATTCTTGCCCCAACTCAATCATTTGTTTCTGAATTGTCAGCGTCTGCTGCTTTAACTCTGCCTGCACCTGGGTTTCAATTTCCTTTTGAATCTGCTCGTCCATTTGTTCGCGCAGTTCTTGAATTGCCCTTTGGCGAGATAGGTATAGCAACACAGTGGCAATGATGGGCAGTACTGTCAAAATTGCCAATAGAACATTCAGCAAAGCTATTGTGTGGTTAAAAGCGCGATCGACTTCTTCTTGGACAGTCTTCCGCATTTGCAATTCTTGCTGCATTAAGTCTTGGGCGCGGTTCGCTTCCTGTAAGGTCTGTGACCTCGGCTGCTCTGTCGGCAAGGCAGCTAGTGGAGATTCTACCGATTGCGATTCGGCTGGCTGCACAGCAACACACAACAGCAAACCAATCCAACTCGCTGACAAGACTCCTATCAGCCCAGAATTTGTGCAAACCTGTCTTTTCATGCGTAACCAGCCAATCTTCCAAGGTATAAGCTGATTTTAATCCGATCGCCCTTTAATTCCAAAAACCAGCTAACTGGCTTTGCGATCTCCTCATAATCAGCATAATCAGCCACGGAATGATCAACTGTGGGTTGTAGCTAATCTGCCACTCGATGGTTGGCGATCGCGGGCAGTTGCCACCAAGGCGCATGAGGATATGCGTGGTGCTCGTAGTGGTAGCCAAAGTGATAGCAAGCTAAGAGTGACAACAGCAAAGGACGAGGAGTGCTCTGGGCAAAAAAAGCATTTTGGTAGCCTCCTGCGGGTTCGCGGTGAGGCAAGTAGGTACCAAAATAAAAGA
>JBBQFG010000334.1:0-4031 GCA_038321765.1 Elainellales cyanobacterium
ATTGGTAAAGGACACAGGAGATACCCTTTTCACACAAGCCCCCAGAAACCTTGCTGTGACTGGATTGATGCCCTAAAGAGCAACGATCCGCTAAAACCCCTATGCAGTAAAGGTTGTGGCACGTTTTGCGTAATGGATAGCCCAGAGGGCGAGGGGAGTTGATCTACCCTTCCGGTTCCCTCTCCCCTCGGGAGAGGGCCAGGGTGAGGGCTTTCGGGGATCTGACTAACAAGTTTTGTCAGTCAATCAGGAGTAGACCTGTGCCACGGCATTAGCGAACGTACCTATGAGCATGTTTACGGCACTGCCCGACTGGGAAACTCTATCGCTGGCGGAACAGGTCGCCCAAATGGTAGTAGTTCGCGTCTCTGGCTACCTGTTTGATCAGCAGATTCGCTACCCGGCATGGGAACCCTCTGCCGCTGTGTTGCGCCACTGGGTGGAAGATTTGGGCGTAGGCGGGGTGATTTTGCTGGGAGGCAGTGCCGCCGAGGTGGGGCTGCGATCGCACCAACTGCAAGATTGGGCTGCAATTCCGCTGTTAATTTGTGCAGATATTGAAGAGGGCGTTGGGCAGCGATTTTCGGGAGCGACCTGGTTTCCGCCGCCGATGGCACTGGGGGCAGTAGCTACCCAGGCTGGAGCAAGTCAGGCACTAGAACAAGCGATCGCCCATGCCGAAATTATGGGTGCCACAACTGCCCAAGAAGCCCTAGCCATTGGCATTAACTGGCTGCTGGCTCCGGTGGTAGACGTAAACAACAACCCAACCAACCCAGTCATCAACGTGCGCGCCTTTGGCGACACCCCCGCGCTAGTCAGCCAGCTAGCCACCGCGTTCCTCCGAGGAGCGCAGCGCCACCCCGTGCTCACTTGCGCCAAGCACTTTCCGGGGCATGGCGACACCAGCACCGATTCTCACCTAGAGCTACCGCTGATTCCGCACTCCCTGGAGCGACTCGACGCGGTGGAATTGCCGCCCTTTAAGGCCGCGATCGCCGCTGGGGTAGATGCCATCATGAGCGCCCACCTGCTAATTCCAGCCGTCGATTCAGAATACCCAGCTACGCTGTCGCGCCCCTTTTTGACCGGACAACTGCGCCAACGACTCGGTTTCGAGGGGCTAATCGTTACGGATGCGCTCGTGATGGGAGCCATCACCAACCGCTACGGAGCCACAGAAGCACCTGTTCTAGCCGTAGAAGCAGGGGCAGATATTCTGATGATGCCCGTTGACCCAGAGGGGGCGATCGCCGCCATCTGTGATGCTGTAAACTCTGGACGCATTTCCCCTGAGCAGATTCGTGCCTCCGTCGCTCGCATCTGGCAGGCAAAACAGAAAGTCTGCACTCACCTAACGGGAAATACCTCTCACGCCTGGGAAACCTTACCCCCACCGCTCATTCAACTTGATCGAATCGCCCAGCCCGCTGCCTTGAGTGCAGTAGCCGCAAGTCTGCGCCAGTCCATGCAAGTTCATCAACCCGCTGCGTCGAGGTTGCATCATCCCAAGTGGGCGAAACCTCTGCGAAATCTGATTGTGCTGGATGATGCCTTAGATCGAGAATTTTTGGGTCACCACACAGCGGCGATCGCCCTCCCCCAAAAACGCGGCTACACCCTACAGATCCTAGATAGCCACACGCCTCCCATTCCCCTCGACCCAGACACAACCGACGGGCAACCCACCCTGCTGCAACTGTTCATTCGAGGTAACCCCTTCCGAGGCAGCGCCGGACTCAACCAGGTGGCTAAAGACTGGTTCGAGTATCTACTGCGGTCAGACCAGCTTCAGGCACTGGTGATCTACGGCAGCCCCTACATCCTGAACCAGTTTGTGCCCCAGCTTCCCGCCGACGTGCCCTATGTGTTTACTTACGGGCAAATGCCCCAGGCTCAGGCGATCGCCCTAGAAGCCCTGTTTGAGTGACATCTATCTAAGTAGTTCAACCCAAGTAAAAACAAGATTCTAAAAGTCTGCGCCGCCCGCTGCGCGGGCGGCGCAGACTTTTAGGATTTTATGTTTAATTACGTCCACCTGCTGATGGGAACTAGGAGCAAATATTGTGAGTGGAGGCGATCGCTTCGTAACTAAAGTTGCAGGGATAAAGCACCTGTAGCGACAATTTGTAGCTACAATCGATTATTGTAACTGTCGTTCAGTTATGGAATACGAATGGGATGAAGCAAAGCGTCTCACCAATCTTTGTAAACATGGGATCGATTTTACTGATGTCCCTGCCGTATTTGATGGCGATATTTTGACTGTCGCGGACAATCGCTATACCTACAGAGAGCAGCGGTTTGTCACATTTGGTTTGTTGCAAGGACAAGTGATCGCCGTTGTCCATGTAGAACGTCAAGATTGTACCCGTGTTATTTCTGCAAGAAAAGCAACCAAATATGAACAACGAGTCTACTTCGAGCAACTCTCAAACTGACTGGCAGCGCTTAAATGCAATGACAGATGAAGATATTGATTTGTCAGATTGTCCGGAGATTACACCAGAGATGTTTGCCAAAGCAGTGGTGCGGCGTGGTTTACCCATTGCAAAAGTCAAAACTCAAGTTACACTCCGCATTGATAGCGATGTATTAGATTGGTTTAAGTCTCAGGGTCGGGGCTATCAAACACAGATTAATCAATTACTACGAGCTTATATGGAAGCACATGGAGTAATTGATTAATCTGTGTTGTGTTTGAAAGTGAGAATCAGTTTTGGCAGCATAACTCAGTTACAGCGGCATAACAATGTGCGATCGCCCTAGAAACCCTGTTTGAGTGAAATCTATGTATGGGAACTAGGAGCAAATATTTTAGGTGGTGGCGATCGCCCCATAACTAGCACATCAAGTCTGGAATACGGTTTTACGTGGTTATCAGTTCACACAAAGTTGCTGAAGGTATTGTTACAGAAGTATTAGACTTGTTGATAAGGATTAAGAGGATTGTTCACAATACTAACCTCCGCACAGGAAGTCTATATTCAAGTTGTTCGTAGTCTTTCACCAACAGAGCGGTTACGGTTAGCGACTCTCATTCTTAACGAATTAGTGGATCAAGATTCATCTGCGATCGATCAAGACGATTGCTGGACAGATCAAGATCAAGCTGACCTGACTAACTTCTCGTTGCAGTATGCAGCCATGTTATTTCCCGAAGATGGGGAGGCTGTTCAGTGACGTTTGAGGCTGGTGATGTAGTAACAGTGGATTTTCCAGGTATCACTGGTATTAAACGCCGTCCGGCTCTTGTTTTATCGTCAGCTACCTATCACAAATGTTTCAAAATGAGAATTGCTGGTCGGCGATCGCATAAGTATTAAACAATCGATATAGCGATTACCGATCTGGTGCGGTACGAATAACAAGCTGAAACCCTTACCCTGTCTGTCCAACGTGTACCTCATGTTAAGAGGAACCGCTATATGCATTGTTAAGCTATCTGACCAGAACCGCGATCGCTCTAAAATCAGGATGTGAGTCGGTTAGATAAGTAGACACGGAAACTTCCGGTAATAAGCACCGGAATACAACAGAAGTGAAGCCTGCAATGACTGATGCTGAACGTCGAGCGATTACCTACAGCATGGATGTCCTAATTCCAGGACTATACATCTGGCTTGGTTCTTGGACATTGCGCTTAGGTGGCAGTTTGGCAGAAAACACCTATCCCGGCACGCTTCACCATGCCGCAGGACTGGCCATCGTTCTACCCGGATACCGAATCTACAGTACCTATCAAGGCAGCTATGACCCTTGATAAACATCGTATTGATGGCCTTCAGCCGATTACATCCAAAACGTTACCAGCCGACCAATTTAACGAACTACTACGTCAGTTTATGACAAAGTTCTACTCACATTTCTTTTACCCACCACTGCCCTTTGCCTTGTAGCCCAACTGATTCAGCAACTGCACCAGCTTGTCTCGATGGTCGCCCTGAATCTCGATTTCGTTTTCCTTCACGGCTCCTCCAGCTCCGCAGTGGGCTTTGAGCTTTTTGAGCAGATCTGCTAGGGTTTCCGGT
>JBBQFG010000335.1:0-3997 GCA_038321765.1 Elainellales cyanobacterium
CGCGAATATTCTGTAGGGGCGAAGCATTTGCATCAATATTCTGGCAACGCAGCGTCAATTCGAGTGCAAATGCTTCGCCCCTACTGCCCAAAAATCGCCCTAAATCTCAATTCTAATTAGATGTCAAATGGGTTCTATAGGGAAATAGAGGAAAGCTTTAGAGAATTTATTTGACAAAGTGACGTTCCTCTTGCAATATAGAGATTGCGCCTTTAACTGGGATCGTAGTTCAATTGGTTAGAGCACCGCCCTGTCACGGCGGAAGTTGCGGGTTCGAGCCCCGTCGATCCCGTTCCAGTCTATACGTAATTTGATGTTGCTGCTTTCATGTATGAATTTTTTTTGAAAGAAGTACTTTACACTCCTTCCAAAAAGATCATAAACGGACTAAGAAATGCCCGCAATCTTATAGTTTAGGTTTTATAGTTTAGGTAAATGGCTCCTTAAATAAAGGAGCCATTTTTTTTTGAAGCGCGGGCTTTGGCACGCTTCAAAAAATCATTACATTGATAAGTAGTTCAACCTAAATAAAAACAAGATTATAAAAGTCTGCGCCGCCCGCTGCGCGGGCGGCGCAGACTTTTAGGGTTTTATGTTTAATTACGCCCACCTACTTACCACTAGCCATGCTTTCAGGGACTTGTGTCGTACCTAATTTGAAGGCGATCGCGCTACCCTAAAACAGAGATAGCCGTTACTCAGTATCTGAAATTCTCTTAGTTGTTCGCTTTCAGTCCTCCGTCAGTTTCTTCCCGAGCATTTTCATGGTTCTTTCCTTTGCTAGCAGTGCCCAAGAGCTGACGTATCAAAAAGTGGCAGATTATTTGGCTCAGGCTACCCTGTTCAATCAATTGCTGCGAGTGGCTAGTGACTCCCCTCAATTTGAGCTGACCTATGGATCGGCTAAGGTAGATGTAGAGGTGTTGCCGTGGGAAGTGCATCCCTGGGATGAACGTGAGCTGGCAATTGTCAAAGCGTGTAGTTGTGTCACGGTTAACAGTTCAACTGACGCAGACTTAATGCAGTACTTGCTGTACGAAAACCACCGTATGCTATTCGGAGCGTTTCATTTGGGGTCAGCAGGGCAGGTCATGTTTGCACATACGGTGTTGGGCGGTGAACATATGGATCTGATGGAACTCCAAACTTGCATTCTTTCGGTTGCTACCATTGCCGATACGTATGACAGCATCATTGTCGAAAAATTTGGCGGACAGCTTTCTTGCGATCGCTTGGGTGTTGTTTAACGAGTGATTCTAAATTTGTAATGATTTTTTGCAGCGTGTCCAAGGCCGCGCTTCAAAAAATCACTACATCAATACCACTACCGTTTCACAGATGATGGTCAGCGCAAGGGTATGCCCGAATTCTAGCGTAAAGATACATAAGTCCCAGTCGCGCAAAAAAAATACCCAGTAAGCCCCCTTACTAGGTATTGCGGAAATCCGTTGTCAAAACCTCAATTGTCTACGCCTCAGTCGCATTAAGCGAAATTTGCGAAATTTTTGTCAGTTTGGTGCTGCTTTGGTTCAGCCTCTTCTCTGACCCTTGTTTATGCCCTGCGCGACCCTGTTCTAATTCCCATGTTCTAAGAATACGGTCTGCACTTGGCTATCAGCTTCATGCGGCTGTCTCACCTAAGCGGGTGATTTACAGCAGTAGCCATGATCAATAGCACGCCTCCGTGTCATTCCCGCGCAGGCGGGAATCCATCTGCTCGATAGGTGCCAGCGTCATTACCCCGCAGGGGGGTAAGAAGCGGGGCTGTGCGGAGCGTTATGTATATTGCTATAAAAGGTAATTTATAGCAGTCCTAAATAGACCTCCTGGGCGAATCGTTTCTCGGCTTCGCCGAGAAACGATTCACGCCCTCAAAAAAGCATTCATGCAGGAAGTCTAATAATTTGTCCGAGGGGTTGCTATATAAGTTCAATCGTCTTGTACCAGGCGGAGAGAGCACTGAAGACAAGACAGGTTAGAGGATTCTAGGTAAGTGTCTGAAGCTTCTGTAGCGGCGCTGACAGAATTTACAGGGACACTCAATAATTCCAGTCGCCCTCCCATGAGTTCTAGCAATGACTGGTTTGCCAATAAGCTTAACCCCGAAGACAGGTGATCGGCGGCTTGATAGCGTTTAGCAGCAGTTTTGGACGGAGGAATTGAAGTACTAAAGGCAAGGCTGGCATCAGGTTGGGATAGCAGATGAATCGGTTCTTGCCATGCTGCGGCTGGGCGAGCGTCTTCTAGGCGGAGGTGAACCAATTTAGCCGCTAGAGCCAAGTGAATGCTGAGGTGGATAGATCCGTCATCCATTTGGGCGATCGCCCCTGCAATTAAACTAACCAAGACCTGCCTTAAGCAGCGGGGGTCAGCCAAGACGTAAATATCGGGATTGGGTCGATCGATCTGAAGCCGCAGATTGCGGTTTTGGGCAAGCATCTGAGTCATCTGTTGCACTACGTCCAGCACGTCTGCTAATTGCAGCGGCTGAATTTCTAGCTTGTTGGTGCCGTGTTCTGTCTTAGAAATATTGACGACCTCATCCAGCAGTGCCAACATTTTCAAGGCCGAATGATTCGACTGTTTAATAAACTCGCGTTCCTCTTCTGGGCTATCGCATAGATCCGACAAAATTAGCTGCTGTAGCCCAATCATCCCATTCAGCGGCGATCGCACCTCATGAGACGCACGCGCCAAAAAACCTGCCTTGTACTGCGCCATCTCGGTTGCCATACAATAGGCAAGCTGTACCCGCTGCAACTCTGCCGCCAAGAACTCGGAAAGGGATTCTGAAGAGGCAGCGGACTGGACATCTAGATCGATCGCAGGTCTCTCCTCTTCTACGTTTTGTGACTTAACCCCTAACGCTTCCACTAACTCCCACGCTAGCTTAGCCGCTCCCACAATCCCCGCCTGGTTGCCCAATTCAGCCGGGAGAATTTGCAACCCCTCGCGAGAGCTAGCCAATACGCGGGTTTCTAGTTCTTCTAGAAGGGCGGGGTAGAACCACTCAAAACTAGCGCTGATGCCGCCACCAATAATCACGGCTTCGGGCGTGAGGACATAGAGTAGGCTGGCCAGTCCAGCGGCGAGTTCACAGCCGTAGGTGTGCCAAAAGGCGATCGCCTCTGCATTACCTGCTGCGGCCTGTTGCCCAAGTTGGTCAGGTTCTAGCCCCGTGCGCCGTCGAATCGCTTGGACTGAAACATGCTGTTCTAATGAGCCGCGATTACCACTATTGCAGGGGGCACCTTGGAGATCCAGCGTAATTAGTCCTAGTTCTCCCGCCGTTCCATGCCGTCCAGCGAAAAGAGTGCCATCCATAATGACGGCACCCCCCACTCCCGTACCCAGCGTCAGCACAATCATGTCCTGAAATCGCCGCCCTGCCCCTAGCCAAGCTTCGCCCAATCCGGCACAGTTAGCGTCGTTGGCGAGCACGGTAGGTTTGCCCGTTTTTGCTTCCAGCCAATCGGCTAAGGGCACATCTTTCCAGCCCAGGTTAATGGCTACACGGGCTATTCGTCCAGTTGCATCGGCAGGCCCTGGAGTCCCTAACCCAATGGCGCGGCACTGGTTTTGGGGATCAAGCTGGGCGATCGCCGCCACCATTGCATCCAGCACGACGGTGGGTTGGGGCGGTTGGGGTGTGGGTACCGTTAGAGCTTGTAAACAGTGTCCCGCTTGATCAAACCGCCCCAGTTTAATAGCGGTGCCGCCTAGATCAATTCCGATGACCTGATGTTCGGCAAGGTTTGTTGTCATGTGTGACTATCCGTAGAACGAGAAATGGGCAACGGTATAGAAGGCTGTAGCCTCCGAGTACCTGTAACCTTTGCTGTTAAGCGAAGATTTTACCCCAATTTCTTACTTCTCCATTTTCTGAGTGTCACAGATTATCAATTCAATAAAATTTGGTAGTCCTCAATTAGCAAGGATTTTTTGATGGGTGGGCGCAGTCCGCCCATCAAAAAATCCTTACATCACTACCACTACC
>JBBQFG010000336.1:0-3950 GCA_038321765.1 Elainellales cyanobacterium
GCATTTGGGGCGATCGCCTTTGGCATTGGTACCAGTCAAGTGCGCGACGTGTTAGCCTCACAAACCCTGGCGCTGGCTAAGCTGAAGGTACGTAAAATTGAAGTGAATGGGCCGCTGAAACCCGGTGTGTACGCCAAAGACGTGATTTTACACATCATTCGCACCTTGGGCGTGAAGGGCGGCGTTGGCTACGCCTATGAGTTTGCGGGCACCACCTTTGAACACATGAGCATGGAAGAACGGATGACCGTTTGCAACATGGCGATCGAAGGAGGGGCGCGCTGTGGCTACGTCAACCCCGACGCGGTGACATTTGAATATCTCAAGGGGCGAGACTTTGCACCTAATGGCGACGACTGGGAAACAGCTATGGCTTGGTGGACGGCGATCCGCAGCGATGCCGATGCCGACTATGACGATGTGGTCGTGTTCGACGCGAATGAGATTACACCGACGATCACCTGGGGCATTACCCCCGGTCAGGGGATTGGCGTAGGCGATTTAGTCCCCACCGCAGAATCATTGCTCGAAGAAGATCGCTTTCTGGCTGAAGAAGCCTATCAGTACATGGATTTGGCTCCGGGCACTCCGATTAAGGGCACCAAAGTCGATGTCTGCTTTATCGGCAGTTGCACCAATGGCCGGATTAGCGATTTGCGAGAAGCGGCTAAAATTGCCAAGGGTCGCCATGTGGCCGACGGGATCAAAGCCTTTGTGGTGCCTGGATCGGAGCGGGTGAAGCTGCAAGCTGAAGCCGAAGGGCTAGACAAAATTTTTGAAGCAGCGGGGTTTGAATGGCGCAACGCGGGTTGCTCAATGTGCCTTGCCATGAACCCTGACAAACTGGTAGGGCGGCAAATTAGCGCCTCGTCTTCCAACCGTAACTTTAAAGGGCGGCAGGGTTCTTCATCAGGACGGACGCTGCTGATGAGTCCGGCAATGGTGGCAGCGGCGGCTGTAACAGGACAGGTGAGCGACGTTCGCGAGTGGCTGTAGAGCCATGACCACCATGCCTAAAACTGTGCTAATTACAGGAGCCTCAACGGGAATCGGGCGGGCGGCGGCGCTGCTATTTCACCAAAATGGGTGGAATGTGGCGGCAACCATGCGATCGCCCGAAAAATCTGACCTAGTGCAAACCGATCGCCTGATTTGCCCTGCCTTAGATGTCACCGATCCAGCCTCAATAGAGCGAGCGATCGCTACCGTACTAGAACGGTTTCAGAAAATCGACGTAGTGGTCAACAATGCGGGATATGGCCTCATTGGCCCCTTTGAAGTCTGTACCCCGGAGCAAATTGAGCAACAGTTTGCCACCAACGTATTTGGATTAATGAATGTGACGCGTGCCCTGCTGCCCCAGTTTCGGCAACAGCAGTCGGGGGTGATAATCAACGTTGCCTCAATTGGTGGACACCTGGCATTCCCGCTCTACAGCCTCTATCACGGGACGAAGTGGGCTGTAGAAGGGTTTTCTGACTCGCTGGCCTACGAGCTAAAAACGTTCAACATTCGCGTCAAAATTGTCGAGCCAGGGCCGATCAAAACGGACTTTTATAGTCGGTCGATGACGATCGCCAAACGTCCTGGGCTAGATGCCTACGATTCCCTGGTCGCCGCCGTGCTGCCTAATCTCAACAAGGCCGGAGAGACAGGTTCCCCACCAGAGGTCACAGCACAGGTGATCTACCGAGCGGCAACCGATGGACGCGATCGCCTCCGCTACCCGGCAGGTGGCAACGCCAGCTTTATTTTGCTACTCCGCAAACTCCTGCCCGACGGGCTGCTACGGCCACTGATTGGTCAAATGCTCAGCGATCGAGGCACACGTTAGATCGTCTGCGTGAACTATTTTCTGACTTCGCCAGAAAATAGTTCACGCCCTTTAAAAAAGCATTTACGAAAGAAATCTATTAAAGATTTAGGAATTGAGGACAGCATCACTATGAGTCAAGTTAAATCTGTTTCAGGTCGCGGCATTCCCCTAGTGGGCAACGATATCGATACCGATCGGATCATTCCTGCTCGGTTTCTCAAGTGCGTCACGTTCGACGGCCTGGGCGCAAACGCCTTCGCCGACGATCGCAGCCAAACCAACGGCCAGCACCCGTTTGATCAACCCCAATACCAAGGCGCAACTATTCTAGTAGTCAACCGCAACTTTGGCTGCGGCTCGTCGCGGGAACATGCACCCCAAGCGATCGCCAAATGGGGAATTCAAGCCCTAATTGGCGAAAGCTTTGCCGAAATTTTTTTCGGTAACTGCGTGGCAATGGGCATTCCCTGTGTCACCGCTAGTGAAGCCGATGTGAAACAGCTACAGGCAGCAATTACCGCCAATCCTCAAGCAACCGTAGATGTAAACTTAGAAACCATGACTGCTGTCTGCGGCGATATTTCCGCCCCAATTTGCATGGGAGAAGGCGCTCGCAATATGTTCACCTCCGGCACCTGGGATGCCACCGGACAACTAGTGGCGCAGATCGCGCAAATTAGAGCAACGGCGGCAAAATTACCTTACGTCACCTGGGGGCAAACCGCTAGCTAAGAGTGCGAGTATGAGGCGATCGCTTAAAAAAGATGCCTACATAAGTTAGTAGTAAGGTGGGCACTGCCCACCTTACTACTAGTTCTCAGCTAACGCCCCAACAGCTTCACCACACCCGTTCCGCCAAAGTAAAGCCCCAACACAGCCCCCGCCAGCAGACTTTGGGTCACCGGATCTGTAGAGGGAGTCAGCACAGCCCCCAGCACTGCACCACCCAAAATTACGTAGCGCCACCCCGCCAACATTTGTTTAGACGACACTAGCCCTAACAAGCCTAACAAAATCTGAATGACGGGAATCTGAAACGCTAACCCCGTACTAAAGAGCAGCAGCAGCACAAACTCAAAATAGCGATCGATCGACCAAAGCTGCTCAACTACATTCTCGCCATAGTTAATAAAGAAGTTTAGCGCCGCTGGAATTAGGGCAATGTAGGCAAATCCCAAGCCAGCTATAAATAAGACAGTAGAACCCATCACAATCGGTGCAACAATCCGCCGCTCTTTTGGGGTTAGACCGGGCAGCACAAATTGAATAATTTGGTACAGTACAAACGGACTACCCAGCAGCAGCCCGCTGTAGCCAGCAACTTTAATAGACACAAAAAAGTACTCGCCCGGTGAAAGCTGTAGAAACTTTACACCCTGCGCCGGAACCTCTAGCAGTTGAACAATAGGGTTGACAAAGAAGAAGCAGCCCACAATGCCCACGACAACGGCAATTAGCGCGTAGAAAATACGCGTTCGCAATTCTTCTAGATGGTCGAACAGCGACATTTCTACATCTAAATCGGGCGCTTCTGGTTCGTCAATGGAGTTGACAACGGAAGGCATAACATTCGAACCGTTTAGAGGATTGCTAATCAGGTTTTCCTGAGAGGCGGTTGGGGTATCTGTTGGAGCAGTCATGGGCAAACAGTCGAGCTACAGATTGCAGTCAATACTAGACTAGCGTTTTCTGGACGGGTAAGCAGACAGACACGCTGAAATCTGACATCTAACTGAAATCTAACTGGTCTGAAATCTAGCAAACCTGGAAGCTAGCAAATCCGCAAGTTAATCCGACAATTGTCTCTGTACTCCTGTTAAGTAGTTCAACCTACATAAAAACCAAATCCTAAAACCCTGCGCCGCCCGCACAGCGGGCGGCGCAGGGTTTTAGGATCTTATATTTAATTAAGCCTATCTACTTATCAGCTATTACAGCGATTTTCCCTCACCTAAAGCTCCCTCACCTAAAGCTTTAGGGCGAGAGCGGCGCGGCTCTTATAGAACTCATTTGACATCTTTCCGGTGATCGCGAATATTCTGTAGGGGCGAAGCATTTGCATCAATATTCTGGCAACGCAGCGTCAATTCGAGTGCAAATGCTTCGCCCCTACTGCCCAAAAATCGCCCTAAAT
>JBBQFG010000337.1:0-3927 GCA_038321765.1 Elainellales cyanobacterium
ATCTAATTAGAATTGAGATTTAGGGCGATTTTTGGGCAGTAGGGGCGAAGCATTTGCACTCGAATTGACGCTGCGTTGCCAGAATATTGATGCAAATGCTTCGCCCCTACAAAATATTCGCGATCACCGGAAAGATGTCAAATGAGTTCTATAGGCTTGCTAAGGCGGGTTCCTGCTGCGAACGAGACGGGCTGGCAGCCAGAGGCAACCCGTATACTTCCGCTGAGTTATTGGGGCTTTCGATCAGCTTGACCTTATGTAGCTTCGCGCCAATCTGACGAATTGGGGCTTCTAGCAAATCACGAATATGCACTGCAATGTTTTCTGCCGTGGGCACCACCTGCCCAAAATAGGGAATGTCTTTATTTAAGAACGTGTGGTCAAATGGTTCTACCACATACTCATCCACCGCTTTTTGAACCGCAACTAAGTCGGCCAGCATCCCCGTGCGCGGGTCAATTTCGCCTTGAATGGTGACTTCTAAGTGGTAGTTGTGGCCATGACCGTTGACCCGCGCACACTTGCCGTAGATTTCGGAGTTTTGCTCTAGGGTGAGGCTGGGCAACGCCAAGCGGTGAGCGGCGCTGAAGTGAGTGCTAATGGTGAGATACGCGTCCATGTCATGTCCTTGATAGTCGGCCCAAAGTTCGGGGTGTTCAAACAGTTGAATGTTGACCAACGGCAGATGGGGTGCCAGCCGCTGCCAAATCACCCGCGCCATGTTTTCGGTAGTCGGCAGGGTGTGCTGAAACTCTTCCCAGGCATCATTGAGGTAAGAAAAGTCAAGCTGGCTAGTAATTTCTCGCTTAATCACCTGCTTAACATCCGACAGGTTTAGCACCATGCCGTACTGATCCAGCTCGCCCTCCATTGCCACAAATAGAACGTAGTTGTGCCCATGCCCCGGCGATCGCGTGCAAGCACCGAAGCGCTCAATATTTTCTGACTCACTGAGTTCTGGTAGCCAGTAACGGTGACTGGCGGAGAACTGGGCACGACGATTAATGACACACTTCATAAATTAAGCCAAGAAGGCAGTATAAAGTTCTGTAAACTACCCTTCTATCAGGATAAACCGATTTTTCATCAGTCGGTGAAGCAAGGCGGTACGGTAGTCCTAAATATGTAAGGATTTTTGATGGGCAGGCTTAGCCTGCCCATCAAAAATCCTTACCTCAATACCACTACCAAATTTTCTAGTTATCCTTTTGTTCGCTTGACGTGATCCATGATTTGCTGTTTGCGTTCAACGGGCTGGGCAGCGGCAGGAGCGGTATAGTTGCCGCGAGTGCGGGCGAGATGTTCCATAATGCGCTTTTTGCGATCGCTCATTTCCGGCATGGGAGGTTGTACAGCTCATAGCGTTGACTCTGCTATTATTCTCAACTATCCATGCCTAGTTCTGCCTGAGGTAGTTCTAAACTTGTAAGGATTTTCAGATGGGCGGGCTTAGCCTGCCCATCTGAAAATCCTTACCTCAATACCACTACCCTGCCTGATTCACCTCCAAAGGCAGACGACGCAAGACTACTGTCAAACTGCGACCAACCTAGCGATAAGATTGAGCCTGAACCTTAGGTTGGGTATCTATGAGCCAGATTTCTCCTCAAAAAACTCCTATTTCATCTTCCCAGTCGCCTGATACTAAACCTAATTTTTTAAAGAAACTGGCATCTTGGCTCTACGCCTTCTGGAAGTTCTCTCGGCCTCATACGGTAGTGGGTACAACCCTGAGCATTCTGGGTTTATCGCTAATTGCGATCGCCACCCCGTCCACGGGTTCTTCCCTGTCAATCCCTCCCGTTGCCGAGGGCTTTGCATTTCCAGTTGGTTCTGTTTTCCTGACGCTGCTTGCCTGTTTGGCTGGCAACGTTTACATTGTGGGGCTTAACCAACTCGAAGACGTAGAAATTGACCAGATCAACAAACCACATCTACCGCTAGCCTCAGGCGAGTTTTCTCGGCGGCAAGGGTGGGCAATTGTGGCGATCGCCGGACTGCTCGCCCTAGCAGTGTCGCTAACCCAAGGGCGGTTTCTGGCGGCAACGGTTTGCCTTAGTCTGTTGATTGGCACTGCCTATTCCTTACCGCCCATCCGCCTGAAGCGGTTTCCGGTGTGGGCATCGCTGTGTATTTTTAGCGTTCGGGGACTAATCGTAAACCTGGGGCTGTTTTTACACCTTCAAGAAAAACTCGGCAGCTTACCCTACATTCCGCCTACGGTTTGGACGCTAACACTGTTTATTTTGGTCTACACCTGGGCGATCGCCTTACTCAAAGATATTCCCGACTTAGAAGGCGATCGGCTTTACCACATCAGCACCTTTGCTCTGCGACTAGGGCAGCGAACGGTCTTTAACCTCACCCGTGGCGTGCTAATACTCTGCTATGTGGGCATGATGGTCGCTGGATTGGTGATTTCCACGCTAAACCCGTTTATTCTCATCCCGACTCACCTGTTGGCGCTGCTAGCACTCTGGCTTCAAAGCCGCCGGGTTGACTTTGCCAAAAAATCCACGCTTACCCGGTTCTACCAATTCATCTGGAAACTGTTCTTCTTAGAGTATTTGATGTTTCCCTTAGCCTGTTTTTTCAGGTCGTAGATGTTGGCTTTGGACTAACTCAGACTACAATCACGAATGGAGCAGTGGGTTGATGGCAGGAGCAATGCAGTGAACGAGACAGGGCTATCTAGAACACCAGTAGTGAAACCCCCTGAAACAGATATTCCTGAAGCACTGCGAGACTCAGTTGAAGCAGACATATCCCTTATCCCCAATCGCCCCCGACGGGTGAGACGACGCTGGTGGGGTTTGCTAGGTTTGGCGATCGCCCTACTATTGGGCTTAGCCAACCATTCGCTTTCCAGTTCTGACCCACCAGTGGACTCTAACTCAGTCCCCTTTGTCCCCGCAGAAACTGGACTGGAAACCACCCTGAACTGGCGTTCTCTCGGTGCCTCTACAGATTTGCTGTTAGGGCATTTTGCATATCGAGAAGCGTCCACCGCTAGTCTTGGTTCTGTAGTGCCCAATGGCAGCATCAAGCTGCACAACACGGCCGCTCAAAATTTTCTGGCGATGGCGCAAGCGGCTAAGGCAAAGCAAATTTCGCTCGTTCCGGTATCTGGGTTTCGCTCAATTGCTGACCAGACTTATTTATTTTTTACCCTTAAAGCCAAACAGGGTCTAACAGCCACCGAACGGGCAGCGGTAAGCGCTCCACCGGGCTACAGTGAGCACCACACAGGCTACGCCGTCGATATAGCCGATGGCACCCGGTCTGCAACCGACTTGCAGATTACGTTTGAAACCACACCCGCTTTTCGCTGGTTACAGGCCAACGCGGCGCGGTTTGGGTTTGAGCTGTCTTTTCCTAAAAACAATTCGCAAGGGGTCAGTTATGAACCCTGGCACTGGCGATTTGTGGGCGATCGCGACAGCCTAGAAACCTTCTACAAAGCCCAAACTACAAAGCCAGCGCGTACAGGTCTGGACGCAGCTAGGATTTAAACAATCCAATAGATCTCCGGCGTGGAAAGTTTTCCGGCGAAGCCGGGAAACGATTCACGCCCATCAAAAAATCCTTACCTCAATACCACTACCAAAGTATTCATGCAGGAGAGGTCTAATATATAGCCATAGTCATAAAGCTTAGGACATGCCAGCGTCATTCCCGCGCAGGCGGGAATCCACCCCCGCACCTATCGAGCAGATGGATTCTCGCCTGCGCGGGAATGACAGGGAGGCGTCCTATTGATCACTTTAGTTTGGACTAACTTTGAAGACTTTAGTTTGGACTAACTTTGAAGAGAGAGGCAGTCAATGAGAGCCACCGACTGCCGTAAGGTCAATGAAGTATTCATCACATTGACCTCATGATTTTCAAACAACTTCAGCAATTTCGCCAAGCCCTGTATGACAATCT
>JBBQFG010000338.1:0-3918 GCA_038321765.1 Elainellales cyanobacterium
GCGGTAGCCATGATCAATAGGACGCCTCCCTGTCATTCCCGCGCAGGCGGGAATCCATCTGCTCGATAGGTGCGGGGGTGGATTCCCGCCTGCGCGGGAATGACGCTGGCATGTCCTAAGCTTTATGACTATGGCTATAAATATAAGATTCTAAAACCCTGCGTCGTCCGCACAGCGGGCGGCGCAGGGTTTTAGAATTTGGTTTTTATTTAGGTTGAACTACTTACGACCGAAACCTAACAGCTAACGACCCAGTTGGCTAATAGGCTCCTTTCTTACCAAGCACTACCACCACAGTTTGTAACAAGATTTTCAGGTCTAGCCACAGTGACCAGTTCTCAATGTAAGTAATGTCCAACCCCACCGCTTTTTCAAAATCTTCAATATCAGACCGACCAGATACTTGCCATAGCCCCGTGATACCCGGCAGTACCTCATGGCGTAGGTAATGAAACTCTGAAAACCGCTCTACGTCGCGAGTGGGCAGCGGTCGGGGACCCACCAAGCTCATCTCACCAAACAGAACATTAAAGAGCTGAGGCAACTCATCCAGACTGTACTTACGCAAGAAACCACCTACACGCGTTACACGGGGATCATCCTTCATTTTGAACAGAACGCCGTCTTTCATTTCGTTGCGAGCTTCCAACTCCTTTTGCAACTGAGATGCATTGGCAACCATCGTACGGAACTTCCAAGCTTTGAACTGGCGACCGTGCAAGCCAACCCTAACCTGACGGAAGAAAATAGGTCCAGGAGAATCGAGTCGGATCAGTGCCGCCAATGTCAACAGCAGCGGCGAGAATAGAGCCATCAAAACGACACAGGCACAGAAGTCAAACGATCGCTTCAGCCAAAAATCGCTACCCGTAATCACCGGGGGTGGAAAAGTTAAGGAAGGTTGGCCACCAATAATCCACAATTCAGACTTTGGCATCATCGGTTCAGAACCGGCTGGCAATAGGTG
This sequence comes from Elainellales cyanobacterium, assembly GCA_038321765.1. Lineage (GTDB taxonomy): Bacteria > Cyanobacteriota > Cyanobacteriia > Elainellales > Elainellaceae > CASBQJ01. The sequence continues at coordinate 968 of JBBQFG010000338.1, forward strand.
AACGGTAATCCCAGCCGTCTGAAAGTGCCAGCATAGAAACATCCGCTTGCGAATAGATTCCCAAGAAATAAAGATTTCTACTACGCCCATGTTGCGGATTTTGTCTAACGTCGCATCTCGATTCCCTCGATCTAAGCAGCTACTGTCGGCGGTTCCCAAGATATTGTAGCGATTCTCACGAGACACCAACTCCCTGTCTTTATCAACCGAGTCAGAAATCAGAAACACGGGGTAGCGAATAGCACCACTCTGGCGCGATCGCTCAACAGCCGTTTCTACCAAAAACCGACCCACACAGACAAAGGCGATACTAAACAGCCAAAACAGCAGAAACGTTGAGCGCGAGACAAACTGACCCGGCTCATACAAAAACGCCGTTAGCAGCAGCAGAAAAACCGCTAGAGAAATGGCTTGAATTAGCCCGAAGTAGTCACGCCGCTTATCGCCGGGTAAATATAGACCCTTTGCAGTAATGACCCCCAACCCGACTGCCAAAATAACAACATGAAAGATGGCACTATTTTTGGTCCAAGGGGAATGAATTTCGGTTCCAATAGTTCTGGCTAAACGCCAAGCCATCATCAGTAAAAATGCATCGAGTGAAACTAGTGTAAAGACTCGAAGCCAACCAACAGCGACACCTCGGCGTAACCTAGCTGCTCCAGGTGAGCGTAGATCTAGCCTAAAATTTGTTGATAACGGAGACGATGCCATGTGTACCTACCCTTATGAATGATGCCTAAATCTTCGACGCATCAAAGCTTAGTTTGAAGGCTAGTCGAAGCTCAGGCCAGATGCACAACTGCTGCTAAGTATCTTAAGAACAAGAGATAGCGTCACCTAAATTGATGAGTCCTCTAGCCTGCTTATTTGACCAACAGCCTATCTCAGATCAAGGGTTGCAGGAATGAAGCGCTTCGTAGATATACGTAAACTTCATAATTAGGCGACAGGCTTGCCAAATCAACTTCATAGTTTCTACATGAACTTGGTCGATCCCAACATGGTCTGTTTATAATTCTCTGGCGATCGCTTTAAAGATGTATCGAGGTGACTAAAACCTCGGTAATTTTGCCGCGCCGCTGAGCGTTGGAGTTAATTGCTCGTGTCGCATAAATGGTGTGAATTTGAAACCCCTCGTACAAGTCTCGAATAAACGGACAGTCAGAGTTAGATAACATCACTTGGACTCCGCGCTGCGCCAGTTCACCAAATACCTCCCGCAGCCGAATTTGATCGGCACGACTAAAGCAAGCGCGACTATAGGCCGTGAATCGGCTCGTAGGGCTAATGGGGTAGTAGGGCGGGTCGAAGTAGACGAAGTCTCGCGACGTTTCGGCTAGTGCCAAAATGCCGTCGAAGGACTGAACCCAAACCTCCGCATTTTTTAGTGCAGCAGATACAGAGTAGAGCAACTCAACATGGCAGATTTTTGGGTTTTTGTAGCGCCCCATCGGCACATTAAATTGCCCTTTTGAATTTTCGCGGTATAGCCCATTAAAACAGGTGCGGTTTAGATAAATCAGCCGAGCGGCCTTTTCCAGATCTGTGGAACCCTTACTGGCACGCATCTGGTAGTAATAGTCGTGGCTGTGCTGTAGCTGATGAATTTCGAGTAGTTCAATCACCTGATCGACGCGATCGCGAATACAACAATACACATTGACCAGCTCTGGATTGATGTCCATCAAAATCGAGCGGGGTGGCTGCAAGTAGAAAAAGATGGCACCCCCGCCCAAAAACGGCTCGTAATATTTATCGAAGTCGCTGGGCAGGTAGTTACTGTATTGAGTAATCAGTTTGCCTTTACCGCCCGCCCACTTTAAAAATGGACGCGGCGAAATGGTTGACGCTAAAGTGCTGAACAAGGTGCTATCTGGGACGATGCCTTAAAATACCCATACAATAATTCAGAAGAACAGTTCTGGAACGCATTTTTGTTGAGATGCGATCGCGCTTTTTTGATAGGAAAACTCATGGAAGATTTTTTAAACAATATTTCACGGTATCCTCGCTACTTAGTTTCCATTAGCCTCGGTATCTTGTATACACTGGCTAGTCCCCTGTTTCCGCTGTTCAAGCGCCCTTCAACGGCGATCGCCAGCAGCCTGCTAATCCTTTCGGCCTTTGCATTTCTGAGCTTCACCCTCCGCGCTATGCTGGATCTAGGGTAAGAACCCGCGTTCCTGGTTTGATGTATGAATTTTGGTATGGGTGCCGCACTGAGTGCGGCACCCATACCAAAACTCATACCTGGAATTCAGCAATGCGGCAAGAACCCGCGTTCCCGGTGGAGGACTATCATGGCGACAGATCGGCGGATTGCCCGCGTAGCAGAGTCAATTAAACGAGAAGTGAGCCAACTTCTAATCTCCGGCATCAAAGATGACCGGGTGGGAGTGGGTATGGTCAGCGTTACCCACGTAGACGTGGCAGGCGATCTGCAACACGCCAAAGTCTTTGTCAGCATTTACGGCACTCCCGAAGCAAAAGCCGAAACAATGGCGGGGTTAAAGTCAGCCACGGGCTTTGTCCGGACTGAATTGGGGCAGCGCGTTCGTCTGCGCCGCACACCCGAGGTGATTTTTGTCGAAGATAACTCGATTGAGGAAGGGACTCAGGTTTTGTCGCTGCTAAGCCGCCTCAGCCGCGAACGCGAGGAGTCGGGTGTCGATGAGCCTCAACCGTCTGGTACTGATGGGGCAGAAGATGGCAGCTTAGTCAGGGTCGAAGAGTAGACCCTGGTTGACTGACAAAAGTCTATAGCCCTCACCCCCAACCCCTCTCCCAGCGGGCTATCCATTACGCAAAAGTCTCTCAAAGTCTTACTAGGAAAGGAGTTCAGCTTTTCATTGCGTGAAACCCAATATTGGTAAAGGACACAGGAGATACCCTTTTCACACAAGCCCCCAGAAACCTTGCTGTGACTGGATTGATGCCCTAAAGAGCAA
>JBBQFG010000339.1:0-3893 GCA_038321765.1 Elainellales cyanobacterium
GGTTGCAAGCCAATCACCAGGACACTTTTCTTGTCTGTCATATCTTTCTCCAAGTAGTCTGTGCCTGATGGAAAGCAAGCACAGTAATGATTGTGTACGGGTAGCGGGTGTATGAGCGTGGCATTTATTCAGAGGCATAACGATTGAGTTGAGCCGCCACCGATATCTTTGGCTCCCACAGACAACTTCAATACGGCGGCTCCAACGATTTGTTGTGCTGCGCCAATACTAATATCCCCCACCCTTATCAGTTACACTTCATCAACGATATCTAAAATCTGGTTGTACAGGGCTGAAGATACTCTAAAATCTGACGTCGCAATCAGGGTATCCATCAGTGGCTTGACAGCAACAATCAAATCTTTCTGCTTTGCCTCAACCAAGATACCCAGCAATCCAGTAATCCGCACTCCCAACCGATCAGCCTCCGCTCTGCCACGACGCTCATCAATCAAAAGCAAATCTGCGTTGAGTTCCAAGGCAAGGGCGATCGCCTCAGATTCTCCAGGGTCTAACCTCACCTCGACCTGAAGACGCTCAACAACCGTGCGGTTGACCACTTGCCTCACTTCAACCCAAAGAGAAGTTTGAACTTCGAGGGTTCCTGGAACCGGCGGATCAACCTCTGCAAGTTCACGATACACCGCTTCGGGAATAGTGACTTGATTATAGAGTTGAGGCAAGAGTTGTAAGTGTTGAATGGCTGCCAGATTCGTGATCGCTGATGTGTCGCTGATGACAATCACAACCGCCCCAACGCCTGTAAGTTTTTCAAATCTAATTCAAAATCCTCAACGTCATAAATGTAAAGGGGAATATTCCGTTGTTTGAGGAGTTGGCGAAAAGCATTGAGAGGCATCTCTGCTAGTTTACTGGCATAACCCAGCGTTAAGCGACCTGTGTGGAACAGGTGTAATGCAATTTCTTGGCGAAATTCGCTTGGGGTAAGTTGGGATGCTTGTAGGATCTCATCTGAGATTACAACGCTCATAGCAGGACTATCTCACTAACTATACTTTCAGGGTAGCCCAAAAACTTTCAATACCAACAGATAACGTTTATGTACTGCCCCATCGATAACCCAGGAGTACAACGTTCCTGCTGAGCGGCTGCAAGCAACTTTTGCAACACAACCAAGATCTCTTAACAGTCCGCTCCAGCAGGGTTGTTAGACCGCGCTCAACCCACTTTATTCAAAGTCTTGATTGTGACGCGATCGCCTTCCACATCCGTCACCCCAGACAATGGTGGTTGTGAAACGCGGCTATGAAGCGTGACGGCATTTTTTCCATAGTTGATCGTCAAGGGACGATGGATGCTGTTGAGTTTTGGGAGCTTGTCCATAGCGATCGTGCGGAAAATCTCGTTTGACGACGTTCTGTGGGTTCGATTGCACTCCCATCTAGCAAAGGACAGCCTATTACTAATTTTTGATTTATTTTGCACCGCGTGCGATCAACAGTTTAGTAATTTCTGCGCGATCGGCTTCACTTGCACTGGTGTGAACGCTATTTGCCTGTAGAGCATCATTCCCAAGTTCTGCAACCAGTGCTTTACCATCATCAGATGTTGCTTTGAACATCAACTGAACGGCGTCCAATCGTCCCCAAAAAATCGCGTTATGCAAGGCCAATGCATCAGGTTTAGCGCCTGACTGAAGCAGTAATTTTAGTATTTCTGGATCTCTTCCTTCCCAGCTTGCTGAGTAAAGTGCAGAACGTCCTTCTGGATCTCGGGCATTTACATTTGTCCCTAACTGAATCAATTGTTTGGATAGAGATAATGGTAGACTTTGAACCAGTAATTGTTCACGGGTATTCCTAAGACTGCCGCTTTCAGCGGCCTGAAAGACATTTTGGATCACGCCCTGGGTATCGCCCATCGCAAATGCAAACCCACCCCAGGAGAGGAGGACCAGGATGAGAATCGCTAAAGTTAACGATACTAATCTGTTAAATGATGGCTGCCAAAGTAGCAAGCTAGTCATCCCGGTCAGGATTCCACACAGAATCCTGAAGCCTGGACTGCCTACAAGGGCGATCGCACTCGCGGCAAATCTGTCAGGCTGAACCGCTAAATAAGGTATCAGGAACCAGACTACTATTGGGCTTAAAAAATAAAAACCTGCCAAACTCCAAGTTAGTGCGACTAGGATTTTTGGGAGATAACGTAGTCCTTGTGACATTTGAGTCATGTCTAAAAAGATTCCTTCTAGTTCGAACTAGAGTTCAATACACCGATTTGTATGGTTATACAAACATGCTGAAGTTCTGATTTGCAGCAATTGTGCCAGAGTGAGGATTTGTAGCGATCGGTGCGTACACAATCGCGGAACCCATGCACATCCTGCTCATCGGCAGTCGCAGGGAGGAGCGATCGCTGAGTGGATAGTCTGTCTAACGTTCCTAGTCAGCAGTTGTCGATATCCTTGCAACACCACAAGCGGCTTGGGTCAATCCGCTGCACTAGGGTTGTTACGCAGCGGCACTCTTCACCACGCTACTGTTTGCAAACTCTCAACTTCTTGAAAATGAGCATCGCGTGTTACCAAAATTAGGTCATGGCGTAGTGCAAGGGCTGCAATCCAGACATCATTCTCAGGTAACGGGCGACCTGTGAGCCTCAATTTGCTTTTCACCTCACCGTATTGGCGCGCAGTTTCAGCATCACATCCAAGTATTGTGCTGTTAACAATTAGCTCATCTACTCTGGCTAAATTTGCTCCAACGCGCCCTGATTTTCTCGCACCGTAACACAATTCACCAATCACAAAATTTGGAATGACAACTTCATTGGCTTGAGCAAGACTACTTTTGACGATCGCTTCATCTGCAAAGAGGGCAATGATGATGTTGGTATCTAGCAAATACCTACCACTCATCGACATCTACCCGTTCACAGTCTTGCTCAATTGCTGCCCGCATCAACTGAAGATCGTCGGGAGGGATTGAACCTGCAAAACGCAGCAATTGCTGCCCCGGTGTACCTCGAACTTCAGCGTTGACTAATGCCCGAACAAACTCCAGCACTTGCCGTTGCAAATTCTGTGGCATGACCTTTAATTGTTCAACGACCTCATCAATGATGGGAATGTTCATACTGTCCTCCTTTCCACCATCCTACACTGCTCGCCTAGCAAGCGGTAGGAGGCAGTTCTAGACTGTCCGCACCAACGCGGTGTTAGCCTGCCGTTGTGACTAGAAGCTGAACCGTACCAGAGCTTTTCTGCGATCGCCCCCAAACCTGCTGGGACATTTCACTCAGACCCACATCTAACAACCACTCAACGTTTACCACTCACTAGAAACTAGCTGGGGCTGTTCACTGAGACCGAAAACTGAATCAACTCACCGTTCGTAATTGGGGGGCGATCGCGCTTCCACTGATACCGGAACAGTTACTCTTCTTCTGCATAACGTAGCGGGCTAACGATCCGGTTGAGCGGCGACCACTATCTTTGCTACAACACTAACCATTTTTGCCAGTCCGCTCCAACCGGGTTGTTAGACCGTTTTTCGCAGAGTTTAGTTAATACCTATTCTTCGGGCTATGCATTACATGTCTAACGATGCCCACGATTTGAAAAGCATCTTGATCCGTTATTTGAATAGCTATTGGTTCATGCTCTGGATTTGTGCTTTCTGGGAGAAGCTGAACTATTCCTGCGTTGGCATGGTATCGCTTTACTGTCAAAGTACCGTTAACCCTTGCTAAAACAATATCTCGATTATTTGGTTGGCTACATACCTCAACAACTAGCAAATCACCGGGAAAAATACCCGCTTCAATCATCGAATCACCTGTAACTTTAGCAAGAAAAGTTTCGTTGATTTGATTTGTATTTCTCTCAGTAACAAACTGATTTAAGTTCAGGAGTGTGTAGCTGTCAGTGC
>JBBQFG010000340.1:0-3872 GCA_038321765.1 Elainellales cyanobacterium
TTGCAGGAGGCGATCGCCCTCGAAACTGGCTGTCACAATAAACATCCTGGGGAAGGGCAGGTTTTGTAGATCAGTGCTGTAGAACATAAACATGCTGGCTAAACCTGCCCCTACTGTTGGTTAACGGATGATGCGATCGCCCATCTTGTTGCAGGGGGCGATCGCCCCCAACCAAGAACCGCCACACAACCACAGCGACCGCTCAACCCTAAACAGCCCTCCTCCCCAACCCCGCACCCTGTAAGGGCGGGTTAAGCCAATCTCCTCTCGGCTCCACCAGAAACGGTACAACAAAACCCGCCCCTCCAGGCACCTACACCCTCACCCGTGCCCTTTCACCTCGACCCAAAGTTCAATTTTCCCCACACCTGCTCTTCATAGGTCTGCCTTGCCGCCGCTGCGACTAGAGGCTCGGAGCTACTCTCTGGTTTTTGCAGAACTGGATGGAAGCGCAAATGATTGCAAGCCGCTTGCAGCCATCCTTGCCAGTTGCCTTTCCACAGCCGCACCGTCTTGTCCCAACTACCAGACGCGATCGTCTGTCCATCTGGGCTAAAGGCGACCGAAATGACAGCATTTGTGTGTCCCTGGAAGAGTTGACCGATGGGCTGACCCTGCAAGTCCCACAGCCGCAACGTGTTATCCAAACTGCCAGACGCGATCGTCTTGCCATCGGGGCTGAAGGCGACGGAAAAGACAGCATTTGTGTGTCCCTGGAAGGGTTGGCCGATGGGCTGACCCTGCAAGTCCCACAGCCGCACCGTGTTGTCCCAACTGCCAGACGCGATCGTCTGTCCATCGGGACTAAAGGCGACGGAAGTGACCCAAGATGTGTGTCCCTGGAAGGGTTGGCCGATGGGCTGACCCTGCAAGTCCCATAGCCGCACCGTGTTGTCCGCACTGCCAGACGCGATCGTCTTGCCATCGGGGCTAAAGGCGACGGGAAAGACAGCATTTGTGTGTCCCTGGAAGGGTTGACCGATGGGCTGACCCTGCAAGTCCCACAAGCGCACCATATTGTCATAACTGCCAGACGCGATCGTCTGTCCATCTGGGCTAAAGGCGACCGAAATGACATCAGCTACATTGGTGATTAGATTTTGCTCTTTGACACTTTGCACTGCTGCCAACAAACTCGACTGCACGGGGGTCAACACCTGTTTTGCCATCTCTGGCTTTTGCCAAATCACCTCACCCATCGCTTGAATCGCCATCACCATGCCATCCACTGCCCTAGCAGTTGGCAGTCGATCCAATACCACAGCAGCTTTCCCTCGCAACTTAGCAACTAAGATTTTCTGGGTGGCTGATTGTCGTTGATCTTCTGCGAGTTGAATAGAGTGCTTTTGTGTCCGCTCCATCTGGGTTCCTGCATTTCGCCGTTGTTCGTCTAATTCCTCTCGCTGATTGTTTGCAAACTGGGTCTTTGTTGCAATCTTGGCTTGCTTTTTAGTTTCTCTCGTCTGCTGTTCTGCAATTTGGTGCTGTCGGATCACCAATGCATCTTGGGCAACCGATCGCTGCTGAAAGGCATACCCTGCCACTCCCGCCATGCCAATAAACGCTGCCAACAACACTGCAATAATCGGCATCGCTGGCTTGATCCGCTGCCACAGGTTTTCCGGCAAATGCTCCTTAATCCACTGCCGATCAAACACCTGCCGATACACCCGATTTCGCACCTGAAGCGCTTTCCCCTCTCGCTTCACCACCCCCAACAGCTTTAAGTGTGACTTAATCAGCGATCGCTCCTCATCCACCACGGGCGGCCTACCGCGCCGAACATCTCGATAGGTTTTTAGCAGGGCAACTGGCTTCGGTGCCCGTTTAGTTAGCATATCTCGCACAAACTGCAGCTAAGGGTGGAGTCAATCTCATCCACAAAAATTACTATGGGTTCGGCAATCTCGTTCAGTAGCACCTGCTCAAAAAACAGCGTCAGCCGCTGCGACACGCCCAAATGCGATCGCGCTCCCCACCAGTCCACCACATCGGTCTCTAGTTCCAACTGGTCTTCCAGCTTTACCAAAAACCCAAAGTACCACTGCTCGGCGGTAACTTGCGCCCCCAAGTCTTGCAAATCTACAATGGCAGTTCGCACCCCTTCGGTTTGCAACTGTTCTGCCGTTTGCACCATCAAACTCGACTTGCCCATTTGGCGCGGCGTTAGCACATAGGCAAAGATGCGATCGCGACATAGCTGCAACAAGTCTTGGTCGGCCTGCCGAGGAATGTAAATGCCACCGCCCGCCTGCACGGTGCCGCCAACGGTGTAGAGTCCTGGATTAGCCACGTAAATACTCCTGAAAATACTCGGCATACAGTTGACAGCGGGGCAGCACGGTTTGGGTTCGCGGCCAGAATAAGGATTGTTTTGACTGGCTGCTCAGCGCTCATAGAAACTATGGTTCCTGGGGGCTACAAAATGCCTGGGCAAGGCTTGCCATAACTGTATCCCACTCCTATTGAGCAAAGGCAGATGATCCAAGAAATTTAAGCAGCGGCCTAATAAGTAATTCAACCTAAATAAAAACAAGATTCTAAAAGTCTGCGCCGCCCGCTGCGCGGGCGGCGCAGACTTTTAGGGTTTTATGTTTAATTACGCCCACCTCCTTAATCAGACGTTTAAGCGGAGGCGATCGCGACAATTCACGCACTGTCCAAAGTTTCCAAAAGTGTAACCGATCTAACTTTCTGGCTAGTAAATGGCAGAGTAAGGACATATCCCAGGGAGCTATCCCTAATTTGTATCTGTATGAGGAGAATCAATGCTGACTCATTTACTATCAACCCATTTACCTAGAACGGCTCAGACTGCAACTCGCCCCAGCGATCGCCCCACAAATGTTCGCCCCATCAAGTTGCGCTACATTTTGCCCTTGGCGCTGGGCTTGCTAAGTATGATGCCGATCAAACCCGTGCTAGCAGAAGAAATGATCATGAGAACCCTAACGGTGACAGGGCAGGGCAGTGAAACCATTGCAACTAGTTTGACTCAGGTGCAATTAGGCGTAGAAGTGCAAGACAATACCGCAGCAGAAGTGCAGCAAGAAGTGGCGCGCCGCTCGGCGGCTGTGGTGCAATTGTTGCGATCGCGCAATGTAACCAAGCTCCAGACCACGGGGATTAATCTTAACCCAGTCTACAGTTACGAAAATAACCGACAGCGCTTGACGGGATACGCCGGTAGCAACACCGTCAGCTTCCGCGTTCCGACAGAACAAGCAGGCAGCATTTTAGACGATGCCGTTAGAGCCGGAGCCAGCCAAATTAACAGCGTTAGTTTCGTCGCTGCCGATGATGCGATCGCCCGTGCCCAAACTGCGGCGCTGCGTGAGGCGACTCAAGCGGCTCAGGCTCAGGCCGATTCCGTTTTATCGGTCTTAGGACTCAACCGTCAAGAAATCGTCAGCATTCAAATCAACAATGCTGTTGCCCCCCCGCCGATGCCTTACATGCGGGCAGCAGCAATGGAAAGCGGTGCCCGTGATGCCACTACGCCTGTCGTTGGCGGCGAACAAGATGTCCAAGCATCCGTAACGCTGCAAATTCGCTACTAAATGGCGTTGCTACTTTACCGAGGACATTTTTGGTGGCCACCAAACGCGCCACCAAACGCGCCACCAAACATGTCCTTGTCCTAGCCGCGCTGCCTAGAGCTATAACTACAGCTATAGCCATCGCCACGAAGGTTTAGGACATGCCAGCGTCATTCCCGTGGAAACGGGAATCCATCCCCGCACCTGTCGAGCAGATGGATTCCCGCCTGCGCCGGAACGACAGGGAGGCGTCCTATTGATCGTGGCTACGGCTATAAATCCAGGTGCTAAGTTAGGTGGGCTTAATTAAAAACCAAATTCTAAAACCCTGCG
>JBBQFG010000341.1:0-3836 GCA_038321765.1 Elainellales cyanobacterium
AGTTGATTTAGATGGAGCCGGAAGTGGAACCGTGTTCGGGGCGATCGCTACGCTCCAAAACATCAACGCTTCTGCCGTAAGCTGCTCTAACTTTGTAGTAGCTTAAAACCGTCTCAACTCGACAGCAAACTTATTGCAGCCCAAGCCCCTGGAAATCTAGCTTTCCAGGGGCTTGGGTTTGAACATAATAGGTTACAGGAAGAAATCTCGAAAACCATTTAAACCCTGAACACAGCGAACCTTATAAATCCAAATCGCAGCCATCGTTCAAATTTTGTAGACGATATTTTGCCATTAGACGTGACGAGTCTCAACGGCATTGAGCAAGCTGTGCGGCAGAAAAACAAGTCTCAAGCAGAATGAGTTTGCTTTAGAAACCCTGGCTCACTTTCATCATTTTGAGCAATTGGGGGAACAATTCACTCAATCTCGACAAAAACAACCGGATAAACAAGCAATTATTCCAAAAAAGAACGTTCCGAATTGATCGAGGGCGCATACTATAGATGAGATGAGTTTAACAATTTCAACACACATGATCACACGACAAAGCCCAAAACCTGTCTCTAAAGATCAACTAGAGAAGGTATCTGGAATGTTACAGGAGTTGCCAGCAAAGCCCAAAGACGAACTGTCGCTGAAAGAAGCGATCGCCGAGATGTACGAGAACATCACTGCTGCATTGAACCGTGGTTATAGCCATGCAGAGATCTCTGAAGTTCTTAAAGGGCAAGGGTTACAGATTAGCTCATCCACATTGAAAAGCTATCTAGCCCAGGTCAAGCCTAGTGATACTCCCAAGCGCGCCAAGCAACCCCGCAAGCCCAAGGCTGAAGCTGGTTCAGAGGTGGTTCCAGAGGTTGAATCAGAGTCCAGTGTCTCCGATGCTGCGGCTGTGTCAGAGCCACCCAAGCGAGGCGGCAGAAAAACAGCAACGAGTCAGAAAGCAGCCGCCAAGGCAGCCGCAAAGCCAGCAACGATCGCCTTGGATATCCCGGTATCTTCCGAGCCACCTAAGCAAGGGAGAAAATCGGCAACCGATGCGAGTAAATCCGCAACGACTACTAAACAAGCCTCAAAAGGTGACGGCTCATCTGCTGTTAGAACATCTACTCGTAGGCGTTCGACTGTGGGTAGAGGCAGAAAAGAACAAGGTTAATTGGGCGATCGCTGCCGATTCATCTTGACAGAACTAGTCCTCAGCTCCATGACAATAGAGTTGAGGACTAATTTTTTGTCATAATACAAATTTGAGAAATATGGTTTCCTAATTCTGCTGAATGAAACTAGGAATTGCAGGTTTTTGCCTGGAAGAGCGATATCCGGGTCTTAGTTGTCAGTGTTTTAAAGGTCTATGTCCCTATCAGTTAAGTAGTTCAACCTAAATAAAAACAAGATTCTAAAAGTCTGCGCCGCCCGCGCAGCGGGCAGCGCAGACTTTTAAGGTTTTATATTTAATTACGCCCATTTACTTAATAGACCTCCGACGCGAATCGTTTCCCAGCTTCGCCGGGAAACGATTCGCGCCCTCAAAAAGTATTCATGCAGGAGATCTAATCTAATGCGTATTCTCAAACCTGCACTTCAGTATCTTTTGGGACTGCTCTTAATAGTGGCAGGGTGTAGTCACTTTCTTAATTCTGATTTCTTTGTCAGTATCATGCCGCCCTATCTACCCTGGCATCTATTTCTGGTTTACCTAAGCGGCATATTTGAAATAGCATTGGGAATCTTGCTGCTGGTACCAGCTTTTACTCAGATTGCAGCGTGGGGATTAATAGCGCTGTTCATTGCCGTTTTCCCGGCTAATATTCACATGGCGCTTCACTCAGAGCTTTATCCCACGTTGTCACCTATTGCCCTGTGGGTTAGATTGCCATTTCAGGCGGTGCTGATTGCTTGGGCATACTGGTATACGCGATCGCCCGAACGGTAAGCCTGGTGGTGTTGCTGGGTGTATAGCGATACGCTACCAGATTAAGCAATGCCGTTTTTTCTGATGGATCAGCGTAGAGTGTAGACGTAGAGTTTGCGGCTGAATCAGTATGCATGCGATCGCACTTCGTCTTTGCCCTCAGCAAGATTTACAAATAGAGCTAGAAGCATTTGTCCACAAACACCAAATTGAGGCTGCTTGTATATTGACCTGTGTGGGCAGTCTTACAACTGCCGTGTTGCGACTCGCCCATCAAGACACTGCCACTACTTATGACGGATACTTTGAGATTGTATCGCTGACTGGCATGATGTCCGTGCATGGCTCGCACTATCATATGGCGATCGCCGACTCTACTGGATACACTGTCGGTGGGCATGTTCTCAAAGGCTGCCGTATTTACACCACAGCCGAGCTGGTGGTGGGCATTTTGCCCGATGTTAGCTTTCACCGCGAACCCGATTTGGTAACAGGGTATAAAGAATTAGTGATTAAAACCTGATTGACGGACAAAAGCCCTGAAAGTCTTATTGCTCCGGTGTCAACCCGCCCTAAAATAAATTTTGGGCTAATGGTGAAAGTCTATTGAAATAGACTCAGATCCTGATCTAGTCCTCTTTAGAGGACTTTAGCGATGAGCCAGGAAATTGATTTCCTGGCGGTGCAGCAGGTGTTCAAGAGATTTGTCAGTCAACCAAGATTAGAACTCTGGTGTGAAGCAACGCTCATCTTACAAATCAACAATGCCTAATCAGGAGCCTTAGCTTTGAACACCGAGCTTAAACCGAGAGCTTGTCAGTCCGGGCAGTTGGGTCGTAACGCAAAACAAGTCTCCTGCATAAAATCCCTGCTGAATTTCTTGCTGACTTAGCCCTACTGACGCAGAGGTGATGTAGAGGTGGGTTAAATCGCGGCCTCCAAATATAGGGCAGGTGGGGCGCTGCACGGGCAGTTTAACTCGTTGAATTTCGGTGCCGCTGGGGGTAAACTGCACTACGCACCAGCCATCCCACAGAGCAGACCAGAGATTACCCTGTTGGTCGATCGTTAATCCATCCGGCTCTACCGCTTCATTGCTTAAGTCAATCAGAACGCGGCGATCGCCAATGCCCCCGCTTGCCCCATCAAAGGTGTAGGCATAGATTTTGTGTTGGTACGAGTCCGTTAGGTAAAAGGTAGCCCCATCAGGACTCCACGCCAGCCCGTTAGAGATAGTTAATTCCGTTTCCATCATCTGTAAAGAGCCATCGGAATCATAGCGATAAAGCGCGGCCTGACCCGGTGTCTCGCTGTTAGAGCCAATCCAAAAACGTCCTTGGGGATCGCACTTACCGTCATTCAATCGAGTATTAGGATGGGGAAATTCGATCTGGCATAGAGGTTTCAGGGTTCCACTCTGGGTATCTAACAAGGAAAGTTCACCTGTCATGGTCGGAGGGGTACCAACGCTCAGCGCTACCAGCAACGAGTCGCCGCTGGTTAAGGCGATCGCACTGACCAGATTGCCTACGTCGAAATGGCGATCGCGTCCGGTGGCTGGGTCAAACTGATGCACTCGATGATTGAAGATATCAACCCAGTAAAGTAACTGGCGATCGTCATCCCAGAGCGGACATTCGCCCAAACGAGCGCGAACAGTAAGGACGTTTTGCATTTTTGGCGCTTCAAAGTTGGATTTACAACGCGATGTGCAACTTTCTCAAACCTCTTGTGGGATGGCCATCTTGCCCATCTAAACCAGTTAGGCAAGATGCCTGCTCTATAGAACTCATTTGACATCTTTCCGGTGATCGCGAATATTCTGTAGGGGCGAAGCATTTGCATCAATATTCTGGCAACGCAGCCTCAATTCGAGTGCAAATGCTTCGCCCCTACTGCCCAAAAATCGCCCTAAATCTCA
>JBBQFG010000342.1:0-3726 GCA_038321765.1 Elainellales cyanobacterium
CTCTAGCTCTTGGCGAATACTGCGATTGGGCTGGCGTTCCTGGTACGGGATTTTGTAGTCGGCTAGGGGGTTATTTTCATCACCGCCCATAATTTGCTTCAGCAGGTCAGGGCTGCGGGGCTTAATGACATCAAAGGGAAAGTCGCCATTGGGTAGTTTGCGGGCGCGTTGTTGTTTGCGACGATCTTCTAGCCATTTGCTGCTAGCCACAATTCCAGTAAAAACTGTGCCGATGAGAGCAAGAACTTTGGCAATGTCTTCAAGACTCGGCATTGACATCGGCAACGGGCATGTTGGAGGTTGTCCACAATTCTATCTTGAGATAATGGTATCCAATTCAAGGGCGATCGCCCATCGGGTGGAATAAACCAACGGGTGGAATAAACCAACGGGTGGGATGTTCTACCGACGTAGGGATGAAGCATTTGTATCAGTACGCTGGAACTTTGGCCGAGATCTAGGTACAAATGCTTCATCCCTACACCTCCCGGGCAACCGATACCTAGCGGCATCCACTGAATCAACGGCTGCACAGAATCTTGCAATAGAACTTTGCTTCCCGTTGTTGTAACAGCCGTAACAAAAAAGGGATAATTCATTCAGGCTTCATGATTGGTTTAGTATTTCTCTACACTTCATCGCTCTAAAGTTTTTAAATCTCTTATGTGGAAAAAAGCGTTTGCGCTGTTGCAGCAGATGGGCAAGTCCCTGATGCTGCCCGTTTCGGTATTGCCGATCGCCGGATTATTGCTGGGGTTGGGCAGTGCCAAGTTTAGTAAACCAGAAACCTTTTTCTGGATGCCGGAGTTTCTGGCACAAATTATGAAGCAGTCGGGGGATGCAATTTTTGCCAACCTGCCGCTGATTTTTGCCGTGTCGGTGGCGATCGGGTTCACTGGGAATGACGGGGTGTCTGCGCTGGCGGCCACGGTGGGGTTTGCGGTATTTTTAGCCGCGTTGGGGGCAGCTTCAACGACGCTGTGGGGCGTGCCCGCCGAGTCGCTGAAACCCGTGATGGGTATTGCCTCACTAGATACCGGGGTATTTGGCGGCTTGATTATGGGCTGTGTGGCTGCCTATTTGTTCAACAAGTTTTTTCGGATTCAGCTACCGCAATACCTGGGTTTCTTTGCCGGGAAGCGGTTTGTGCCAATTATTACGTCCTTTGCAGCGATCGCCGTTGCCCTATTACTCAGTATCATCTGGCCTCCGATCGGTAACGGCATCAAAGTGGCAGCAGCGGCGGCAGCAGATGGTAGTAATGTTCCGCTAACGGCGGCGCTTTACGGCATTGTGGAGCGATCGCTGCTCCCCTTCGGCCTGCACCACATTTGGAACGTGCCCTTTTTCTTTGAAATTGGCTCTTTCACTGATCCGACTACAGGCAACATTGTCCACGGTGACATCAACCGCTTCTTTGCAGGCGACCCAACGGCGGGAATTTTGGGTGGGGCGTATTGGTTCAAAATGTTTGGCCTACCCGCAGCGGCGATCGCCATCTGGCAAAGCGCTAAGCCCAAAAATCGCGCCATCACGGGCGGCATCATGATCTCGGCGGCTTTTACCTCATTTCTGACGGGTATTACCGAACCTATCGAATTTTCCTTCATGTTTGTTGCGCCGCTGCTATACGTCGCTCACGCTTTCATGGCCGGATTCTGCGACTGGCTATTCCAGATCCTCGGCGGCAAGATGGGTTTCACGTTTTCCCACGGCTTCATCGACTTTTTCTTATTCAACAGCTTGGGAACCAAGTCGTGGATGATTATCGCCTTCGGGCCATTTTTTGCCGCGCTCTATTACTTTGTCTTCCGCTTTGCGATCAAAACCTTCGACTTCAAAACCCCCGGTCGTGAGGATGAGATCGAAGGCGAGGTGGCGGCGGCTCCGGTGGGTAAAGGGGCTGAACTGGCACGCGAGCTGGTACGGGCTTTTGGTGGTCGCAACAATATCGCCACGCTGGATGCCTGCATTACCCGGCTGCGGATTACGGTCAACGATCTGAAACTGGTGAACAAAGCTCGACTGAAGCAGCTAGGCGCGTCTGGCGTACTAGAAATGGGCAATAGCGCTCAGGCCATCTTTGGACCGCGATCGGAAAACCTCAAGACCGATATGATCGAATACCTCAAAACGGCGGGGGCTGAGGCTGACGAAGCGTATGCGCCGACGCCAGCAGAGGTTGCTGTAGTGGGAGCAGGGGCGAGTGGGGCGATCGCTCCCAATGGCACTCTAGATGGGAATGGTGCCGAAAATAGTGCCGAAAATAGTGCCAGCAATAGTGCCGGAAATGGCTCCGGAAATGGCGCTACGCCTCCAGCCCGCGACCCGGATGCCGCAACCAGAGCGGGTGAGTTCATTCGTGCCTTGGGCGGCTCCAATAACATTCGCCAGATCGACGCAGCGGCATTGACCCGCCTACGAGTCACAGTTGCCGACGACGCTGCTGTAGATGAAGCAGCCCTAACCGCTGCTGGGGTAGACGGGCTAATGCGCTTGCCCGATCAAACGTTGCATTTAATTGTGGGGCTGAATGCTGACCAGTACGCTGAGGCAATAAACCAGCAGTTGACCCGCGTTTGAAGAGCGATCGCCAAAAAATGAGGGTAGAAGTGACGCTTCCACCCTCATGCTGTTACTCACTTCTCTAGAAGGATTACCACCAGCGCAGTTCTGCGTAGCCCTTTTTCGAAAGAGCCAATTCATCTTCGGTCAGCCAGTCGGTGGCTTTATACGTACCAAATAGATGGTCCCACCAATCGACCCCTAACCCAAAGTTGTGGTGCCACTGGCCATATCTGTGATGCACGTAATGCACGGGCATTTTCATCCAGCCGCATTTGACAGGATTTTCGTGCTGTAGCTGGTGAGCATAGGCAGAAAATGCTGCAAACGCTAACGCACCCAACACCCAGCCAATTCCTGCCTCTAGTGAGAAGAACAGCGGAATCAGCATGGCGATCGCACTTCCCTTCACATAGTCAAAAAATTCCCACACCACGCCTTGCCCCTCGCCTCGGCGGTGATGGTCGAGGTGTCGCTTGCCTACACCCTGCGGTTTCAGGTGCATCAGCCGATGAATCCAATATTCAACAAGGCTGGCAAAAATAAAGGCTCCAATAAAGCAGGCGATCGCAACCATAGTTCCTTAAACTCACTCCACAATACACCTAAGGGACTGTTTGAAAAGTAGTGTCGCAAGTTGATTTTTTGTGTGTGAAGCACCAAAAAATCAACTTTTAAAACAACCGCTAAGAGTCTAGTGTGACATATGGAAAGAATGGCGGATAAATTCAATGCCTTGATACAGCAATTTTTACGTTGAAACGCCAACTGAGCGTGAATACAGCGCTTTGGCTTGGATAAAACCAGACTTTTGATGGAAAGGAGTGTATCTCATGCATTTGACATCAGACAGACCAGTGATCCCAACTGGAGATGGTGTGGGAAATTTGGGCTAGGAAATTTGGGCTAGGAAATTTGGGCTGGGAAATTTGGGCTAGGAAATTTGGGCGATCGCCAAGCAGACTTGCATGATGTTGCTGTCACTCTCGCCGAAACATCATGCAACTATGTAAGTCCCACCTATAGAACTCATTTGACATCTTTCCGGTGATCGCGAATATTCTGTAGGGGCGAAGCATTTGCATCAATATTCTGGCAACGCAGCGTCAATTCGAGTGCAAATGCTTCGCCCCTACTGCCCAAAAATCGCCCTAAATCTCA
>JBBQFG010000343.1:0-3634 GCA_038321765.1 Elainellales cyanobacterium
CCTAGTTGGTGTCGGCACACAACCCTCCCCCCCCCAAAAATTTTCAGCCAACATAACATAAACCAAAAACAAACACCAATTCTGCTTGCCCAACAAAAAAAAAACACCACCAACCCATCCCAAAAAACAAAAAACCAACTATTTATGCGCCGGCCCCCCGCCCCCCCCCCCACTTCCAAAAAAAGATTACAGGTTAATTAATTTGCAATCCTGGAGGACTTACGCAGTTGCATGATGTTGCGGGCGCGATCGCAACATCATGTAACTCTTTTAGTTTCTCCTTTGGGATGCGTAAGTCATATCACTAATAGACCTCCTGCCTGAATGCCTTTTTGGAGGGTGTGAATCGTTTCCCGGCGAATTCGGGAAACGATTCACCCAGGAAGTCTAATTATCCTCACTAATTCTTGATTAAAAAGCGCAAATAAATTAATACCACTTTAAGAAATTCTAGCGCCACGTAAATTACCGTAGGGATATGGCAACATTCTGTCTCTACGGTGATCTCCCTCGTTAACATTTCAAATTGGGGTGGTGTCGAGGCGAGGATTTTCAGATGGGCAGACTTCGTCCCCCCATCTAAAAATCCTTACTTGTTTAGGCCTAGCAGCATCGGGATCGCAACAATTCCATTCCACAGTTCGCAGTTTGGTAGTGGTATTGAGGTAAGGATTTTTTGATAAGCGGGCGAAGCCCGCCTATCAAAAAATCCTTACTAAACTTAGGACTACCCGCAGTTTTACAGAAAATTCATAAAACTGTCCGGTTTGTACTGCGTCAAGATGGGGGTTATAAAATCATAGGGAATTCTTTTTACCGAGATATTTCTTGTGACCATTCCTGATTGGGTGCTCAATCATTGCCGCTAGGTGGTCTGCCAGAGAGTATGTCGGGCAAAAGAACAGTGCTCTAGACTGGACTGGCTTGCAGTCATTTTTGGTTTCATCCAAAATTTTCCACAACCGATCTTTATTTTGTCTAGTTACCATGTCCGATCCTCAGGTTTCTGCCATCGTATGCACCCATAACCGAGATAGTTATCTTGGGGCGGCGTTAGATAGTTTGCTAGAGCAAGATTTTATGGGGGTATATGAGGTCATTGTGGTAGACAATCGGTCGAGCGATCGCACTGCTGAGGTCGTGGCAGCACGTCAACCTAATCCGCGCTTGTTTTATGTTTACGAACCAGAACTTGGGTTGTCTGTGGCTCGTAACACCGGAGCCAGAATAGCTCGTGGCACTATATTGGCCTATTTAGATGATGATGCGATCGCCAGCTCTCACTGGCTTCGCACTCTGTACGATGCATACCAACAGAATAATCGTCTAGCCATTGCGGGCGGTAAAGTTACTTTAATCTGGGCTAACCAAACTCCGCCCAGTTGGCTGTCGGCTAATCTGGCAGGCAACCTGGGCGCTTACGATTTGGGCGATCAGGTCTGTCTCATTCACTCCCCCGGGCTGACACCCAGAGGTGTTAACTATTCTTTGCGAAAAGTTTTTTGGGATCAGGTCAAGGGGTTTACCCCAGAACTGGGGCGCATAGGGACTCGTTTACTCTCTAACGAG
Source organism: Elainellales cyanobacterium (assembly GCA_038321765.1). Classification (GTDB taxonomy): domain Bacteria; phylum Cyanobacteriota; class Cyanobacteriia; order Elainellales; family Elainellaceae; genus CASBQJ01. The sequence goes on from JBBQFG010000343.1 coordinate 1,570, forward strand.
GAACTTTATATGACCGAGCTAGCACTCAAACACGGCTGGCAAGTGGCCTACATCCCCACGGCCACTGTGGCTCATCACATCGCTCCAGAGCGCCTGCACCGCTCCTGGTTTTTACAGCGCAGTTGGTGGCAGGGAATTAGCGAATGCACCCGAGAACAGTTAACTGGTCAAACAGGGCTAAAGCAACTGTGGCGTGGGGGCGAACGTCTTCTGCGAGGGCTATACCGATCGTTAAAATATATAAATGACCCAGCAGTTAGTTTTGACAATGTTGTCTATGCCTACGGGCAAGTGGGATACATAGTTACAGCAGTCCAGGCTCTTTTGTTGCGATCGCATTGGGTCAAGCCGTTTAGCGGCATTTGAGATATAGCTGTCGCCACAAAGGTTAGGACACTGGGATCAAAGGGGGTGTGGGGGCTTTTGCCCCCAGCCAGGGGTTCCACCCCTGCACCCCGTCCTAACCAATCCGTCTATGGCTATACATGTCGGTCTATGTCGCTAAACAGCCTTTAGGGTTATATTTTGAGGCTTCATGTCGCTTCATTTCCTTCAAGATTCTCTTAAGTACTGCATCAGGCCAAGGTTCAGACTTCGCCTCAATTGATCTTCCTGACCACGTTGATAGCCTGCTCTTTCAGTTCAGCTTGCTACCCTAAGCCTGCTTCAGTGGTGGTTTCCAGCCCCTAAGCCTATCCCCACGGTATTAACTCCATGCGCTCAAAAATTCCAGTCTCTGTGCTTGTGCCTGCGAAGAACGAGGAATTGAACTTGCCCGGCTGTCTCGACAGCTTAAGCAGAGCAGACGAAGTGTTTGTGGTAGATTCTCACAGTCGCGATCGCACCCTTGCCATTGCCGAACAAGCCGGGGCACATGTCGTCCAGTTTCCGTTCAACGGGCAGTGGCCCAAAAAGAAAAACTGGTCGCTCGATCATCTACCCTTTCGTAACGAATGGGTACTGATTGTAGACTGCGATGAGCGAATTCCGCCGCAGTTGTGGGATGAAATTGCCATGGCGATCGAGAACCCAGACTTTATCGGCTATTACCTGAATCGACGCGTCTTTTTCCTGGGTACCTGGATTCGCTATGGTGGCAAATATCCTGACTGGAACCTACGTTTATTTCGCCATTCCAAAGGACGCTACGAGAATCTTCACACCGAAGACATCTCCAACACGGGCGACAATGAAGTGCACGAACACGTTTTGCTCAACGGCAAGGTGGGCTATCTCAAAGCCGATATGCTTCACGTTGACTGCCGCGATATGTACCACTGGCTAGAACGCCATAATCGCTACTCCAACTGGGAAGCTCGAGTCTACTACAATCTGTTAACTGGCATGACCGAGGGGGGCACCATCGGAGCCAATCTTTTGGGCAATGCTGTACAGCGCAAGCGCTTCTTGAAGAAAATTTGGGTTCACCTTCCCTTTCGACCCTTGCTGCGGTTTTTTGTGGTCTATATCTTGCGGTTTGGCTTTTTAGACGGGCGGGCAGGGTACGTTTACGCTTGTTTACTCAGTCAATATGAGTATCAGATTGGCGTCAAGCTGTATGAGCTACGGCGCTTTGGAGGTCGAATCAATCCAGCTACTATTCAGGCCTCGTCTCTAGATTCACTAGCGAGTCCGAAGCCTGAGCCGTCTGATCGGCACTACCACGCGCTACCTCGAAATACTCGCCAATATACAGATTTGTAATGCCGATAGTCCTAAAAATCCTGACCTCAATACCACTACCGTAATGCGGCTATTGCAGCGGTAGCCATGATCAATAGGACGCCTCCCTGTCATTCCCGCGCAGGCGGGAATCCATCTGCTCGATCGGTGCCAGCGTCATTCCCGCGCAGGCGGGAATGACGCTGGCATGGCCTAAGCTTTATGACTATGGCTATAAATAAAAGCAAGATTCTAAAAGTCTGCGCCGCCCGCGCAGCGGGCGGCGCAGACTTTTAGGGTTTTATGTTTAATTACGCCCACCTACTTACTAACGGATTAACACTGTTATTTTTTGCCGCTACTTTTTAAAATAGAACTGCTTAAGGTTGCTGACTCCTGTAGC
>JBBQFG010000344.1:0-3588 GCA_038321765.1 Elainellales cyanobacterium
ATCATGACCGTTACATCCCAGAACATGACGCTGGAAGAGTACCTCAACTACGACGACGACGGCACAGATACTCGGCATGAGTTAGAAAATGGGGAGTTAATTGCCTTGCCTCCAGAAAGCGACCTGAACAGTCGGATTGCATCATTCCTGTTTGCCTTTTTCTTAAAGCAAGACATTCCTTTCTATCGGATCAGGATTGGCACTGAGATTGTCGTCAGTGGCTCACGGGCAACAACCCGCTTCCCGGATGTGATGGTGCTCTCTGAGGAACTGGCAACGGCATTGACAGGAGCCAGCCGATCGACGGTGATGCCAGAGATGCCTCCCCCGCTGCTGGTGGTTGAGGTCGTTAGCCCCAAACAGGAGAATCGCGACTATCGCTACAAGCGATCGGAATATGCAGCACGAGGCATTGCGGAATATTGGATTGTTGACCCGATGCAGCAAAAGCTGACGGTGCTGGAGTGGGTGGAAGGGCTATATGAGGAAACGGTGTATGCGGTAGATAGCCCATCAGCGGAGCTATCCGAAGGCATCGCCTCTGCGCTGTTTGGGGTGCTGAATCTCACAGCCGCACAGATTTTGCAAGGACATTAGGAAGCGGTGGTTTGAAGCGGTAGAGTCAGAAGGCTATATCGTACTCTCACAGAAGAGTGCTAAATTGTGAACCAAGTAAGGCTCAAGGCTGACGATAGAATTGGTGCGATGAGCGGGGTTGAGTGCAAGGCGCAGGCGGAAGGAAGAGGCTATGGCGTTAGATAGAGCAAAATTCCGTAGAGCCTGTGATCCAAGTAAGACCTTGGTGTTTGCAAATGTGGACGATAAAAAATACTACATTGATTTTGCGTCGGTACGGGGCAGCGAAATCATTGAAGAACTAAAGGGCAATATTATTGACTTTTTTGATCAGCCAACTTGTGCGTTATTCACAGGCCATATTGGCTGTGGCAAATCAACCGAGTTGCTGCGGCTGAAAGCAGAACTAGAAGATGAAGGGTTTCATGTGGTCTACTTCGAGTCTAGTGATGACCTGGAGATGGGGGATGTGGACATTGGTGATGTTTTACTGGCGATCGCCCGCCGCATCAGTGAGAGTTTGGAAGCTGTGAACCTAACCCCGCAGGCGGAAGGGTTTCGGGGGCTATTGGATGCAACCAAGCGCGTGCTGTTCACTGAGATTGATGTGAAAGCAACCGCAGGTATCTTAGGTAATAAAGTCGGCCTGGATACCAGCAAACAGGAAGTGTCTCTGTCAGCAGGAATCGCAGAATTGACTGTTACGGCTAAAAACGACCAGACCTTACGCGAAAAGCTGAATCAGTTTTTGGAACCTCAGAAGAATAAGCTGCTGGGGTCAATTAACCAAGAACTAATTGAACCCGCGATCGCCAAATTACAACAGGTCGGTAAGCGAGGTTTGGTAGTGATTGTCGATAACCTAGATCGGATTGATAATCGTCCCAAACTTTCTAATCGTTCACAGCAAAATTACTTGTTTATAGACCAAAGCACCTTTCTCACCCGACTTAAGTGCCATGTAGTTTATACCTTCCCTGTATCTTTGACATTCTCAAGTGAATACAGATTGTTATCTACGTTTTACCAGTCGCTTAAAGTATTACCGATGGTTTCAATAACTAATCGGAATGGAACCCTGTCTAATCAGGGTCTATTATTGTTGCGGCAGATGATTCTGGCGCGGGCATTTCCAGAATTGTCGCCAGTAGATCGATTAGCGCATGTGACAGAAGCATTTGACAGTCTGGAAAGTTTAGATCAGTTATGCGTACTTACAGGTGGTCATGTACGCGATCTACTTCGGTTACTTAGTGACTGGATTGGAAAAAGTAGACAATTTCCTCTATCGAGAAAGATATTAGATACGGTGATTTGTGTCAACCGTGACGACATGATGATGAACATTTCCAATGAAGAATGGACATTGCTACGTCAAGTAAGTCAATGTCATCGAGTGGGAGGTGACCCGACCTATCAAACCCTAATTCGTCGTCGTTTAATATTTGAATATCACGATAATCAAGGAGCGTGGTTTGATGTCAACTCACTTTTGGTGGGAGTGCCTGAATTGCAGTAATGAGCTAACTGTTTCCGCCTGAGTTTGTAATTCACAATCAAACAGCCCTGAAGGAGCATATGTAGAAACTGGAGACATTGGCAGAGCAGTTCTCGCTGATACTGGCGCGGTGTAAATATGCCAGTTTACGGGAACAGCTAGTCGAGTCGTTGCGGCAGCTTTGCCCACTGGAAATTCGAGTGTTAGTGTTTAACTCAACTGAGACGGCGCTACACACTCGGATTCAGGCAGAGTTGGGAGTTACAATACATGGTGTGCTGCTGGTGTTTGGGCTAGAGACGGTGAACCATCTAGAACGCCTGCTGTCTACCGCGAATCAGGTGCGGGAGGAATTTCGCAAGCACTGCCCATTTCCGATTGTGCTATGGGTGACGGATGAGGCACAGCGATTGTTGGTAAATGCCGCCCCTGATTTGGAAAGTTGGGCGACGAAGACCCATTTCACGCTGCCACCAGAGGGGTTGAACCAGGGAATTCAGCAAGCCAGCGATCGCCTGTTCTCTGCCCTACTCAATCCAGAACGCCACCCAGTTTTTGATACTCAGCACCTCACGGTTGATCTGGGGTTGCTCAACCGCTCTGAGGTGGCTGTGGCGGTGCAAGAGCTACGGAACCAGGGGCAGGCGCTAGACCCAACGCTGCAAGCCAGTCTGGATTTTCTGCGAGGATTGCAGGCTGAAAATGCTGAAGCAGCCCTAGAGTGCTTTGAGCAAAGTTTTCAATTTTGGCAGCAGCAGCAGCAGGGAACGGAACGACTAACAGCCCACCAAACCGATTTAGGTTTACGAGAGGGGTTACTGCTCTTCTATATCGGGCAGGCGCAGTATGCAGTCGCAAACTCCGCCTCGCAAACGCCTAACTGGGAGCAGGTGAGGCGATCGCTACAGGCGGCGATCGCCACGTTTGAGCCAGCAAACCGCCCAGATTTGGTAGTGCTCTGTGTGCCGTTGCTAGAGCGCGTGTTGCAGAAGCAGCGCGATTGGCCTCAGCTAGAGACCGTGGCCAGACAAGGCATTGCACTACATCGGGTTTACGGTACACCCACTCGCCGCTCTCAAGACTATGGGTTTTTGGCCAAGGTGGCGTTAGAGCAAGCGCAGTGGACAGCGGCGCAGGACGCCGCACAGCAGGCGCTGGTTGAACTGGCCAAAGAACCAGCCAAAGAACGAGAGGAGCGGCTGTGGCTGCGGGGGCTATATCTGCTGTTTTTGGCGCAGGCAGAGCGGCAGTTGGGCAATCCAGAAGCTGCCATTGCTCATCTGGTAGACGCTGATGCTGGGGGAGTGAGCGATCGCGGCTATCCTAAGTTTGCCATGCGGATTTTGGCCGCGCTACGAGAGCTGTACTTTGAGCGACATCACTATCTAGCTGCCTTTCACGCCAAGCAAGAGCGATTGTCGATTCAGCAGCAGTACGGCATTCTAGCGTTTGTGGGTGCCGGACGGCTGCAACCGCGACGCCAAGCAGCGGTGACTGAGTTTCGGCCTGTGGCA
>JBBQFG010000345.1:0-3576 GCA_038321765.1 Elainellales cyanobacterium
CGCGACATCTGGCACTTGACCAGTCGGCTGAATCGCAAGCTGTTAGCTCATACTCTTTGTCGATGGCTTAATCGTCATAGTCCTGAACCATTGCAGTTCCAATCCTTGGTGTCAGACAACTTTTAGTTGTACATCGCGTTATCACTCTAAATCAGATGAACCGGAGAAACGTTTCTCCATAACATAGCGATCGCCCATCTCAGTGCTTTCGACCCGATATTTTTGACACAATTTGCCGATTTAGGTCTTGACGATGTGGCAGGTGTGCCCGTATTGTGTCTGGTTAAGGTTGTTGAACGATTCCATAGTCGAGCAACCTAATTCCGCTCCAAAAATCTAGCACCGTTCAATGCTGCTGCGAACAGCACTGAACGGCTAACCCCCAAACTGGATACACAGTCTGGCGGCTAACTGGGAATTTTAGCATTCTCTCTAGCCACCCTGCTTTGTAGCGAGCGGGGTGGCTAGGTTTTTGGGGGTTCCCTCTTACCGCTTATGCAGGAGAACCCCGATGATTGAGATGTTTGATGCACCGTTTGCACGTAGTTTTTTGACGGGTAGTGAGGATGAGGTTCGTCCTCAGCCGTTGATTTTGCCGCTTTACATGATGCCGCTGGCACCGGAACAAGAACAGCTCAGGATCTTGCTAATTAGCAGCCCTGCTTGGGTGCGCGAAACGATTCACGATCTGCATCGACGCAGTTTTGCCAATGCCACTGATTGGAGCAGTTTACAGCCCGGTGCTAACCCTGGTGAGGTGGTGAGCATTTTGACCCGACGGCGATCGCGACCGTAGATACGAGTGAATGAGGCGATCGCTCAGCGATATCAAAAAAGGCAACGGCGATCGCGGGCGTGCTGCGGGCAGGCGAGGCGATCGGTTCGTCAAGCGCAGAGAGCAATATTCTGAATCAGTTCGCCTTCCCATAGCACAGGCGCTACGCTAAGATGGGCAGGTAAAGTTTGCTGCCGATGTTAAGAATTCCCCATTCGGTTAGTAACCAGTTCCTGATCCCAAATCAATGCCAGCAAGGTTGCAAATCAAAGCAGAAGACTGTTCTCCTCTAGGACAATCAATTCTTCAATATCTAGAAGAACAGGGGATCAGCATGAACCATCTGGCAGAGCTGTCTGGCGTTCCTCAACCTCGGTTGCGCGGTGCTTGCTTTAAGGGCACTTGTCCCACGCCAGAAACCTTAAGAAAACTGGCTAGAGTAATGGGGAAACATCATTTAGAACTGTACACTCTGGCCTATGAAGGTAGGATTGAGAACCTTCCAGAAGATGCAAATGATAGCTCCCTAGACCTATTGATGCGAGAGCTGTTTGAGACAGCAAGAGAACTGGGTTTAGTTGTACCTAAAGTTCACCCTTCCAAAGCCAAAATCCGTAAGGCTCTCCTAGAGTTGGGATTTCAAACAGAGAATGATAAAAGATCTGGTAATTCATTTGGTGTAGGCTGACTGAGTCAGCTTAAGTCCTAAAAAAGAGCAAGTGTTGCATTGGAACTGGGGTCTAGCACTTGTACTCTTCGCAGACGCGATCGCCAAAAAAATGTGGATGGAGGGTTGCACTGTCGCTCCTCTATCCACATTTTGAGTAATCAATTGACTGGCAGTCCTTACTTGCGACGGTAAGGTACTAATTTCTCGATATCAATATTAGTGGCAGAAATGCGCTGAGGGGAATTAACCCGTGGACTGATGCCCCGTGCCATATCAAGGAACAGCGATGGACTACCTGCTCTGGCCTTCTGGTCTTGAGGAACGTAGCTGCGAACAGTAGTTTGCCACACAATCTGTGGGAAACCAAACTTGCTCCGATAGTATTCGTCGTAGCGGGGAGATGTGATGTTGAAAGGGCGTTCACCCTCGGTTCTACCGGGCAGTACACGGCGACGCTGATAGGGCAAAGTATCGTACCCAAAGGCTTCAAGATACTCTTCACTATTGAGAAGATCGTCTACAAAACCAGCAATGCCTTTCGTGGCTACCACGATTGACCAAGCAATCTTTTCTCGTTGGCTGTAAACGTCGCGCCCTAGCACTTTCTGCACAGTGTGCTCAACAAAGCGGTAATTGCTGTTGAGGTCATAGAAACTGCGCTTGTAGGTATTGGAAAGCAACAACCCACGAACGAAATCGCGGATGGTGATTTGACCACTGCGGAGTTGAGACTCCAAGAATCGCTCACGATCAGCCGCAAAAGCATGAAAAAAGATTTGACGATAAGCTGCTTCAATCAGATTATCCATGTCTGTTGAGGCAAGCAGGTTGTCTGTAGAGTAGGTTCTGGGCTGCTCGTCTCCAGGAACCTCGTAACCCGATACCCGCTGATTTTGACTAACAGGGGAATATTCTAAAAGAGGAATTGCCACGCCTAAAAATCTCCCTTTCTTTACGAAACCTTGCAAAAGTTACTCATAATCATATAGGGATGGTGTCAGCATTATTCGATTTAGTCTGATAAACCTTACATAACTTAATTGGACTGACGCACGCTACACACAAAGGTAGTCCTAATATTGGTAAGGATTTTTGATGGGCGGGCGAAGTCCGCCAATCAAAAAATCCTTACATTCCCCGCCAAAAGGCCAGCGGGTCTTGGGTAGGACGGCAGTGAGGATAAAATCGGAGGCTATTTTCCATTCCAGGTTGCTCAGGCGGCGGGGTAATTTCTAACCCCAAGCACAGATGAGCCAGCGATCGCGCAAATTGCGGGTGGTGTCCGGGAGAACCCGCGTGGGCGTGGGCATACTCATGAACCACGAGCAGCAGCCAGTCTTTTGGATCTACTCGACCCACATCAATTAAGATGGTTAGAGGCTGGGTCTGAAAGTTGCACAGAGCATCAATTCCAAAAGATTGAGCCAGGGGAGCTGCAAAAATTTGGATGGATGGCTGCTCCCACGCATGAAAACACTCGTGGCAAGCTTTTACATAGGCATTGAGTTGGATGTTTACCGCTTCAATGTGTTTACCTATCCAAGTACAAATGGGAACGCGATGAGTCACGTCATACACTCGATCTACCATCTCTAGATCTAAGGCAAGACTACGAACCCCATACAGATAATCTAACCCGCGCGTAAATGGATCGGAGCTGGTTGTAATAATCACTGAATCAACCAAGAGCTGCCTTTTGTAGATGGGTTAGTAATTTGGCATTGCTTAATCTGGGTATGATTTTTTTTGAAAGGGTCGCGGAGCGACCCTTTCAAAAAAATCATACATGAAATCAGCAACACCAGTAATTTCTTGAGTGAGAGGCTAAGCTTCCCAATGCCTCTTTTCTAAAGAATAAGGCCAGACTTCTTACGTGCCTACGTCCGTGCCTATCGTCCGTGCTTATTATCTGAACGGGCTAACCTGTCTGAACGGGCTAACCCGGCTTTTGGGAGGACGTGTACACACATCTCGGACAAGGTATCAACGTACTGCGAGATCCCCCTAAATCCCCGCGCTGGCGCGCCGCTGCGCTAGAAAAAAGGGGGACTTTGAATCCGGTTCCCCCTTTTTTAAGGGGGGTTAGGGGGGATCAAACCCAGTTGAGGCTAGATCAGAAGACTTGTGTGTA
>JBBQFG010000346.1:0-3566 GCA_038321765.1 Elainellales cyanobacterium
AGGTTGGCCGCCTGCCGCGCCAACGTGACGCGGCTCCCCAGTCGGGGAAACCATTCCAGCCAATGGCGATGAAAGTATTGCCACATGCCCTGGTCAGTATCAATCCCCTGATATTCAGCCACAATTTCCATCGTGATCACCTCGCTATCGCTCAGGGCAGGAGCAAATCCTTTTTGGCGAATAGGATGGTTCTGCGTGACCGATTGCAACAGGTCATCCACACAGCAAAAGACCGCAATGATAAACTCGTCTATAGAAAACATATGTTTCATCCCATGATATTGCTGATAAGTAGTTCAACCTAAATAAAAACCAAATTCTAAAACCCTGCGCCGCCCGCACAGCGGGCGGCGCAGGGTTTTAGAATCTTATATTTAATTAAGCCCACCTACTTATCAGCAATACCTGATTTGATTCAGTTGCCTTCTGGCAGGTTAACGGCTTGAAGATTTGGCCGGATGGAAAGATAGGTAACTGCTCCTAACAAAGGAGTGAGGGCGATCGCCCAAAAAAGTCCATTGTCTTTTAAACTTCGCCGTTCCATGTCATCTCCCAATAAAGCTGGAATGAGCAAACAGAGCAAGCAAAAATCTAGGCTCATGACGTGAATGAAACGGCTAGTTTGCCACTGCTGGACAAAATCTGGCCAATCGCCCTGCGTGATGCCATAGGTCAGTAAGACTAAAGCAGTAAGGGCGATCGCCCGACCTGTCCAGCGAGAATCGACCAGTTGCAGTAACTTTGTTTTTTCGCCCTTGAAGCCAGGATTCGGTCGTCGCAGCGCTAGGTACGGCAGTAGAGCAAACGCTCCTACTAAAAAGGAGCCAATCACAAACGGAAAGGCGCGGATTTTTTGCCCTTGCCCATCAATTAGTAGAAGGCAGGCGTACAGCATGGGTAAAACGCCCATGATATTGAACAACGCAATCACTAACGGATTAATTTCATCCCAATGTCCGGTAGATAGATTTTGAATGAGTGTCAGAGTGTCGGGGTGATCGGGCGGAGCCAGCAGGAAGGCGTAGGCGGTCAATCCTAACCAGAGAAGCCAGAAAAAAATGCGTTTGGTCATAGATGGTATGGGCGGGTAATACTCGTTTTTAGGACTTACGCAGTTGAATGATATTGCAGGCGCGGAGCGCCTGCAATATCATTCAACTCTCTTGGTTTTTTGTGTGAGATGCGTAAGTCCTAGTCTTAACAATTGGCGGGTTGGGTCGAAGGTTCGTTGATCGAGTGACTCTCGATTGAGGACTGGAGAGTTTTGCTGAGACGGTCAATGCTAGAGGCGAGAATCACACTCTCTTGGGTTAGAAGACCGATGACGTGGGTGGGCTGTTCTCGCTCTACGACTGGTATTTGGTGCAGTCCTCGCGCTGACATCCGGGCGATCGCCTCCGTAAGTAATTCGTCAGGGTAGGCGTACAGCATTTCGGTTGTACATAGGCTACGAATGGGTTGATGGAGCAACTCGATCGTCTGAAGGCGATCGCTAGGCTTAGAAATCAGTCGGTTTACGTCTCGCAGCGTCAAAATCCCCACCAGGCTATCTTGATCCATGACCAACGTACAGTGGCTGTGGTTTTGAATTAAGGCTTGTCCGGCTTCTTCCAACGAAACGTCTCCTGCAAGTTGGAGTGAAATAGGCTGGATTGCCTCACACACCAGCAAGGTAGAAGGAACGATAATTCCAGCAAATTTTTCTCCACCTCCGTCTTGCTGCTCTCCATCCGAATCCAGTAGCACTGTCGGTTGGAGTTTTTCGACCAGCCACACAGATAAGCCGACGGCTGACATCAGCGGCAGCACAATCCGGTAATCTTGCGTCAGTTCAAAGAGCAGCAAAATGGCAGTCAAGGGAGCGCGGACGCTGCCAGCCAGCACGGCGGCCATTCCTACCATGGCGTAGGCGGGCGGTGATGCCATGTAGTCGTGTAGCATCGGTAGGGCACTGGCTAAAACTTTGCCATAGGCCGACCCCAGGGCAGCGCCCAGAAATAGAGCCGGGGCAAATACTCCTCCCACAAACCCACTACCAAAACTAACGGCGGTCATGACCAGTTTGATTGCCAGTAAAGCCAGCACTAAGTACAGCGGAAACTGGACATCTTGCAAGATAGACTCGACTGTTTCGTAGCCTACGCCCAAAATCTGTGGAAATTTGAGGGCGATCGCCCCAACACACAACCCACCCAAAACGGGTTGCAGAGGCTGCGGAATGTTGGCCAACCATCGCACCCCCGGCACTTGCCCTTGAAACGACTTTTGGGCAAACCCCATTGACTGTTTATAAAAAATAGAAACAAAACTGGCTAATAGACCTAACCCTAAATACAGCGGTAGTTCCAACAAACTTCGCACTTCATAAGCGGGTAACGCAAACGCGGGTTCTGCCCCCAGTCCAATCTGAGCAATCCACGCTGCTACCACCGATGCCAGCAGAACTACACTAGCCGCAGAGGTCGCAAACATGGTGCCCAACACGACTTCCAGCGCAAAAAAAACTCCGGCGATCGGGGCATTAAAGCCGGCTGCTAGCCCTGCCGCCGCCCCTGCCCCCAACAGCAATTGCTGCCGCTCTCGTGAAACCCGCAGCGCCTGTCCCAGCAGCAAACTAAAGCTCGCTCCAATTTCAACACTGGGACCCTCTGGGCCAAGCGACGCGCCGCTACCCAGGGAGAGAGCGGCGGCCAACATTTTACTGATGGGCTTGAGCGGTAATAGCTCTCGTCCCCCCTGCACCAGCTCAATCATCGCCGATAGCCCTGGCCCAAACCCATTTGCTGCCCAACGCAGCAGCCCCACTAGCAGCCCACCCAAAATGGGAATCAGTGCTAGTGTCCAGTGTCCCCAAATCGATAATACTCCCGACAGTTGCCCCAGCATCAACTGGTTCACAACGCGGATCAAATATCGAAATAACACGACTCCGGCTCCAGCCCCGGTACCAATCAGCAAAGCCAAGAACAAAACGATCGTATCGGGAGTGGGATGAATTCGATTGAGCAGGGTGCCAACGCGAACCGGGGAAGAGCCTGACGCGGCTGGTTCAGGCAGAATCTGCCTCTCGACATCAGGAGTTAAGGTCATCGGCTTAGGGGGCAGGGGATAAAAATAGTGGTACTTCTATTTTGGAGGATGCTGCCTTAGAAGTGTGGCACAGAAGCCAACGAGCGAATTAAATAAAGTCAGATATTTTTCGCACAGCAGCAGCCACCACCCTGTTATGGTTGTCACAAATATCTGACGTTGCATCTGACGTTGCATCTGACGTTGCATATATAGCGGTAGCCATGATCAATAGGACGCCTCCCTGTCATTCCCGCGCAGGCGGGAATCCATCTGCTCGATAGGTGCCAGCGTCCTTCCCGCGCAGGCGGGAATGAAGCGGGCATGTCCTAAGCTTTATGACTATGGCTATAAAAACCTGCGGCGCCCGCGGCGCGGGGGGCGCCGGGGGTTAGGATTTGGGTTTTATTTAGGTTGTACTAATTAGTTGTACTAATTATAAGCTGCAAAGAGGTATAAGCCCCCAGGTGTATTAGGCGGATTGGAGAGGGAAGTTT
>JBBQFG010000347.1:0-3545 GCA_038321765.1 Elainellales cyanobacterium
CTTCATCCATCATGGGTTACCCGACAGCGGTAGGGATGAAGCATTTGGATCAAAACGTAATCGCTGGGGCCGAAAACACGGTACAAATCCTGCAGCCATCATGGGACACCCGCCAGCGGCAGCGATGACGCCTTCGGATATTTTACAAATTGCCGGGCGGTCATTCGCGTGATATTCGGTTCTTCCATCATGGGTCACCCGACAGCGGCAGGGATGAAGCATTTGTACCAAGACTCAGGGCTGTGGCCGAAATCTCGGTACAAATGCTTCATCCATCATGGGTTACCCGACAGCGGCAGGGATGAAGCATTTGTACCAAGACTCAGGGCTATGGCCGAAATCTCGGTACAAATGCTTCATCCCTACAGTGCAGACCTCCGAGGTCTGGCGATCGCCCCTTAAACCACCTCGGCATACACCAACACGGGCACCCGCTTAAAGGCAGGCGTACCCGATCGCGTTTCGGTTTTCGCCTTAAAAATGGCATTGACTTCAGGGTAAAACATCAGCGCTGCTCCCCGGCGCACCGCTCCATAGATAATTTCAACATCGACCATTTTGCCTGCATTACCTTGCACTGTCACCCGTTGATGTTGCTGGAACCCAACGGATTCTGCATCCAGTGCATTCATCAAAATGCAGTTGCGGTGGGGCATCCCTCGATACTGGTCGCCCAGTTTATATACCACCGTGTTGTGCTGCGAATAGCTGCGCCCCGTCATTAGCGCGACCACAATACCCCGCACCGAGTTAGCCACGCCAAAGTCCTGAATGCTAGGCAGACTTAAGGTCGGCAGCGGGGTAAGCTGCATGGATGCCCTTCCTGATGGGGTTTTAAACGTTGGCTGGGTGAAAATTCGACCAGAGATCGTAAACTCTTCCTTGGTTTCATCGATCGCCGCAATCTTTTCGTAGCCGGGAATGGTTTGGGCAATGAGCTGACGCACGTATTTGGTATCTTGCAGCTTGCGCCAGTTGACTGGAGCGTTGCCGTGCAGCCGATGAGCCAGTTCGGTCAAAAAGGTGACTTCGGGAACCAAGTCAGCGTTTTGCAAGTGAGTGGTGCCTTCGTCATTTAGCCGCACGAAGTTGTTGCCCGATTCCACTGTAGTTTTGTGAGGATTTTCAAATCGGTTGAATACCGGAATGATGATCGTGCTGTGTTTCGCCAGCCCGTGAAAATGTCCCAGATTGGGTTTCGTCGCCAGGTAAATTACTGTATCAATATTGCCGATCGCCCGTTTTGCCTGGGTGGAGTCGGGGTTTGCGCCGTAAAGGTTGCCGCCCAAGCAAAGCAGCGTGTCTACCTTGTGGTCGTCGGCTGCTTCAATTAAATTGCGGGTGTGGTATCCCGGATTGAGCTGAAGCGATCGCCCCAGCAGTTGCTCCAGCGCCGTCCGAATCTCATGCTTTAGCTCGACCGTTACCCCCATTGAGCCAAATCCCTGCACGTTGGAATGGCCTCGCAGCGGCATTACCCCAGACCCCGATTTTCCAGCATTGCCCGTTAGCAGCGCCGTATTGGCAATAGCGTAAATCGTATCGACGCTATTCGACTGCTGCGTGATGCCCATTGCCCACGAAAACACTACCCCTGACGATGCGCCAATCATTAGAGCAGCGGTTTCCAGTTCAGGCTGCGACACACCGCAGGTCGTGGTGATGGTTTCCCAGTCAAGCGATCGCGCCTGTTCAATTACGGCTTCCCAGCCATCGGTGTGGGCTTGTAAAAACGGTTGATCGATCGCACCGCTTTCAATTAATGCTTTTTGAATGCCGACGAACACAGCAACATCACTACCAGGAATCGGTTGAAGATACAGCGACGCAATCTCCGAACCCTGCACCAGAGACGTAAGGGGGAACGCAGGCGAACCAAATTTAATTAACCCTGTTTCCATAATCGGGTTGATCACAATTACCTTACCGCCGCGATCGCGCAGCTTAATCAACTCGTTCATAAAGCGGGGATTGTTGTAGGCCGGGTTTGATCCCGCAAGCACCACACAGCTAGCCTTTTCCAATTCCTCTAGGCTAACGATGGAGGTGTTGGTGCCAAAGGTTTGCTTCAGTGCCGTAGTGGACGGCGCATGGCACAGATCAGAACAATCTGCCAGATTATTGGAACCGAGCGATCGCATCATCAACTGCAATAGATAGGCCGCCTCATTTGACGATCGCCCCGAACTGTAAGAAGCAACCCGCTCTGGCGGTTGACGAAACGCCGACTCGGCAATCTGGTAAATTTCGTTCCAACTAATCCGTTCGTAGTGCGACGCACCCTGTCGCAAAATTACCGGAAAGCTCAACCGTCCCAGGCGATCGGCTTCGTAGGAGCTAAGTGTTTGCAGTTTAGAAATGCTGTGCTGCTCAAAAAAGTGAGTGGATATACCGGGCTTAATTTCCGCCGAAATTGCTTCCACACTCTTCATGCAGCGCTGTAGCTTTTCACCCATCTCGTTGGTAAACCCGCCCTTTTGCCCTCCCGTGCCCCACGCGCAGGACAAACACGCACTCTTGTGCAGCAGCGTTTGCCACAATTTGGGGCCTTCAGGCGACAGGGTATGCTCGGCCCAGTATTGAATGATCGGCAAGCCCCCGCCAATATCTGGCGTTTCGGCATTCTTCTCGTGAACCGGGGGAAGTGGCTGAGTTGGCAGTTGCGGGTTGGGAGTATCCATAAAAAAGCGGCAAGGGAAAAGTGGCTGCGAATAGACGGGCACAATTTAATATAGACAAAACCCCCAAAACCTGCGCGGACGGTACAAGTTTTGGAGTTTTTAATCTTTCGGCACGATGTCTATTTCAACGGGATTAGAGATATCTGCCAGAATTCTCTAATCAACGCTAGGATCGATCAACAGAGCACCAATACGGTAAGCAAAGATGGTTATGCTGCACAATCCTTCGCTGCACGAAGAACCCCAGAGCCAGAAGGCGATCATCATTGCACCCAGATCGGAGGAATCCCTATTTGGCTGGCTAGAAAGCACGGGTCGATTTGTAGCACGCGACTTGGCGGATGACAAACATGGCAGCAGGGCAGACGACGAACTGGAAGCAATTCTAGATACATCTTCAACCTATGGCTCAGACATCATGGAAGAAGAAGCAGAAGACGATGAGGACTAACTTCTAAAAGTCTCGTTTAGAGCGTTTCCTAGCTTTGCAAGAGAACAACTGATGCTTGCTAAAAAGGGACTCAATTCTTGCATAAATGGGTGCCCAGCTAAGCTGGACACCCATTTATGTTTTCGGCAGAGTTGTCACACAGGACGTTTAGCTAACGTCTTGTGTGACGCTTTTTCGTGAGTGTGAATTGTTTCCCAGCGCAGTCAGGGAACAATTCACGTCACAGGTCTGCTAACTCTGAACCGAGAAGTATAGCCATAGTCATAAAGCTTAGGACATGCCAGCGTCATTCCCGCGCAGGCGGGAATGACGCTGGCACCTATCGAGCAGATGGATTCCCGCCTGCGCGGGAATGACAGGGAGGCGTCCTATTGATCATGGCTACCGTTATAAGTAGGTGGGCGTAATTAAAC
>JBBQFG010000348.1:0-3543 GCA_038321765.1 Elainellales cyanobacterium
TCGGTATCAGTTTCCAAAAAGTAAATCAGCAACAAATCACCGATCCGAGTTTTGCCACTTTCATGCCGACGGCTCGGTGCCTCAATCTCCAGGACTCCATCTAAATAATTCACCCGATACGCCAAACTATCATCTAACTTAGCCAGCAACGCTTCGTATTGCGACCAGGTAACGTTGGCAATCACACGCCGTTCTTCGGGGTCGTCCAGATTCAACCATTGAGAGAGGTCATCTAGCAGTTGCATTGCTCGTCCCTTGTCCCGTTTTACCTATTATGAATCGCGATCGCATGTTCTAGGAGATAAACACTAGGGGATAAACCCATCCCTGTTGATCGGGTGGCGATCGCGGGAATCCTTACCCTATAGCGATACGATAGGGTGGCCATGCTTGCAAGGGTTTGGAGTGCAGCGTTAGTTGGAATTGACGCAGTTAAGGTTGGGGTTGAAGTTGACGTAGCAGGCGGACTTCCCGGCATTGTGGTGGTGGGTTTGCCAGATGCCGCCGTGCAAGAATCGAAGGAACGGGTTAAGGCCGCGCTCAAGAATGCAGGCTATGCCTTTCCCATGCGTAAGGTGGTGGTCAACTTGGCTCCGGCAGATTTACGCAAGGAAGGCCCTAGCTTTGATTTGCCGATTAGTATGGGGGTATTGGCTGCCACTGAACAGGTCGATGGTCGCGTATTAGATGACTATTTATTTTTGGGCGAAGTGTCCTTAGATGGCAGCCTGCGGTCGGTGACTGGGGTGTTGGCGATCGCCGCCACTGCCAAGCAACTCGGCATTAAAGGACTGGTGGTGCCACTAGACAATGCTCGCGAAGCCGCCGTCGTTCAGGGACTGGACGTATACGGCTTCAAACACCTGTCCGAAGTAGCAGAATTTCTCAACCAGCCCGATCGCCACATTCCCCTGCGTGTCGATGGTATCAAAGAACTATCCAAGTCCCAGTTTCAAGGATTGAACTTAAAGGATGTCAAAGGACAAGCCCACGCCCGCCGCGCCCTAGAAATTGCTGCGGCAGGGGGGCATAACTTAGTTTTTGTAGGCCCTCCCGGCAGCGGTAAAACTATGTTGGCACGCCGATTGCCAGGAATTTTGCCGCCGCTCACCTTTGACGAAGCGCTAGAGGTAACTCAAATTCATTCTGTGGCAGGTTTGTTGCGCGATCGCGGTTCACTAGTGAGCGATCGCCCCTTTCGCAGTCCCCATCACTCCGCATCGGGGCCGTCCTTGGTGGGCGGCGGCAGTTTCCCTAGACCGGGCGAAATTTCCCTCGCCCACCGAGGCATCCTATTCTTAGATGAGCTAACGGAATTTAAGCGAGATGTCTTAGAATTTCTGCGCCAACCACTCGAAGATGGCTGTGTCACGATCTCGCGTACGCGCCAGTCTGTCACCTTCCCAGCGCAGTTTACCCTGGTTGCTAGCACCAATCCTTGCCCCTGTGGCTACTTCGGCGACACGGTTCAGCCATGCACCTGCTCACCCCGCAGTCGGGAGCAATACTGGGCAAAGCTATCAGGGCCACTCATGGACAGAATCGATCTGCAAGTTGCAGTGAATCGTCTCAAACCAGAGGAGATGATTCAGCAGCCTAAGGGTGAAGAATCAGAATCGGTAAGGGTACGGGTGCAATTGGCGCGAGAACGCGCCGGAGTACGCTTTGCCGATGAAACACTGCGCTGCAATGCCGAGATGCAAAGTCGCCACCTGCGCCAGTGGTGCCACCTAGATGAAACAACCTCCAAACTGCTAGAGGGAGCCATCCGAAAATTAGGGCTGTCTGCTAGAGCAACCGATCGCATCCTCAAAGTGGCGCGCACCATCGCCGATCTGACGGGCGATGATGTGCTCCAAACCCAGCATGTAGCTGAAGCGATTCAGTATCGCACCATTGATCGAATGCAGTAGATTTGATCGCGAGTGAGTGATTAGCACTGGAACACATTTTTGGCAAAAGCGTCTATGGATTAGCCTGATGTGTCTCTAGGTCTATTGAAGACTGAATCTATTGAAGACTTTCTAAGCAGACGTGCATACGAGACACTTCTGTCGCATTGTATAAATGCATGTGTATAAATGCATTTGCTGGACACTAGCCTATTTTTTTAAGGAGAGGGGTTCTATGAATCATGACCCGCTTCACGATCGCCCATTAACACCCGAGAATCTGCCTGAGACAGATCCAGACCTGCATCCAGACTTGGTGGCAGCAGAGGAGCGATCGCCCGAATCACCCACTCGGCTGATCCCGCTGGGGCTAGTGGTCGCCATTGCCGCCGTGGTTTTAGCAGCAGGCAGCGCTACAGCTTGGTGGACATGGACGCGCGCCAAGGCTCCCACTCCAATGCCGACGCCGCTGACGCAAGACACGCCTCCACCGCTGATCGATCCTTCACCTTCCACAATTCCCCAACCGACGACTCAGCCATCTCCAGTCGCGGAGCAAACGGTTCAGGTTTACTGGCTCAAAGATGTGGGCGATCGCCTTGAGCTTGCGCCTGCCTCCATTACGCTGCCAGCTTCACCGCAAGCCGACACCACCCTAAAAGCCGCCTTTGAGCAACTGCTGAAAGGGCCTGCCGAAGCCGCCGTTGCGTCTACAATTCCGAGTGCCACAACGCTCCGCAGCCTCGAAATTCGTCAAGATGGCATTCATGTAGACCTGTCGAAAGAGTTCACGTCGGGTGGCGGCAGTGCTTCGATGACCGGGCGATTAGCGCAGGTAGTCTATACGGCCACAACGCTGAACCCGTCGGCAAAGGTCTGGCTTTCGGTCGAAGGCAAGCCGCTAGACGTATTAGGTGGGGAAGGCATACTGGTAGACCAACCCATCACCCGCACCGTTTTTGCGCAGAACTTTCCGCTGTAGGCGATCGGTAGCAGTCGTCATCAGCAGCCAACTGCTCGGAAGGGGACGAAGGGGGCTAAGATCAAAGGCGATTCTCTAACTTCCCGCTTCAGCCCCAGGGTCTAGCGCCAGTGCGTAGCCCTACCGAAACGATGGAAGAAAACGGGCAGACGCATCTGGCGGCTTTGACCTTACAGGGCAGATGATTTCGGCTATTTTTTGGGTTCCCCTATGACTGATGCGGCTGCCGATACCCCGACTCCTAAAGATGAAAAGCTAAGTCTGAGTACCAAACTGGCCTATGGTGCTGGAGATTTAGGGCCTGCCATTACGGCAAATATTCTGTCGGTGTATTTATTGATTTTTTTCACCAATGTGGCGGGGCTAAGCCCTGGCCTTGCGGGCAGCATCTTGCTAATCAGTAAAATTTGGGATGCGGTGAATGATCCACTGGTTGGGGTGTTGAGCGATCGCACCAAAAGCCGCTGGGGACGACGTCTGCCGTGGATACTCTGGGGGGCGATTCCGTTTGGCATATTTTTCTTTTTACAATGGATTGTGCCCCGCTTTAGCGACAACCCCACAACTAACCAATGGGGGCTAGTTGCCTATTACATTGCGATTTCTATCTTATTTAATACTTTCTACACCTGCGTCAATCTGCCCTATACCGCCCTGACCCCAGAACTC
>JBBQFG010000349.1:0-3530 GCA_038321765.1 Elainellales cyanobacterium
TACAATTCCGAGTGCCACAACGCTCCGCAGCCTCGAAATTCGTCAAGATGGCATTCATGTAGACCTGTCGAAAGAGTTCACTTCAGGTGGCGGCAGTGCTTCGATGACCGGGCGATTGGCGCAGGTGGTCTATACGGCCACAACGCTGGATCCGTCGGTAAACGTCTGGCTTTCGGTCGAAGGCAAGCCGCTAGAAGTGTTGGGTGGGGAAGGGATACTGGTAGATCAACCCATCACCCGCACCGTTTTTGCGCAGAATTTTCCGCTGTAGGCGATCGGTAGTCCTGCATTGTAATAATGGAGGTTAGGGGCTTGCGTGAAAATAAAGTACCAGTAGTTTGGGTTTCGACTACGCTCAACCCGCGACGGCTGAAGGTTGAGCGTAGCCGAAACCTGGTTGCCTGGTAGATTATTAGTCAGCACATCCCTTATGTCTTATTGGAGCGCTCAGCGCTCCAATAAGACATAACCTGCAACGCCTTTAAAGCGTATAGAGTACAGTTTATTTTTTAAGATCCTGATACTCCAGGGTCTTAAAATTAATTGTGCTCTATTGGATTTTGGTTACGCGCAAGGTGTAGCAACTTCGGCTATGTTTTCGACTGTTTTTAGGATTCCCTTATGACTGATGCGGCCGCCGATACACCGACTTTTAAGCAAGAAAAGTTGAGCCTTAGCACGAAGCTGGCCTATGGTGCTGGAGACTTAGGGCCTGCCATTACGGCAAATATTCTGTCGGTGTATTTATTGATTTTTTTCACCAATGTGGCGGGGCTAAGCCCTGGCATTGCGGGCAGCATCTTGCTGATCAGTAAAATTTGGGATGCGATTAATGATCCACTTGTCGGGGTATTGAGCGATCGCACCAAAAACCGATGGGGACGGCGGCTGCCTTGGATACTTTGGGGGGCGATTCCGTTTGGTGTATTTTTCTTTTTGCAATGGATTGTTCCCCGTTTTAGCGACAACCCCACAACTAACCAATGGGGGCTAGTTGCCTATTACATTGGAATTTCTATCTTATTCAACACTTTCTACACCTGCGTCAACCTGCCCTATACCGCTCTCACCCCAGAACTTACTCAAAACTATGATGAGCGCACCAGCCTGACCAGTTTCCGGTTTGCTTTTTCCATTGGTGGCAGCATTTTATCGCTTGTAATCGCGCTGGGCATCTTTGCACTGGTACCCGGTGACCCGGCTCGCCAGTACTTATTGTTAGGAGGGATATGTGCAGCGATCGCCGTGTTGCCGCTTTACTGGTGTGTGTTTGGTGTCCGTCGGCGGGTGCTACAGGGTGAAACTCAGCGCCTCGCCAACGAAACCAGCCACGACTCAATTTCCTACGTTGACCAATTCAAGGTGGCATTGAGCAATCGCCCATTTTTGTACGTAATTGGTATTTACCTGTGCTCTTGGCTAGCGGTGCAAAACACCGTGTCAGTGATTCCCTACTTTGTCAAAAATTGGATGGGGCTGACGGATCAGGATTTTACAAAGACAGTGATTGCCGTGCAGGTTACAGCCCTGTTAATGCTGTTTGTATGGAGCGCTGTGAGCAAGCGGTTTGGTAAAAAAGCCGTTTACTTCATGGGCATGAGCCTGTGGATTATTGCAGAGATTGGGCTATTTTTCTTACAGCCAGGGCAAACCGGGCTGCTATATGTGCTGGCAGTATTGGCTGGATTTGGCGTTTCGACGGCCTATCTGATTCCGTGGTCGATGATTCCCGATGTGATTGAGCTGGACGAGTTGCAGACCGGGCAGCGCCGCGAGGGTGTGTTTTATGGATTTATGGTGCTACTGCAAAAGGTGGCGCTGGCAATCGGGCTATTTTTGGTGGGGATCACGCTACAAAATTCGGGGTTTATGGAGTCGGTGGCGGGTCAACCCGATCCCGTCCAACCAGCGTCGGCGCTGTTTGCAATTCGGCTGCTGATTGGCCCAATTCCAACGGTTTTGCTATTGATCGGGCTAGTGCTGGCCTACTTTTATCCGATCACCCGCGAGGTTCATGCCGAAATTTTGTTGAAGCTGCGCGAGAAAAAAGAGATGGAGCGATCGCCCGATCAGCCCTAACGATTACTGGGGAAGCGATCGCCCGCCCGATCCGCCTGCTAGACGTGCTGGCCTAAGCTATAAAAACGGGCTAAAAAAACAGACAAAAAAGGCGGACAAAATTGCCCACCTTGCAAGAGTTATCCAGCATCCAAACCGCTATGCTTCGTCAAACGCTTCCAAATCAAGGAGATAGTAGTAAGGTTCTACCATTTCAGGGCGTTGGAAGGCGATCGCCCGCAGCAAGTGCCAATCCTTTAGTCCTTCAAACACATTTGGGTAGTCGTCTGACTCCAGCCGCTTTGCCAAATCGTCAACGTCGGTCTCTGTCATTTGAGCGACATCTTCATCACAAAAGGTCAACGTTTTCATTGCCAGTCTCCCCCCATAGGATTAAGCTCAGACCCAAACTCAAGCGAACTAACAATTATACTGGTAATCGAGCATGAGTATGACCCACTAAGCCTATCCTAAGTCGCTCCATCAGGCTATAACCGTATTTCTTCTGTAAAGTTTTGAACAATTTCTAAAACTCTCGGTGAAATCTCGTGGCCACCAGGAAGTTCGTGATAACTAACGGGGATATTTAAAGCCAGGAGTTGATTGCGCGATCGCTCTGCTTCTCGAATAGGCACCACCTGATCTTGTCGTCCATGCACCATGACCACTGAAGAAGGAGCCATGCTGCCTACCTGCGCGGGTGCGTGGAGGTAACCACTGAGCACCAATAGCCCCGCCAGCGGCAGGTTCAGCCCTACATCTAGGGTCATTGCACCGCCTTGAGAAAATCCTGCCAATACGGTTTGCTCTAAGGGAACTCCGGTACTATCGGGCAGCGATCGCAGCCACTCGGTTAACAGATATCGACTTTCCACCAAATCTGGCTGTGTTGCAAAGGCTGCACTAGCTTCAAACGCGAAGGTTTCGGGGAAGTTGTACCAAACTCGACCCTCTGCACTGTAGGGATGAGGAAAGGGCGCGTTGGGAAAGAGCATTTGATACGCTGGCAAATTGAGCATGGGTGCAAGCGCGGCTAAATCTTGAGCATTAGCACCCCAACCGTGTAATGCGACAAATACACCTTGGGGTGACTTACCCGTTTTTGCAGGGATGGAAATAGCTTGAAGGGGCATGAGAGAAATTAGGGGTTAGGGCTTTGAAACTATAGACTATAGAACGGTGAGCTTTAAACGTTGACGAGTGAACTCTCGTTTACTTTCACCTCACCGACTCGCCTCACATCTTATTGTGATAGCCCCGAACAAGTAAGGATTTTTAGAGGGACGGACGAAGCTTGTCCCTCTAAAAATCCTTACCTCGATACCACTACCCCTGGTTGACTGACAAAAGTCTATAGCCCTCACCCCCAACCCCTCTCCCAGAGGGCGAGGGGAGTTGATCTACCCTTCCGGTTCCCTCTCCCATCGGGAGAGGGCTAGGGTGAGGGCTTTCGGGGATCTGACTAACAAGTT
>JBBQFG010000350.1:0-3514 GCA_038321765.1 Elainellales cyanobacterium
CCTCGTTATCCAACGGTCAAAAAACGAGTCTCTCGACGCAAACAATCCGAGCAATCACCGAGGCGTGCTAACCCCACAGCAGCTTAGCTTCGCGGATGTTGCTATCAACTGCATCGGGATCAACCCCTAGCTGGGGTTGAGCAAATTTCTCATGGCATCCTGCTTACTCAACTTTGCAAATCAATTAGTTCAATCTAGAGTATTAAGCCTGGAGAATTTTAGATTAGGCGTGTATGGCATCAGGACAAAATCTTTCATAGTGCTGCTTTAATTTGCTTATTGGCTATCTCCTGAGCCTCAATCATTGCCTCTTGGAGAGGCTGTTGCCCTAGTAAGGCACTTAAATACTGGTTGTTAAAGTTGTTCATAACGGCAGCGGGATATTGCCCAATTTGCCAGGGGGTAGCGTAACGAACTCCAGCCACTAAAGGGGCACGAAGGCGATCGCTCTCATACCTCAGCTTTGCAGCAACCGATTTGCGGCTGGGTAGGGCAAAGCCAGTTTTTGTCCACTGCTCCATGCCCTCTTTCCCAGTCAAATAGGCAATCAGTTCCCAGGCTTCTGGTTTGTGGGTAGCTTTTTGATTCATCACATAGGCAACCGTATAGACCATAGTGGCGGGTACGTTATTGATTTGAGGCAGTTCAGCCGTTGCAAAATCTAGGTCGGGGAAGGTGTCTTGTAGGTAAGGAATCGCCCAATTGCCCTCCATAACCATTGCTGCTTTGCCCTGTCCAAACATTTCGCTGCCGTTATTGGTACCTACATCTAGTGGACGAGCAGATGTGCGATCGCCCCGATATTGCTGAATGGAAAGCTCTATCCCTTTTAATCCAGCAGCATTGGCAAAAGTCGCGTAGCCGTTAGTATCCACCAGTTGTCCACCCATTGCCTCGATCATATGAGCCTGCCGTGCTAACTCTGGGATCGTTCCAAAACCGTACTGATCGAGAACACCATCAACATCTTGGTCAAGAGTAAGCTGTTTGGAAATAGTCAGTAATTCGTCCCAAGTTTGAGGAGGTTGGGTTAAACCCGCAGTAGTAAAGGCAGACTGGTTATAAAATAGGGCAAGGGTAGAATAATCTTTAGGCAATCCGTAAATTTGCGTTTGGGATGTGAACGGCTGAAGTAACGTGGGTTCGAAGTCTACCAAATCAAAGTTGGGTGTAATATAAGCATTCAGAGGTTCTAAAACCTGCTGTTGAATCAGAAATGGTGCCTCTAGAGCATCCAAATAAAATACATCAGGTGCTGCGTCACCAATCAACCGGGTCTTGATCACGTCCATATATTGGTCTGCAATCACTTCAAATCGCACTTTGATATAGGGATGCGTTGCTTCAAAAGTTCGCAGAACTTGATTAAGGAGCCGTTGCTCAGTTGGACTGGCTCCCCATCCGCTTAGTTTGATCGTAACTGGCTCTCTCGCTATATTTGGTTCTTCTCCTGAAGGAATGAACAGAGAACGTTGACACCCAACAACGGCTAGAATCGTGGCTAGTGCTAACGCTATAAACCTAATCCATTGCTTGACCATGTATGTTATCGATTTTTATTATTGACTTGTTGTTTTACTTTAAAACCTTTCCTATTGGAAGATGTAGATTCTGACTTCTTCCTTTATTGTTATGTGAGTTTGTGAAATTCGATAATTTAAGCTTTAGTTTAATAGCTATCTATTTGAATAGGTAGCTACTGAATCAAACTCAGAGTGAGAAGGCTAAAAGTGAGAAGGCTGAAATTAAATTTATCTGAAAAAAATTAAATTGAAGTAAATTGAGAGCGTAGATCAAATCAAATCCAAAGTAGGTTCTTGAAAAGACCAGAGAAGTCATCTTGGTAGTGATGCTCAGTCATGTTTTTTGGGGCGCTAAACGCTCCAAAAAACATGACCTCCAACATTATGAGGCAGGACTACCGTCATCTTTTCCCGAAAAGACCATCATGAAATGCTAACTCTTCCAAAACTGGAGTATGTCCGAAAATATTTGGAATAGTTGATTGGATGTAACTTTCGATGTGCTAAATGACCTCTCGGATAGGCTCTTATCAATGGGGACAACATTAATTAGACACATCTTTTCTGCGTCAGTGCTCTCAACCTGATTGACTGACAAAACTTGTTAGTCAGATCCCCGAAAGCCCTCACCCTAGCCCTCTCCCGAGGGGAGAGGGAACCGGAAGGGTAGATCAACTCCCCTCGCCCTCTAGGAGAGGGGTTGGGGGTGAGGGCTGTAGACTTTTGTCAGTCAACCAGGTAAAGCGCTGTGAGTGTGTAGATAGGTATATGTATTATCAGCTAAAATGCCATACGTTACACTTAGAGGGTCAAAAGGTAAACGGTAAAAAAGCTGACTGATCAGCAGGAGAAAGTAGGTATGCCGCAATCTCCGCAGCTAAAGGCGGTGTACCAACGAGCGACGGCACTACAAAACCGAGCAAACGACCTGCCTGAATTTCAACAATTAGTTGTTTCTAAGGCGCTGGAAGAGTTGCATGCAGTTTTAGAAGAGCTGCAAGTTTCAGAAGAAGAGCTGCGCTTTCAAAACGAAACGCTATTGGACACGCGCCAAATTTTAGAGGCCGAACGCCAGCGCTATCAAGAATTATTTGACTTTGCTCCCGATGGCTATCTCGTTACCGATGCAAATGGGAGAATTCAGGAAGCAAACGCCGCGATCGCCACGCTGCTGAGGGTGTCTCAAGCGTTTTTAGTGGATAAGCCGCTGCTTGTTTTTGTCGATCAGCCCGATCGCGCCACGTTTCATCTCACCCTCGATCGCTTGCAGCAGTTAGACAAGCTACAAGATCGGGAAGTGCGGCTGCGTTCACCCAAGCGATCGCCGTTTGAAGCAGCAGTAACGGTGTCAACGGTTCGCAACGCACTCGGTCAGATCGTCAGCTTGCGCTGGCTACTGCGCGACATTACCGAGCAAAAGCAAGTCGAACGGCTTTTGGAAGACCTCAACACAGAGCTAGAGCGCCAAGTACAAGAGCGCACGGCTCAGTTGCAGCAGGCGCTTAATTTTGAGGCGAGTCTAAAGCACATCACAGACAAAGTGCGAGACAGGATGGACGAAGGTCAGATTTTGCAAGCAGCCGTGCAAGAATTGACGCTTGCGCTGGGCTTAGTCTGCTGCCATACAGCGGTTTACGACATCGGTTTAGCTACAGCCACCGTCCGCCATGAATTCGTCAATGTTGATGCTGTCGGCACTAAGCCTTTTCCTTCATTTTTAGATCGGGTAATCCCGATGGCAACCCTGCCCAAAATCTATAGTCAGTTGCTGCAAGGTGAATGTTTTCAGTTTTGTGAAACTGGTTCTCGCTTAGCCCGTCATCTCACCGTTTTGGCGTGTGGTATTCCTGACGATCAGGGTGTTTTGAACGATCTGTGGCTATTCAAGCAATCAGGAGATGTCTTTAGTGAGTTAGAAATTCGGCTGGTGCAGCAGGTAAGAAACCAGTGTGCGATCGCTATTCGGCAAGCCCGATTGTACCAAGCCGCGC
>JBBQFG010000351.1:0-3456 GCA_038321765.1 Elainellales cyanobacterium
TGAGATTTAGGGCGATTTTTGGGCAGTAGGGGCGAAGCATTTGCACTCGAATTGACGCTGCGTTGCCAGAATATTGATGCAAATGCTTCGCCCCTACAGAATATTCGCGATCACCGGAAAGATGTCAAATGAGTTCTATACAAAAAATCCTCACGAGTTATCGTTCGCAAAGGCGAAACAGCCGACCTCAAACAATCCAAAGAATTTAATTTGTAAAGCTCTAAAGATAAGCTCAGATAAAAGCCAGCCATACGAAATGACTGGCCAAATTCGCTGTGTTGAAATGAGAAATGTGGCATCCGGAAAATGGCTCTACTCGATTGCCCGATTCAACCTGACGGCTCAGGCTAACTCTGGACACACGATTATCGCCTCCAAATGTCATGTAAAGAAATGTAACACTTAAGAGGCTACATTGCAATCTTTCTTTTTGGTGAATCTTGTCTTTGCGCCCCTTCCCTAGCTGCGTATTATCGTGAGGTTTAAAATCAATGCCTTCTCGCGCAAAGAGTGCTGTACGCTTAAGTCTAATTAATATTTCTGAAAGCCATACGGTGCAAGGCTCTCAGAAAAGATATTGTTCTAATCTGATGGCGCTATTGTTTAGGACTTGAGCTTTGTGGATGAAATTGCCCTGCTCATCTGCTCCAACAGGTCAGTAATTTCCGGCACCTCTCGCCGTTGAGTAGCAGAGAGTGCAGCAGCAACAATCAGCAGTAGTGTGGTGAGTCCGGCTAAGATTTGAGTCGGGGTTAAGTGACGGCTCAGCGATCGCTTGATGTATGCAGGCAGCAAAGTCGGAGATTGATGCAAGCGTAGCCACCAATGACGGCGAGAGGGCTGGAGCTGAGGCAGACGACGCGCCTCACGAATGAAGCAGCTCTTTGCCCACGAAATATGGCGACTGTGGCGCTGCGCTTCACACAAATACCAGGCGGCTAGCTGGAGCAGATAGGGGTGACGCTGCCCCCAGCGACGAGCACGTTTTTGATCGTCTAGCGTCAGGGCTGCTGTTCCAGGTATTGTGCTGGCAGGCAGGGCAACCAGTTCCGCAACATCGGCATCGGTTAAGCCATTGAGGTAAATTACCCGACTGCGTTCAAAGAACCGAGACGTTAGGTTGTGGCGATCGCTATATTCTTTCAAGTCTGCCGTAGAGGTCAAGACCAGGGCGAGTGTGCCGTACTTAACCAGCGTTTTCAAGCTGTCGTAGAATCCCTCACCAAACAGACGACGACAATGGCGGCTTTGAAGCAGCACATCAAAATCGTCTAAACAAAACACTGGGATCACATCTTCAATACGGCACTGAGCCAGAGCTGTAGCAAAGCTTTGGCGCGTAAACCGGGGCACATTGAACAGTCGCTTCAAAACCAGATCGGTGCAGATGGCGGGACAGTTGAGTAACTCATAGGCGATCGCCTGATACAACTCGGCTTCAGTTTGTTTTCCCATTTCCTGAAATGACAGATAAATCACCGCATAACGGTTGGGATTAGTCACCCATTGTTCCCAAGTTTGAGAAAAGTGATAAAGCAAAGATGACTTACCTAGCCGCCGACCGCCGACGATGTTGAGGCTGGTCAAAGACGGTTGACTTACATAAGTGGCGATCGTCCGCAATTGTTCTCGTCGTCCGACAAACCGTCGAGGATCGGTCACGACCGAGCGAGACACAAATGGGTTGGGAATTGAAGCTACGGGAACCATGGGACGAATCTGCAACCGCATGGAGGAGTGATACACATTCACCAGTCTCTGAGAAAAAGGTAAAGTTTGAAATAATGCAAATACTCCAATTAGAGCTTATCAGAAGGCCGACGATCGAGCAGTATGGCTCTCACCCCTTGAGGGTGGGGTCTAGAACTGCCTGGGGAACTAGTCCTTTTGCAGAGCAAAATCACGTCTAAACGAGCCAATCGGCTCAAGCATCAGCCTAATTAACCCATGACCAAACTTACTACTACTTCCCTAACCCAGGACAGTCCAAATGGCTCACAACATTACCTTAGCAACCTCTGATCTCGAGCTAGAGCAATGTTTTCCGGTGATGCAGGAACTCCGCCCCCAGCTAGTGGCAGCAGAATTTGTCGCTCGGGTGCGACGACAAGCTAGCTCCGGGGGGTATCAGCTTGCATATCTTGCCGCAGACGATGCTACCGGGGGCGTCAGAGCCTTAGCCGGATTTAGGCTGTCTGAGTCGCTATCGTGGGGCAAATTTCTCTATGTGGATGATTTGATCACAACAGCCTCAGCGCGATCGCACGGCCACGGTGAAGCACTATTACACTGGCTAGTTGAATATGCCCGCACCCACCAGTGCACACAACTGCATTTAGATTCTGGTGTACAGCGGTTTGAGGCTCACCGCTTTTACATGAGACATCACATGCAGATTGTAGCGCACCACTTTTCAGTGCCACTCTAGCTAGTTAAGCGTGAGCGGTGCTCTCCTGATGCAGCAGTCGTCTCCTAGAATGCAAGCCTAGGGCGGACACGTAGAGGTAGTAATTGGGCGCGAATCGTCAAAATCAAACTCGCAGACCATCGTTGTGACTAATGCCTGACCTTGCACATCGGTAATCAGCCAGGTTTTTCCGGCATAGCGTCGGGCAGTAGTGAGCGGGCTTGCTTCTGTTTCAGCGGTTGCTGTCAGCCCCTCGCCAGCCGGTACAGAGGAATACGTATAAGCCTTCGAACTTGAGATCGCCAGTTCTAAGTTTGTCAGGTTGCCAAAGGTACTTTTTTCTAGAAAGTAGGCTTGCTGACCCCGATTAATCGCAGCAACGTAGGTTTTAGCCTCAGATTGGCGAGCTTTATTTGCCTGATTCAAAAACGAGGGTAGGGCGATCGCCGATAGAATTCCGGCAATAGTAACGACCACTAACAACTCCAGCAGTGTAAACCCAGCCGAACGAAAGTACTGCCGGAGTAGCGCAGAATAAAGGCGAGCACTGAGAGAAGACCTCATAGGACGTTGGTAAGAATTAGGTAAAGTCTTGGAGTCGCACTGGAATGGTGCCGCCACATGGCCACCCCAGCATTAAGCAAACACACTGAACCGATGACGGTCAGGCTACGAACATTCACAGAGATGCCAGAGATGCCAGAGATGCCAGACGTAACTATTCCAGTATTCCTACGTGATCTCCGCAGACCCGGAACTTAACCCTGTAAAAGTGGGTCTGAGCAAAAAATCTTTAAAATCTCTTCAACTAGATAAAGATACTCAGTAGTGGTGTTGATGTGAGGATGTTTTAAAAGTCTGATTGTTAGTAGCAAAACGTTTTAGATCCCCCTAACCCCCCTTAAAAACTTTAGTTTGGACTAACTTTGAAGAGAAAGGCAGTTAATGAGAGCCACCGACTGCCGTAAGGTCAATGAAGTATTCATCACATTGACCTCATGATTTTCAAACAACTTCAGCAATTTCGCCAAGCCCTGTATGACAATCTG
>JBBQFG010000352.1:0-3389 GCA_038321765.1 Elainellales cyanobacterium
TTCACTTCACTGGTTATACGTTCCCCTCGGTCATTAATAATCAACCAAATCCTTCTTTTCAGCTCCCTTACATCCGAAAGATCAGTTAGCATTGCTTACAAAAAAAAGCATAATATTTTTTTGTATGGGCCGCGCCCAGCGCGCCACTTCCAAAAAAAGATTACAGGTTAATTAATTTGTAATCCTTAGTGGGCTGTTTCATTTAGTCTTTGGAACTCGCAGCACTATTATTCCGTCAGCTCGATCAGACTCTTCTAACTCCACCCTTCAGGTTAATATTTTTAGTGATCCCCACCCCGGTCAGCTCTATGACGGTTTTTGTCCGCTTGCCTTGGCTCTCAATATCCTGGCTACGGTTTGCCACTGTTGTGCTGGTTACTCTGTTGGGAACCGTTTCAGGCATCTTGCCCCCCACAACTCTTAGTCCTGCTACTGCTCAAGTTCCTGCGGTGCCAGGTCAGCCCCTGCGGCTTGAGTCCGATATTCAAGAGGCTAACGCCGTCACAGGGGTGATTACGGCTCGCGGTAACGTGCGGATTAACTACCCAGCTCGACAAATTCAGGCTACCTCTGTCCAAGCTCAGTACTACAGTCGGGAACGGCGAATCGTCTTGAGCGGGGACGTGTACATATTGCAGGAAGGTAACAGCATTCGGGGTGAAGTAGTCACGTACTTAATTGACGAAGGTCGGTTTGTCGCTCTTCCGAACCAGGGAGCACAGGTCGAA
Organism: Elainellales cyanobacterium; assembly: GCA_038321765.1. Lineage (GTDB taxonomy): Bacteria > Cyanobacteriota > Cyanobacteriia > Elainellales > Elainellaceae > CASBQJ01. The sequence continues at coordinate 729 of JBBQFG010000352.1, forward strand.
GCTATTTATATTGTTCCTGATCCCAACCCTGTTGCCTCTACGGCTGGAACGCCCACAGCCCCACCTGCAACTACGCCCATTACCCCCGACTTTAATCCCAAACCAGAATTTAAGACGCCCATTAGCCCCTGAAACGCGTTTCGCACGCAAGCCATCTCATTTCTCCAGGGAAGTTCTGCAGCTCGCCCTAACCTCGTGGAGCTTAGAGGTTCAGCTTTTACCAATCGCTGCCTACTGCTCTGATAAAATCAGTAGCCGAATCACTTAAATCCTGGCATTCTTATAATTCTGGCAGTTTTGAGGGGCAGTCTTTGAAAATTGTTTTGGAAAATATCCACAAGTCTTACGGCAAGCGCACGGTTGTAAATCGCGTCGGCCTTTCGGTTGCCATGGGTGAGGTGGTGGGTTTGTTGGGCCCCAACGGAGCTGGGAAGACCACTACCTTCTATATTGCTACCGGAATTGAAAAGCCAAATCAGGGGCGAGTTTGGCTCGGTGATCGAGATATTACTTCTTTACCATTACAAGACCGTGCCCGTTTGGGGATAGGGTATTTAGCTCAGGAGCCGAGCATTTTTCGTCATCTCACTGTGGAAGACAACATCTTGTTAGTCTTTCAGCAAACTGGGGTGCCAGTTTCTGAGCATGCTGATCGGTTGTACAACCTGCTGAAGGAGTTTCGGTTAGAGAAGGTAGCGACTACTCTCGGTAATCGCGTATCAGGGGGAGAACGACGACGGACGGAGCTGGCGCGGGCGCTAGCGGCAGGGCAGACTGGGCCTCAATTTCTATTGTTGGATGAGCCGTTTGCGGGCGTAGACCCAATTGCTGTGGCTGAAATTCAAGGTATTATTGCACGACTACGCGATCGCCAAATTGGCATCCTCATTACCGATCATAATGTCCGTGAAACCCTGGCCATTACTGATCGAGCTTATATCATGCGCGATGGGCAGATTCTGGCAGCGGGCAACGCCGAAGAGCTATACGCCAATCCTCTAGTGCGTCAACACTATTTGGGCGACAGTTTCCAGCCTTAGTAGATACGTTTGCTGTTGACTTTATTATCATTATCGGGTAGTCCTAAATTGGTAAGGATTTTTTGATGGGCGGGCTTCGCCCGCCCATCAAAAAATCCTTACACGAATACCACTACCCACTATCGAAATTATCGAATTGTTAGTTTAGATTTTACTCGGACGTTTCAACCTGTATGACCAGCAGCCTCTCTAGACCCTATAAGCCAACAGTTGCCTGGTGGAATCGGCTAGTTTCAGTGATGGATCGATACATCATTGCAGAACTGATCCCGCCATTTCTATTTGGTGTTGGGGCGTTTGCGTCGCTGGGTGTATCGGTCGATAGCCTATTTTACCTGGTCAACCAGGTGGTAGAGCAAGGGCTTCCCTTGGCAACGGCAGCAGAAGTGCTGCTGTTAAAGCTGCCAGAGTTTATTGTCTACGCCTTTCCAATGGCGACTCTGCTGGCCACCCTGATGACCTTTAGCCGCTTCTCTAGCGATAGTGAACTGGTAGCGCTGCGGGGCTGTGGGGTCAGCGTCTACCGCATGATTTTGCCTGTACTGGGGTTTTGTTTGCTTGTAACTGCCTTAACCTTTGCCTTTAACGAATCTATTGTGCCGGCGGCCAACTACCGGGCCTCGACAACGCTAAACCGTGCCTTAGAACAAGAAAAGTCAGAATTTCGAGAAAGTAATATTCTCTACCAAGAATTCCAGGAGATTGTGCAGCCAGATGGCAGCAAGGAAAATGCTCTAGCTAGGATTTTTTACTCCAAAGAATTTGACGGTGAGCGGATGAAGGGGCTAACTATCCTAGATTTTTCTCGGCAAGGTTTAAGCCAAATTGTGAGTTCTGAGTCGGCTGTTTGGAACCCTCAGGGCAACACCTGGGACTTTTTTAACGGCACGATTTACGTTGTGTCTGCCGATGGCTCGTTTCGTAACATTGTCAAATTTGAAGAGCAGCAGATTCAACTGCCTCGTGCGCCGTTAGATTTAGCTCGTCGGGGCAAAGACTACGGTGAGATGAATATTGCCGAGTCGCGACAGTACTTAGATGTGATTGAACAGGGTGGCAACGAGGGCAAAATTCGAGAACTCAAGGTGCGAATTCAGCAAAAGTTCTCGCTGCCGTTTGTCTGTGTGGCGTTTGGTTTAGTGGGGGCATCTCTGGGGGCACAGTTGCGGCGTACAGGCAGGGCGACGGGCTTCGCTCTAAGTATCGTGATTATTTTTGCTTACTATATGCTTTCGTTTATTAGTGGAGCGATCGCCCAAACTGGCTCCATCTCTCCCTTCTTGGGCGGTTGGATACCTAACCTATTTGGGTTGACGGCTGGCTCTATTTTGCTAATTCGCGCCTCCCGATAGAATTTAGCCATTAAACCTCCTGTGTGAGCTGCACGCTGCACAGCATCCCAAAACTGGTAGTGGCATTGATGTAATGCTTTTTTGCAGCGCGGATTTTGCCCTTTAGTTTGGACTAACTTTGAAGAGAGAGGCAGTCAATGAGAGCCACCGACTGCCGTAAGGTCAATGAAGTATTCATCACATTGACCTCATGATTTTCAAACAACTTCAGCAATTTCGCCAAGCCCTGTATGACAATCTGGGAAAAGCCAGGGACGCAGTCTTTGATT
>JBBQFG010000353.1:0-3375 GCA_038321765.1 Elainellales cyanobacterium
GATTGTCATACAGGGCTTGGCGAAATTGCTGAAGTTGTTTGAAAATCATGAGGTCAATGTGATGAATACTTCATTGACCTTACGGCAGTCGGTGTCTCTCATTAACTGCCTTTCTCTTCAAAGTTAGTCCAAACTAAAGTTGAACTACTTACCCAGATTAAGCAATGCCCTAAAACATAACCTCAATAGGCAAGCTCACGGTTTTTGCTCACCCTCGTGCTTAGCTTCGCGCAGAGCCGCAATAATTTGGGTGTTTGCTTTAGGAAAGGCAAATTTATCAAGATCACCTAGCTCAACCCAGCGTACTTCGTCGCATTCTAGAGGCTGAGGCTCACCACTGAGATGGCGACAGTGGTGTACGTTCAGCGTGACGCGAAAGTGAGAATAGGTGTGATCAATGGTGATGAGGCGATCGCCCACTGCTACTTCAATTCCTAATTCTTCCCGAATTTCACGCCGGATACAGGCTTCGATCGTCTCTCCCGGCTCTACCTTACCCCCCGGAAACTCCCATAACCCACCCAGCAATCCTTCCTGTCGCCGTCGGTCAATCAGAATTCGTCCGTCTTCATGCCAAATGACAGCTACCCCGATCATTTTATGGGGTAGGGGCGATCGCGGCTCGGTCAGGGGTAGGTCATGTTGCATAGTTAATCGATACGCATCACAGTAGGGGTGCCAGGGACAGGTTGGACAGGCTGGTTGCTTAGGAGTACAGACAGTTGCACCCAAGTCCATCAACGCCTGATTAAAATTGCGTGGCTGCTGCTGGTCTAAAATCGCTTCAGACAGCGCCCACAAGGTCTTCAACGCCCGACTGGGAGGAACCCGCAACGCCACTAGACGAGCCAGCACCCGCTTTACATTACCATCCAGAATGGGTACAGGTTGATTAAACGCCGCACTCAAAATTCCTCCGGCAGTGGTTCGTCCAATACCGGGCAGGGTCAGCGCGATCGCCAGAGAGTTAGGAAAGGTGCTGCTGTGCTGCTCTACTAGGATCTGTGCCGCTCGATGTAGATTTCTAGCACGAGCGTAGTATCCCAGTCCTTCCCAGGCTTTCAACACTTGCTCTTGACTGGCTGAGGCAAGAGAGGCGATCGCCGGAAACTGATTTAGCCAACGCTCATAATAGGGAATAACCGTTTTCACCTGCGTTTGTTGCAACATAACTTCTGAAATCCAAATCCGATAGGGATCTGGACTATGACGCCACGGTAAATCACGCCCCTGCTGAGCATACCAATCCAGTAAAGCTGGTTGCAGACGCTCAATAAGAAAATTCGGCAGATCAATCAATTGACCTGCCGAGATAAAGGAGTTAGATAGCGCAGAATCACGCGTCAAATATGTCGCACGATCCCCAGAAGTATCCCTGACTGAATCCACAATCGATAGAAATCTTAACTACGTTCTGGACTAAACCTTTGAGGGACACAATACTGTTCTAAGGTGTGAATCGCGTGTCGACTTTGCCGAACACCAGCTCATCAATAGTGTACCTCTAAGAAAATGCTTATTCTGGCTCAGAGATAACACTACCCTGAAGAGCCTTCTCAAACGTCATTCGTTGTTCAGCATTGCGAAGGAAATAGCCGCTCATCATCGCCGATGCCATCAGCCGTCCCAACTGCTCTCTACTGGTAGTAATAGTGACATCAAAATGCTCCGAGGGTAATCCACCCAATAGCCCAATGATGTTTCGTTCCATTACTTGAAACACTTCAGAAGTACCAGGCTTAGAGAGTTGTGCCACGGTTTCTGGATTCATCGATTGAACATACTGCCATAGGACGTTGCCAGAGTCACCACCCTCAAAAAGTTCTGAAATCTTATTGGACGAATTGTTATTGGACGCATTGTTCACGGTAAGAACCTCTTAGACCGTTTTTGTTACCTAACAATGTAACAATTTCTTTTAGATATCTGAAGGTGGGCGGAACCGAACCTCTAAAGGGGGGAATTGCGCGGTACAGCACTGCATCCGATTTAGTCCTTAACTGCAATACAGTCGATCTCAACTCGAACATCTTTAGGTAGTCGAGCAACCTCAACACAGGCACGGGCAGGAGCCGTAGCTTCGTCAAAAGCCTCAGTGTAGACTGCATTCATGGCTACAAAGTCGTTCATGTCTGCTAAAAACACGGTGGTTTTGACCACATCGTTAAAACTAACTCCTGCTTCTTGCAGAATGGCGTTTAGGTTTGCCAGTACCTGTTTAGTTTGAGCCGCTACATCGTCACCTCCTACGATCGCCCCAGTTTTGGAATCGAGAGGAATTTGTCCGGCTACAAAAATGAATTGCCCACTTGCGGCGATCGCCTGACTGTAAGGCCCTACCGGAGCAGGAGCCTGATCGGTTTTAATAACGTTTCGCATAGGCCTCTCTTTATTTTCCGACTAGATAATTAACTCAGCTTTGGGCGCAGCCCATGATCTCGGTAATATCGATAGTCTCTTAAGATGCGATCATGGTCAAAGCAAAGATTGCCAGGAATATCCCAAAGTTCAAAAATCTTCAAGTTTTTAGCATCGTCTCCAGCACGTGGTTCACCCTTGGCCGTAGCTAAGAATACGACGCTGAGCGTGTGGGCGCGGGGATCACGTTCTGGTTCCGAATACACTTGAAATTGCTCTGATAGCTTCACTCGTAACCCTGTTTCTTCTTCTGCCTCGCGTTGCGCTGCGGATTCAAGCGACTCGCCGTAATCTACAAACCCACCCGGTAAGGCCCAGCCCAAAGGCGGATTGAGCCGTTCAACCAATACAATCGGTCGGTAAGGCCGATCCAGCAGCTCAATAATAATGTCTACCGTTGGAATTGGATTTCGATAGTTCACAACACTCACATGCGCCCCTGCAAAAGTTGACGTACAGTTTTTAGAAGCTCAGGTGGGTGAAACGGCTTAGTAATATAAGCATCAGCGCCCTGCTTCATCCCCCAATACCGATCAAACTCTTCACTCTTTGTAGAGCAAATTAGCACCGGAATTTTCTGAGTTGTAGGCTCATTTTTGATCCAGCGGCAAAGCTCATAGCCATTCATCTCTGGCATAATCAGGTCGGTAATCACCAAGTCTAGGACGTTTGCCTGAATGTATGCCTTCGCCTCCAGTCCATTTGTGGCAGCAGCCACCTGCATCCCGTTCTCTTGCAGCAGATCTGAAAGCATGTGCCGCAAGGTTTGACTATCATCCACAATCAGAACTTTATTCATAATCTTTTTGGAACCCTAACGGGGTGGGTTAAGTGATGGGCAACTGGCTGCCCTCATCACGCTATCTACGAAGGCTTAATAATTGGCAGTCCTAAATTGGTAAGAATTTTTTGATGGGCGGACTAAGCCCACCCATCAAAAAATCCTTACATCAATAC
>JBBQFG010000354.1:0-3318 GCA_038321765.1 Elainellales cyanobacterium
GCGAATATTCTGTAGGGGCGAAGCATTTGCATCAATATTCTGGCAACGCAGCGTCAATTCGAGTGCAAATGCTTCGCCCCTACTGCCCAAAAATCGCCCTAAATCTCAATTCTAATTAGATGTCAAATGGGTTCTATAGAGCGCAGGGGCTTTTATCCCAATCCAATTTCCTTGAGGCGCTGTGTTAAGTACTCTCCGGCTGTCCAAGATGGGTATAGGGCATTGCCGCCTGTGCGAGTGACACAGTTGGCTAGGGGGGTAAGGTCTACTGTTTTGCGGGGATGGACGAAAAAGGGCATTGAGAAGCGGCGATCGCGTTCATTACCTGGATTGGAAACCCGATGGGTGGTGCTTTTCAGCAGGCCATTGGTCAGGTTTTGCAGCATGTCGCCCGTGTCTACAATGATCTGTCCCGGCAAAGCCTGAATGGGTAGCCAGGTACCGTCGCGCTGTAGCAGTTCTAACCCTGGTGCAGTGGCTTCACACAGAAGCGTAATGAAATTGATGTCTTCATGGGCGGCGGCGCGCAGGCTGGCAGTGGGCGTATCGGCAGGAATGGGCGGGTAGTGGGTAATGCGAAGCAAGGTGTGGCTGTCTTGCACCATGTCTCGTAGTTGCGATCGCGGCAGCTCTAAGTACAGTGCACAGGCTTCCAGCAAGACCGCTGCACAGGCATCAAGCTGTTGATATAGGGCAGTGATGGTGGGTTTGAACTGCGGCACTTCGGCAGGAAGAACGTTTTGCCGCGTACTATCACTGGCTAACTGGGATGGAACTTCTCGCCCGACGTGCCAAAATTCCTTCAAGTCGGGTACAGCGTGGTCTTTGGCGTGTTCTTTGCCAAAACTAGTAAACCCCCGCTGCCCCCCGGTGTGGCTGCCATCGTATTGCGCTTTGGTGTCATCAGGTAGCGAAAATAATTCTTCAGAAACCTCATAGGCTGAGCGAATTAATGCAGCATCGACGGAATGATTTGTCAGGGCAAAAAATCCTAAGTCGCGGAGCGCATCTCCTAGTGTTTTCACAAAGGCCTGCTGGCGATCGCTCTCACCCACTAAAAAATCCTGCAAGTCCAGCACGGGAATGGTTTGAGTCAGCATAGATGGAGGCGATCGCCAGCAATGTAAAGAACGTTCTCCTGCATTCTAACTTTGATTGTTTGATGCGTTGGTAGTGGTATTGAGGTAAGGGTTTTTTGATGGGCGGGCGAAGCCCGCCCATCAAAAAATCCTTACCAATTTAGGATTACCGATGCGTTCAGGCGGCTGTTATAGCTGTCGCCACAAAGGTTAGGACACTGGGATCAAAGGGGGTGTGGGGGCTTTGCCCCCAGCCAGGGGTTCCACCCCTGCACCCCGTCATAACCAATCCGTCTATGGCTATAAGTAGGTGGGCTTAATTAAATATAAGACCCTAAAACCCTGCGCCGCCCGCTGTGCGGGCGGCGCAGGGTTTTAGGATTTGGTATTTATTTAGGTTGAACTACTTAGCTGATAAATTCCTCCCCCAAAATAGTCTGCTACATAGAGGTTGCCTGCTTCGTCTTCGCCAAAGGTGGAAATGCCGTAGGCTGAATCGAGCAGCAGTTTGTTTTCCCAGAGGTTACCCTCACGGCGCAAACCCCACAGTTTGCCGTTAACAAAGTCGCCGTAGAAATAAATGCCTTGGAGAGTGGGGTCACTGCCGCGATACACATAGCCGCCCGTGATCGATCTGCCCTGAGCGTGAGGATATTCGGCGACGGGTAACACGAGGCCTTCGGTGCTGGCGGTGGAGTTGTTGTAACGGGTAGACGCTTCCAAAATCTTCCAGCCGTAATTTTCACCCCCACTGCTAGATGCGGGTTGAAAATTGACCTCTTCAAAGGCATTTTGTCCCACGTCGGCAATATACAGATCTTGGGTCAGGCGATCGAAGGAAATGCGCCAAGGGTTGCGTAATCCTAACGCCCAGATTTCGTCTCGATACAAGTCGGTTGGGTCTTGACTGCCCACAAAAGGGTTGCTGCTGGGAACGGTGTAAGTAGCCACGCCAGCAGAGCCGACATCTAGCCGCAGAATTTTGCCCAGCAGCGATCGCGGATTTTGGGCATTATTGGCGGGATCGCCGCTGCCGCCGCCATCACCTGTAGCGATGTAAAGATAACCATCGGCTCCAAAGGTGAGTTGGCCACCGTTGTGGTTAGTCTCTATGGGGTGAGGAATGGTAAGGACAATCTGCTCGCTGCTGGCGATCGCCCGATCGGCATTGGCACTCGTCTGAAAGCGTGAGACGACGTTGTCTCCGTTTGTGTTGGTGTAGTAGACGTAGAAGTCTCCAGTAGTTTCATAGTTTTGGGGAAAAGCGACGCTGAGTAAGCCCTGCTCGCCCTCGTTAATCAGGCGATCGCCAATATCCAAAAAGGCCGTGGGCAGCGCTGCACCATTTTTCAAAATCTGGATCGTGCCACCCTTTTGGACTACGAAGAGGCGATCGCTACCGTCGCCTGCGTTGGTAATGTGGGTCGGTTCACTAAACCCTTCTATTACAGGTCGCAGATTTACGCTGTTAGGTAGCGCAGCAGGAGGACGCGGCAATGGATTGGGAGAACTAGCCGTAGTCGAAATCTGAAGCCGATAGTTGCTGCCCCACTCCGCTGTTCCCGAAAACAGCACACGGGCGTAATACGTTCCGACTGCAAGGGTAGTCTGAATAGATTCTGCTGCATTTCCAACCGTTGCGCTGGCCTGGATCAATCCACCCAAGCTGTCAAGCAATTGGAGGTCGCTATTAATATTCGACCCAGTATTGCTTAAGCCATCCAGCAGCAGATTTACCCCCACTGCTTCTGTTACCTGAAATCTGTAAAAGTCATCTGGATCGCTGTTGCCCAGCCAGTCAGTGGCCGTAACGGTGCCAAGCACACCCAAATCTCGTGCGTTGGCTAAGGTTTCGCCTGCCTGGTCGGGAACTGCTGAGAGGCGGAGGTTGTATCTAGTCTCTGCTTTTTGTCCTCGCACTCGAATGTAGAAGACACCCGCGTTGAGGGCGCGAAAAATAGTCTCATTTTGGGTGCCGGGATTGGCCGAAGCTTGCAGCAGGTTCCCGTCACGGCTCAGCAGTTGCACGTTGGCGTTGGCGCTTAGCCCCTGCAAAACCAGGTTAAAACTGCGGCGCTGTGACACCCGAAACCGATAGAAATCATTGCGATCGGTACCGCCGACGGTGTCTCTAAATCCTTTAGGTTGAGCCGTCAGACGAATTTGAGTTGCCTGTTGAATGCTGTTTCCGACGGTGTCTAGTGCCATTGGATTTGCTTAAGAGGGTGGTTAATTACCA
>JBBQFG010000355.1:0-3301 GCA_038321765.1 Elainellales cyanobacterium
TAGCGGTAGCCATGATCAATAGGACGCTTCCCTGTCATTCCCGCGCAGGCGGGAATCCATCTGCTCGATAGGTGCGGGGGTGGATTCCCGCCTGCGCGGGAATGACGCTGGCATGTCCTAAGCTTTATGACTATGGCTATATTAAGTTCTGATTCTGGTGGCAACTCAGCTAACTCTCCACCAACTAATTCATAACGCCCTTCCATGTCCATCTTGTTGCTGTAGGACAGGTACTTTTCAAAGGTTGCAAACTTTACCTTGGCTTGGGTCATTGCCATTGCCCCCAGATATTGTTCTGGATCTTACAGCGATTTTCAATCGCCTAGAAGCTAAGTAGTTCAACCTAAATAAAAACCAGATTCTAAAACCCTGCGCCGCCCGCACAGCGGGCGGCGTAGGGTTTTAGAATCTTATATTTAATTAAGCCCACCTACTTAGTTGCGTTTGTGAGAGCCGTGTGGAGCGCGGTCACAAACTGGGATGCACTCGCAGGGACAGCTTAGACTCTGTAGTTTTAGAGTTCAATACCGTAATGGCATTGCTTCATGTGACTACTGGACAGGTTCTCGCCAAATGACAATGCGATCGCTCAACGGCACCAATTGGGCACCAGGATAATAGAAGCTGAGGATGCGACTGGCAGACCAGCCCAGCCGACCAAGATTGTAGGCTCCCGTCTGGCTCATGCCGACCGCGTGACCCAATCCACCCCCGATAAAGCTATAGCCTTTCAAAACTTGTCTGGTTTGAGGATTATTGGCTAAGGATGCCTCTTTATCCGTGGTTTTGGACTCGGTGGCAACGCTGGGTGTAGCCCCACTCGCAAGATTTACCGGACTGGACGCGGCAGCAGAATTAGGCGCATCCGTTGGAATTTCGGCTGCGTTGGGTGACGGCGGCGCTAGAGGCACTGTTTCAAATACAGGCTCTAAGTAAAATAACGTACTGTCAGGCGCATAGACTGCTCGCAGAATTTCGTCTTTTTCTAGCTCAACAGTGCCTAGATTGGTTTGTATAGCTAGTTTCTGTACCCGTCCAGCCGGCGATCGCTCCACCACCCGCACTTCGTCGACGCGGGTAAAATTGGCTAGAGGATGCTGCTGACCTTGCAAAAACTTCCGCAGATCAGTTTCAATCTTGGTTAGAGTGCTTTCCTTACGCCAGCGGAAGGTGTCCCAGTCTGATTCGTTGAAACCTTGGCGCAGGTTAAGAAAGGCACGCAAGTTGGCTTCGTCGGATAGGGGGCGAAGCGCCAGATCCCAGGTACCCTGTACCGAATCGACCACAGACCGCAGATAAGGACGCTCAGCCCCGTTCCATACGTCGGTGAAGCGAGCCGTGACCCCCCCAGTTGTTGAGGAGTAAAGGGCATCGATCAGTTCGTTGCGGTAAGTCATCACCATGCCACGGGTTGCCAAGATAGCGCGATCGCTCACCTCAGCAGCACCCGTTAGGCCTCGATAGACCTGACACTGCGTATCGGCACAGAGTTCATAGCCATCAATCTCAAACCGACGCAAGTTACGCAGGGCATAGGTTCGCGCCAAAATAGCCTGAGCCTGAATGGTATTTTCAGGTGCCCGCAGCCCAATTTCATGAGGCACAACCCCGCGTAAATAGGTCTCTGTAGGAACGTAATTGACTAGGGTGTAGTTGTCGTAGGCATTGGGTTGCAGCCGCAGACTGCCGCCGTAGAGGCGACGTTCTGACGCGGGGGCAGTTGCACTAGGGGCATCGCTGGGAGTAACAAAAACCCGACCGTAAGACGAGACAATCTCTACCTCATCACGCATCATGCGAGTGCCATTTAACTCAATGGTGGCACGGGGAACAGCACGCTGAATGTCTGTGTCAATGAAGGCGGTTCTAGACCCTTGCGCTTGCAGGTTTTTGAGCAGCAACCGCCGCACCAATGGGTTACTGTAGGTGTCGCGCTTGGCCCATACCTGCCACTGTTGAGGCTGCGCTAGTTCTACCTGAATGCCGCGCGATCGCCATTTGGCGGCACTATCTTCAGCACTCTCAAAGCTACGGTGGGTGCTTAATACAACCCGCTCCCTCACCCTTGGTTCTGGTAGGGGTTCCATCATCACCCCGACTTTAACCGCTCCACCGGTTGTCACCGTTTGTTCTTGATCTCCTGTTTTAAATCGCAGTGAGAGGCGATCGCCCTCCACGGGTTGCAGCGTCAGCGTTTCTTGCGCCTCGTCGCCAAACCGCTGCACAATGCCAATCTTCAAAATGGGGTTAGCTTGGGTAGCCGTTTGGGCGATCGCAGGTTCGGCGACCATGCCCAGTAAACAGCTCACGGTCAGCATTACGCCCGATAGAGCGAACCGGGGACGTAGAAGTGATGACCCTGAGAAAGATGGCTCTGGAAAGGATTGCTCTTGAGAACAACTCAACAGCTTATCTGTAAGGGAACAAGCAGGAGCCGTAGAGATTGACCGATGAGTTTGATGGAGGTGTTGCACAGGAATCATTCTCAACGCAGTTTTCTCGACGCGGTTGTCTGGATGCAATACGTTCGCTATGAGGCTATGACCTAGATTTTGGTTTTCAGTTTCCGATTATGAACCCTTATGAACCGATCGACAAGGCTAAGCATATCTTTATCAAGTTTGACCCTCGCACAAATTTCCAAAACATCCCTGAACTTGAGATTTGCCTGGGAATGTAATCAGTGTCCCCCGTCATTCTACAACTTGCCATTCTATAAACAGCGCGATCAATCGTTTGTTCGCTTCGTTACAACCTGATTATCCAACAGCGGTAGGAGTGCAGTCTGCGGCTAATACAAGTATCGAATCAGTAAGTAGATGGGCGTAATTAAACATAAATCCTAAAAGTCTGTGCCGCCCGCGCAGCGGGCGGCACAGACTTTTAGAAGCTTGTTTTTATTTAGGTCAAATTACTTATTAGACGGCTTTGACTGTAGTTTTTTAAACCAGTTTGAGTTGTTAAGTTTTGTATCACATGGGCGGTGCTGGCAAACCATGTTTGAAACGAAATCTGACATCTTTGCAGATTTTAAGGGCAATCTGCTCATCAATTTATGGGTCTTGCCGATTAAGTAGCCCAGTCTAAGCAAATTGCTGTCTTGGAGTCCTATGCCGCCTATACAGCAAAGGGTGCAGGATTTTCAGTAGAGAGATTAAATCCTGGTTGACTGACAAAAGTCTATAGCCCTCACCCCCAACCCCTCTCCCAGAGGGCGAGGGGAGTTGATCTACCCTTCCGGTTCCCTCTCCCATCGGGAGAGGGCTAGGGTGAGGGCTTTCGGGGATCTGACTAACAAGTT
>JBBQFG010000356.1:0-3216 GCA_038321765.1 Elainellales cyanobacterium
GGCTTCACAGCGTTTCATCCCATCCTGTTCAATCGCTGCCATGACTTTGCAGCGCAGGTCGTAACTGTAAGGTTTTGACATCGGTGCTACTCGCGCGGAATGCCTTAGCTTACGTCCTAATCTATATGGCGGCCGCTATAATCCGCGATCCTAAGGATTTTTTGATGGGCGGGCTTAGCGTGCCCATCAAAAAATCCTTACATCAATACCATTACCTATTTACGAACCGATTGATCTGCAAGGTTTAATATCGCCCCATCATGGTCAGCAAGCCCTGCTGACCCAGTAAGATTTCCCGCAGCAAGCTAAAGATACCTACCCATACAATCGGTGTAATATCTACGCCACCAATGGGTGTAATCAGTTTGCGGGTTGGCGTTAAGAATGGCTCAGTGGGTAAGGCAACCAACTTGAACGGCATTTGAGTCAGGTCAACTTGAGGGTACCAGGTCAATACAATGCGGAAGATGAACAGCAAAATCATCAAACCGAACGTTAGCCCTAGTCCTAGAGAGGCGATCGCAGTAGAAGTCATAAACGCCTAAATCTTAAGCAACGTATCGAACATTCCTTTTATTCTACTAAAGAGCGCGAAGACAAACGGCTAAGCTACGGCTGCCATCAAAGAATGCCCAGATCCCTAGCCTCTGACTTTTCAAGACGTTAACAGACCTATAGAATTGAAGTGAAGCGATCGCTAAAAATTAAGGATTAAGATTCCATGACTCCATCATTGATGAACTTTTTTTACAGCTTACTAGCAGGCTTTGTCATCGTTGTGATCCCCGTTGTGGTGGGTCTGGTGTTCATTAGCCAAAAAGATAAAATTCAACGCTCTTAGTTTGCTCATCAGCCCTTTTACTCAACTAGATAGACTGGCTGCTCAAGGTCTTGTAGCGTGGAGTACCCCAAGTGCGTTCCGCGCTACAAGACCTTAAATTTATAACCTCTCAAAAATAACTGAGGTTCAGGCGATTGAAAATCGCTATAGTTATGGTGAAAGAATTCTAGAGTGGCCATTTTGACTGGTGATTTCCATCTCAAGTCGCTAGGATTAGGACATATTTACGGAGAAGCGTGATGGTGGATTTCGGACTGAATTTGAGCGGCGTGGTGAGTGCGCTCTATTTGCAGCCCCACCCAGTCTTAGCTCAAGTGGTATTTGGCAGCAACCCAGCCGCATTGCTAGGTATCGGGCTAGCTGTAGGTGGAGCAGGGCTTTATTTTTTAAGAAATTTTCGGCCTCAATCTGCCCGTGATCAGGACATCGCACTTGCTGCCGTGTTGTTGCTGTGTGGCGCAATTCTTTTCTTCCAGGGCTGGCGATTAGATCCAATTTTGACCTTCGGGTTTTTTCTCATGGCTGGTGCAGCAGCAGCATTTGCCCTGGAAACCATTCGTTTGCGAGGTGCCACAACTGAGCAGGCAAAACGCTACACCCCCTCAGCAGATGATGAGCGGCCAGTAAGCCGGGTATACCGAGCTGAGCTGGATGAACTTTCAGCCGTGGATGAGCGTCCGACGACTCGCCGCATTCGAGCCAGCCGCGACTATCGTTCTGATGATTTAGACGACTATGCTGATGAAGGTCGCCGTCGTCGTCCTTCTATTCGAGGGAGCAGCGATCGCCCAGAACGGGCTAGCTCTGTTAGCCCGACATCCCGTAAACGCCGTCCGTCTTCTCCTCGTCCTGACAGTCGTCCACCATCTCGCACTGTAGACCGTGGAGCTTGGGACGATAATGCGCCCAGTCGCTCTGAACGGGGTGCCTGGGATGATGATTTTCAGGATACGCCATCCACGCGCAGTGCCAGTGGGTCGTCTCGCCCAACCGAGCGTGGGTCGTCTCGTTCTAATCGCTCTCGTTCGACTGACGATGACCTTACGCGTCGTGGGTCAGAGCGCCCCCCTGCAGACTATGTAGATTACCAGCCGATTGATTACTCGGATGATGAGGCTGATAACTCCTCCAATTTTGACTAACGAAGCGGCAACACGCTTTGGTTACAGAGTACGGCGCTGGTTTTTTGTTGGTTTGAGCTTACTACTCATTAGTATAGTGAGCGGTTTTAATTGTCTTTCAGCAGGGGCTGAGTCTATTTCCCTAGCTGCGCTACCTGCAAATCCGGTCGGGCTAAACAGTGCCTACACAGATGAGCAGCCTGTTTTGAGCAGCAGCGGTCGGTTCTTAGCCTTTATTTCTGGCCGAGATGGGCGACGACGACTGTTGCTTTACGATTTGCAAGAGCAGCAGTTGGTCGATTTGCCGTGGCTGAATCGTCGAGATGCGATCGCCGAACATCCCAGCATTAGCAACAATGCTCGCTATATCATCTACGTTGCTAGCGACAGCGGCAGACCCGAAGTTGAACTGTATGACCGGGTGACACAACTGGTTCAAGTCTTGACTGGAGGTTATCGAGGCTGGTTCAGAAACCCCAGCATTAGTCCTGATGGTCGTTACATTGCGTTTGAATCGGGTCGAGAGGGACAGTGGGATATCCAGATGATTGATCGGGGAAGCAACATAGAACTAGACATATTGGATCAGCGCAATTAAGTTAGGTAGGCTTAATCAACCAGATAATGTCTCGTCTGGGTAGTGATGTTGATGCAATAAGTAGTGCAATCGTAACTGCCTAGGTAATGCTCAATTCAAGAGAGGAGCACCAGCACAGAGAGCAGATTGGATCAGCTCTAACAGATTCAAGCCCCGCTTTCTTGCCGTTGAGAGCACCGAGCGAATACAAGCAAAATCACTCGCGCTTTTGGGTGAGCGAAAGCCACCTGAAATTTTCTGATCGAGCTTCTTTAACGCTGGGGCAAAAGCAGCAAGCCCAACTGTTGCAAGCCCAACTGTTGCAAGCCCAACTGTTGCAAGCGAACTACTTGGCACCGATGGTACGGGCATTAAAGCCAGTGTTATCGATTAGACATCAGAGTCTGCACTTCAGAAAATCGGTGCCGCTGACTGTAGCTATGAATTTTAATTTGGCAGGTGCGCTGGGCGCGCCTGCCAAATTAAAATTCATAGCCGGATTAAGCAATGCCAGAAAATCATCACACAAATACTATTAAACCTCGTCTAACTTGAAACCCAGAGTTTTCCCTCACCCTTTTCATATATGCCGAAGGCTCTAAGCCCTCTCCCTGGAGAGAGGGACTTTGAAAGCTTTTCCGGCTCCCCTCGCCCTTGGGGAGAGGGGCTGGGGGTGA
>JBBQFG010000357.1:0-3199 GCA_038321765.1 Elainellales cyanobacterium
CCGGCTCACCTCTTCTCGCACTACAGGCAATTTGCGGTTGATGATCCGAATCATCTCCTTTTTAATTGCCTTCAGATCTTTTTCGGTAAACGGCGTTGGGCTATCAAAATCGTAGTAAAAGCCATTCTCAATCCAGGGGCCAATCGTAACCTGTGCTTTTGGAAAAAGCTTCTGCACAGCCATCGCCATCACATGGGATGTAGTGTGTCGAATCTTTTTCAAATTTTCTGGGTCTGGCGAGAGTGCTGCGTCGTTAGACATTATCAAAAAGAAGGTATCGACTACTTAAAAATCAGGCAGTAGAGATATGAAATAAAGGATATCTGCAATCCTCTGCAATCTCTGCATTCTGTACTTTCTATCTTACGTCTTGGCCGTTAGAACACAGTAGTATTCCACCAAGGCTCCCGATTCCACAGGGAGGGTAGTGGTATTGATGTAAGGATTACCCACAGGGAGCAAATAAAGAATTAAGGGAACTTCGGTGTCAACAATTGTTGCGAAACGTAAATTGCATTAAGATTATGAGGATAATGAGTCTAAGCATTTCCAACTATGTTCCAATCAAGTCTGCCTGAGCCTGAGCTGCTAAAGAGTCTCCTAGAGCCGTTGTTGGAAGATTTTCAGTATTGGTTTGGGCGATCGCAATCTTTTTTGGAAAATGAGACAATTAAATTTTTGGGAGATGAGCAACAGGCCGACCTACTCGTGCGAGTAAAGCAAGCCCAATGTGAAGTCCGTGCAGCTCAAATGCTGTTCCGTGCCACTGGTGAACAAGTTGGGGTTGAGATTGACGTATTAATTCCCTGGCATCGCCTTGTGACAGAGTGTTGGCAAGTCTCAATGCGATTTCGTTCAGAGAGTGCAGCGGAGTAAAAACCTGAAAAGCGTATCTGATTGTTTAGCACCAGAAAATTGAGAAAAGAAGTCTGAGATAATAGTTAGATTGAAGTTAAGTTGCCTGCTCCGTGGGGCAACCATTCAAAACTCTTTTTTGAGAAATTAGTTTTGTTCGCTTCGAAACGCGGCTTAACTCTCTAGATTCGGTTTCTTGCTCCAAAGGCTTCTTCTGAACTTGTTAGGTTATGTGCTCTTAGGAAAACGCTATGTTACATCTGCTTTACATCTTTGCTTTCACACTCCTGGCTTTTTTGGCAGTCGGTAACCTCATCCGCAACATGATGACGTTGGGTGTAGAATCTCAGCGTTCTTTTGCATCGCGCAACATCCTTTCTCGGAGCGGTCAGAGCCAAACAGTTTCGCACCCTGAGCTGTTAGACATGGCGGGTAACATGATTGACGAGCCTTATCTTGTTATGCGCTCTATGACAGTTGAAGATGCTCGTGAACAACTTGATGCGCTGTACAAGTCATCTCCAGGCGCTTCAAATACTGCTGAACAAACCCAAGACGAGCTTTAATCTGCTCAAATACAAGCGGGCAGCCTCGCACAAGCCAAAAACTAAGTAGGCTAAACCCTATGTCGCTTGTTTGCGGGCGGCGTGAGGTTCTTGTTGAGCCTGCCCGTCAATCATGCCTGTCCAGCGATGTAGTGCTATCACCCAGGACTACATCGCTCTCACATAGTAGTGAATCGAGGGTGCGATCGCAGAGTAGTGGGTTCAAATTCTTGAGACCAGCTAATTAGTGAATCTGTAATTGCGCTAGACTCAGTGCTGCAAATCAGCAGGGCAGTGTAGCGAATTTTTTGACGAACTACCACCGCCTGATATTCAGCACCATGAATCACAGCGTGATGGAATCCTTCTAACCTTAAAGACGACATCAGTAGCGACTGAAGCCCCAGAGCTTGAAAGATAGTTTGTACCCAACCAACATCGCTGCTCTCAGATGTCGTGAAATATTCTTTTGGCAGGCCACTAAGGTCAAAGATAGCTGCCCCAATAATGGAGTCTGAATGAGAGATGCCAACATTGCTTTTTGGAACAGAGGGAACTGTTGTAGCTGTAGAAAGGTGAGATGACAGGTCTGAAGGGTGGGGCATAGATAGTTTCCACATATCGAGACTAGGATGGGCACGGCTAGAGCGACCAAAATCTACAAACTTTCGTAGCCTGGAAAACTCATAGCGAACTGTCAGAATGCCCGTAGTAGAAACAGAGAGTACAGACAATCTGCAAGCCTCAGCTCTATATCCTGCCAACAAAACCTTTCAGCTAAACCTCGTCTAACTTGAAACCCAGAGTTTTCCCTCACCCTTTTCATATATGCCGAAGGCTTTAAGCCCTCTCCCTGGGGCTACCGTGTACACACAAGTCTCCTGATCTAGCCTCAACTGGGTTTGATCCCCCCTAACTCCCCTTAAAAAAGGGGGAACCGGATTCAAAGTCCCCCTTTTTTAAGGGGGATTTAGGGGGATCTCTCAGTACGTTGATACCTTGTCCGAGATGTGTGTACACGGTAGCTCCATCAGCGCTGGCAACTTGTTCACTATCAGTTCAAGCCCAATCGCGTTAATACAGGATCATTCCGCCTAGGTGCTCCACCGGACGAACTTAATGAAATGGATCAACAACCTACCCCAATGGTTAGTCTGGGGACTAATTCTGCCAATTATTGTTTTAAACGGTTGGGCAATTCTGCTGGTAACCGATTACTTTCGGCAGCTGTTCGCCATTTTTGTGGGTGCCAACTTGCTAGCGTTTATCCTCAACTATGCGGTTCGCTGGCTCCAGCGTCATAGGCTGTCGCGGGCACGCGCCATTTTGGTGGTTTTTCTATTGGCGCTATCGCTGTTTTTTATTCTGACGGTGACGTTGATTCCGGTCTTGATGGATCAGGTGAATGGGTTGTTCCAAAAACTCCCGGTTTGGCTGGTGTCTGGCAATGACCAGTTTCAGTCGCTCCAAAGCTGGGCATTGGCTCGACGGTTGCCTGTCGATTTGTTGGATTTTGTGGCTCGGTTGCAAGAAACGCTGCTGACACAGCTGCAACCGTTGAGCAGCGGCGTGGTCGGACTTGGCATCGGGCTGGCGGGGAGTGCGCTGGATTTTGTGATTACCATTGCCCTCGCTTTTTATCTATTGGTTCATGGCGAACGCCTTTGGGATGGTGTATTTCAGTGGGTGCCTAGTCATTCGAGCAGTGAACTACGGCGATCGCTCCAACAAAATTTTCATAACTACTTTAGCGGCCAAGCCACCTTAGCGATGCTGATGGGCGTCACCATGATTGTGGT
>JBBQFG010000358.1:0-3134 GCA_038321765.1 Elainellales cyanobacterium
TGCTTTTAGGCACCGAGTGATCCCCCCTAACCCCCCTTAAGAAGGGGGGAACCGGACTTAAAGTCCCCCTTTTTAAGGGGGATTTAGGGGGATCGATACCGTTTTGCTACCAGCAATCGGACTTTTAAAACATCCTCTTAGTCCTTAAATTGGCATGACACTAAACATCACTAAACATCTAAGTTTAGAGCAGAATTTAATCTCTGTTCCCCACAAGCGATCGCACCTCTGCCGCCGTGCTCATTACCAGGGCTTGTGCTGCCAGAGCTTCGCACTCTGCCAGATTCAGGCTACGAATTTGAGCCTTAACGCTGGGAATGGTGGGGATGCTGACGCTTAATTCTTGCACGCCCAAGCCAATTAAGATCGGGATGGCCTGTGGATCGCTTGCCATGCCGCCGCAAACGCCACACCATTTGCCGTGTTTATTGGCAGCCTTGGCAGCCATGCTAATTAAGCCCAACACGCCAGGGTTGAGCGCATCGGCCAAAGCCGCCAGTTGAGGATGACCGCGATCCATCGCCAGGGTGTATTGAGTCAGGTCGTTTGTGCCCACTGAGAAGAAATCGACCTCACGGGCAAATTGCTCTGCCATTACTGCTGTAGAGGGCACTTCAACCATAATTCCTGTCTGAATTGCAGCCACACCGAGCGCCTGTCGTTCTGTTTCTAGCATTCCTTTGACCAAATGCCATTCTTCTAGGCGTGCCACCATCGGGAACATAATCCGTACGTTGCCGACTTGAGAGGCGCGTAGAATGGCTCGAAACTGGGTGCGTAAAATGTCGGGGCGATCGAAGCCCAAGCGAATACCGCGCACCCCCAAGAAGGGATTCGTTTCGGGAGCCAGCGGCAGGTAAGACAGGGGTTTATCGCCGCCCACGTCAAGGGTGCGAATAATCAGGGGGCGATCGCCCAACGCCTTAGCTGTTGACGCGTAGAGTTCCGTTTGCTCATCTTCGCTGGGGGCACTGTCGCGCTCCATAAAAATCAGTTCAGACCGCAGCAGGCCCACGCCCTCGCCGCCTAGTGTCACCGATTTTGCAGCTTCCTCGGCATTGCTGATGTTGGCGACTACCTCAATCTGTCGTCCGTCTTGGGTGATGGCAGGTTGAAGGGCAGTGGTTAGCGCCAATTGCCGCCGCTCTTGAAGGCGGGCTTGGCGTTGACGAGTGTCGTCCATTTCAGCCGTTGATGGGTGCAGGCGCAGGGTGCCAGAACTGCCATCCAAAATGGCGGGTGTGCCTGCGGGCAAATCCAACACGCGAGGCTCAATGCCCACCAGAGCCGGGAGATCGAGCGATCGCGCCAGAATCGCAACGTGTGAGGTGGCTCCGCCGCCTATGGTACAAAAGCCCACAACTTTAGTGCGATCGAGTGTGGCCATATCCGATGGAGTCAAATCTGCGGCGGCCAGAATGATGTCTCCAGAAATATTTTCGGGATAGTGAATCGCTGTGGTGCTAGTGCCCGTTAGGACACGCAATACTCGGCTGCCCACGTCGCGCAGGTCGTTGGCGCGTTCTGCCAATAGGGGGTTTTCTAATTGCGACAGCATTTGGGCTTGCACTGTGTACGCCTGTTGCCAAGCAAAGGCAGCGCTCTTGTGCTGAGCAATTAAATCGGTGGCGAGATCGCTCAGTTCTGGATCGTCGAGTAAGGCTTGATGGGCAGCAAAAATAGCCGCTTTTTTTGGATCACCCTGAGCTTGAATCGTGACTCGGAGCGACTCAATCTCTTGTTTGGCTGTGGCGATCGCCTGCTCCAATTTTTGGCGTTCTGCGCTGGGTGTATCTGCTGTTTCGGGTACGTCAATCGCTTGCGCCAGCACGGGATACAAAAAGCCGACAGCCACACCGGGCGATGCTGCTACCCCCAAGATCGTAGTTGGATCGTCTGAGCGGGGACGGGGTGCAGGTTGAGACGACTCTGATGGAACTGAACGGGCGACCGCTGCAACGGGCTGTGTTTCCGTTTCACCCAGGCCAGACTTCAAAGCAGCGCTGAGTTCGGCGATCGCGGCCTGGGCATCGACTCCGGTGGCTTCCAGCACCACTGTGACTCCGTGACCCACATCCATTCCCATCACTCCAATCAGACTGCGGACATTGCTGCTCTTTTCACCCAGCCTGAGCCGAATAGTGGATTTGTACTGCTTAGCCAGGGTAGCCAGAACGGCAGCGGGGCGGGCGTGCAGTCCTGTGGGGTTAGGAATGGCGATCGGCTCAGAGGTGATCGTGGCGGCTCCGTCTAAAGGCGGGGTGTTCGTCTGTGCGCTGTTCGGGACAGTGCCCAGAGTCAATTCTAAAACAAGGCTTTTTCCCGCGATCGCCGTGCCTATCTGGGGCAAAAAGGTGGCTACTTGATCGCTGTTGGTAATCACAATTTGCGTCAGCAAACTGCGCGCATGGGTGGCAATGTAATCGGCATCGAATTCGATCAGCGGATCGCCGCTGTGGACGCGATCGCCCACCTTGACGCGGGGGGTGAACCCCTCACCCCGCAACGTCACCGTATCCAGCCCAATGTGCATTAAAACCTCTAGCCCTTCTGCCGTTTTGATGGTCAGCGCGTGGTGCGACGGGTGTAGTTGAATCACCTCGCCATCGCAAGGGGCGCAGAGAGTTTGGTTAGTTGGGTCGATTGAAACGCCGTCTCCTACCATTTTTTGGGCGAATACCGGATCGGGGACTTGCTCAATTGGCACAAGGCGACCCGACAGGGGTGCGGTAAGTGTAACGCGCTGCTGAGTTTCTGCTGGGGCTACCGCGTAACTCATAAATATCTCCCTTTTTTAAGTCTTTGTAAACGCTGAAAAATAGTTCTTTTAACGCTGAAGTGGTTTTGTGACTAAGGCTACAGCGAACTACCTACTCCCATCATCATCGCTAATCAAACGGCAGCCTAGCGAGGCTATCAATCTTTATTTTTTGTCTTATAGCTGTCGCCACAAAGGTTAGGACACTGGGATCAAAGGGGGTGTGGGGGCTTTGCCCCCAGCCAGGGGTTCCACCCCTGCACCCCGTCCTAACCAATCCGTCTATGGCTATATATAGCAATTGAAGGGTTAGATAAACCACTTCTAACTTGAAACCCAGAGTTTTCCCTCACCCTTTTCATATATGCCGAAGGCT
>JBBQFG010000359.1:0-3022 GCA_038321765.1 Elainellales cyanobacterium
ACTTATAGCGGTAGCCATGATCAATAGGACGCCTCCCTGTCATTCCCGCGCAGGCGGGAATCCATCTGCTCGATAGGTGCCAGCGTCATTCCCGCCTGCGCGGGAATGACGCTGGCATGGCCTAAGCTTTATGACTATGGCTATATCTGATATCCGAAAGATCCTGCATTCAAATCCAACACACTTTTTAAGAAAATTTACGTTTGTTTAAAACTCTGTTATCTTTCGCTTTGCTTCTCAACAGACTGTTATTGTTTTGGTCTCAACAGTTCCTACCGGAGAGATCACATGAAAAATTCCAAGCACTTGGGTCAATCCCTTTCCTTTGGGCTAGTTCTGGTCTTGGCCTGCATGGGCGTAGTGGGTTTAATGGCTACCCAAGCCAACCGACTCCCTTAAAACGCTGAAACATTTCCTGAGAAAAATAATTTAGTTTTGTTAAGAATTTGAGAAAGATTTGAATGGCAGTAGATGTCATGCCTCTGGCGGCTGTGATGGTTAGGCTTTTTTTAGCCGCGATCGCTCCCTCAGAGGCATTTTTTTGGGTTGGCTTCAAAGACTGGCTCGTGACACGCTTCAAGTAACCGTTAGGGTCTCAGCCGAGCGATCGCCCTGAGTCGATGAGGCTTCCAGCGTGTCCAGAATTTCTAACATCTCGCGCTCAAACACCACCTGCGCCCGATTAGTTCTACCGCCCAAGTACAGCACATTGCCCGATTGCAGTGCCCACACTTGCGAATGTGAAACATAGCTCATCATCACGCTGAGCATGAGCAACCCAAAGCCCAGGTATACAACAGGGATACCCGGATCGGCCTTAATTTGTAGTCCCGTACTGCCGACGACTTCCTCAATCGTGAGCTTGACCCCATTGACATCCGCAGCGCTGCCCTGACGAATGGTAGCCAGCATGTTGCCATCGTTGCCGTAGACCAGCACCGTACCCTGGAGATCTTTAGCCAGCACCGATACGCCTTCGCTCAGATCCGGTTTGGTAGGTACCCAGGTGCCCCAAATCCTCGCCTTGCTGTCATTGAGCCTAGACATGGGCAGTTGGAACACCGGGCTGTTGTTGAACTTCACCCTCAGAGCGGCGATCGCCCAATCGGCCTGATACATCGTCACACCCTTGTAGCGCATAGGTTCGTTGACGTGAATCGTTTTCCGCTTTACTTCGTTGCCGTCAGCGTCTAACACCGATAAATCTGAGTAAAACTGATCAATGCCACCCTCTGGCGTGTAGTCAATCCAAAAACGGTTGACCTTGACCGACCAATCCTTCGGAATTTGCGGTTCTGCCCACGGCCCCGCATCAAAAATGTTTTGCACCCGAAATGTTTCGCCAGCAGGTATCATTTCCTGGGCAAAAAATCCCGTCATGGCACCCAAAATCGACCCCGCTAACACCAGCAGCATACTGGCATGGACGATAATTGGGCCAATTCGCCCCACAAGGCCCTTGCGAGCATAGAGTGTCTTACCCTCCAGAAAAATCTTGTAGCGTTTTTGCTGGAGCAACGGCGTGAGCGTGTCCAGAGAGACTGCATCCAGTTCAGCGCTGAGCGCCAGTTTTTCATACTGCCGGGGCAATGTGTAATAGCTCCACTTTTGAGCCGCTTTGAGGGTCGGAAACTGCCGCGTAAAGGTGCAGGCCGTGAGGCTAGAGCCAAACAGAATCAGCAGAGCCAAAAACCACCAAGTACGATAAACGTGGTCTAGCCCTACTACCTGAATTACCTTCCAGGTCAAAAAGCCAAACAGAGCCGGATGTTCGGGATAGTTGGTCTGATAGAAAGCCGGGGTTGCGCCTTGCTCAATGACAGTACCGGAAATGCTGAAAACAGCGATCGCCAGCAGCAGCATAATTGCCAACCGCAAATCGGCTAGCAGCGGTAGTAACTCTCTCTGAAAGTAGTACCGAATGGACTCTTTCCAGCCAGCGGGTTTAGAAGAAGGAACGTTATTTGCAGCCATATCACAGAAGGTGGGTGGTTGAAGAGGGACGCGATCCCGTTACCGATCCCACTACTACTGTACAGGCGATCGCAGTTGAATCGCCTAGGTTCAATCGCTTAGCCCGATTGCGCTATGAGCCAAACCAAACCTGGGCAAGTCCGTTACAAATCCCGTCCCATTAGTCAATCGAAATAACTCGAATCGAGTCCCCTGCTTGAGGCACATCGCGATACACGCTCCGCGCAGGCAAGCCAACGCCTGCTGCCGTTGGGTCACCAAACCAATCATTCACCTGCTGCTTTGCTGCTTGCTTAATCTCTGGCGTAATCGACATCACTACCGTGCCAAGTGCCGTTGCTAAAGTACCTAGATCATCTGCGTAGCCTGTCAGGGGCACAAAGTCAGGGATTAGATCGGTTGGCAACACAAAGTAAGCCAGGGCTGAGTAAATCACCATTTTTGCCCACAGCGGAGTTTCGGGTCGCTGTGCCGTCAGATATAGCGTCAACGCCTTCTCTATTACTTCGCGCCCTGCATACACCGCCGCTCCCTTCAGTTTTTCCCAAAAGCTCTGTTCAGAATATGCAGGTGCCATGCTCAGTTCCTTCCGCAATCTGATGGTATTTCTCGACTCTAGCGCAGCCAAAATACTTTGTTGTAGTGCAAATAGGCGGTTAACCGAAGTAAAGTATTTCGTTTATTCCAACTACTCCTTCATTAAGTAGGTGGGCTTAATTAAATATAAGATTCTAAAACCCTGCACCGTCCGCACAGCGGGCGGCGCAGGGTTTTAGAATTTGGTTTTTATTTAGGTTGAACTACTTAAGCGCACGGGAAAGTGCAGAGGGCGATTTTTTTGGTCAAAAGCCCTGCTGACTCCATCTCTCTATCAAAATCTGGTTTGTTTCAAGTGCGAAGTGCTGTAAGAGGATGTTTTAAAAGTCCCGTCGCTGGTATAAAAACGGTATCGATCCCCCTACATCCCCGCGCTGGCGCGCCGCTGCGCTAGAAAAAAGGGGGACTTTGAATCCAGTTCCCCCTTTTTCAAGGGGGGCTAGGGGGGATC
>JBBQFG010000360.1:0-2851 GCA_038321765.1 Elainellales cyanobacterium
TCGCGAATATTCTGTAGGGGCGAAGCATTTGCATCAATATTCTGGCAACGCAGCCTCAATTCGAGTGCAAATGCTTCGCCCCTACTGCCCAAAAATCGCCCTAAATCTCAATTCTAATTAGATGTCAAATGGGTTCTATATTCCTACAGGGTTACGTCGATTTACGTCGATCGCTTCTTAGAAGGACGGCGCATGTGCAGCCATAAAGACATTCCAGTAAACAGCAATACGCACAAGCCAAACGCATTCAGGAAGGGGTAAATCACTTCTAGATTTAGCGCTCCAAAGTGTCCTTTATGCCAATCTAGTAGCCAATCAAACGAATCTCCTTTCCCTGCCAAATCAACAATTTGATAAACTACCCCTGTAATCACTGTTAGCAATAGGGGCAACAGCATAATAGGAGCCAAGGTGCGATGCAAATGGCGAATATCTTGAAAATATTGATTGCGCTTTTTGGAGTCTGTCATTGAGTCATTTCCTGGTTAAAGGGCTTGAGAATACAAAATGTGTTCATCGAACTAGCAAACGGAGAATCCTTATTCAAGGATTAGGTTGATACTTCGATTTCATGTTCTGAAGACTTTTCAAGTTTAGCGGCAGATGGGTTGTGAACCACGTACACAGAACATGGAGCATGATGCAGGGTGTAGTTGCTCACACTGCCCAAGAAAAATTCTGCCACTCCTGAGCGACCTCGCCGCCCGGTCACAATCAGGTCGGTATTCCATACCTCAGCAAAGTCGCTAATTGCCCTTTCGGGATCGCCAAAACAGTGAATACAGTCTGTACTAACGCCCTCAGCCGCTGCTTTGTCAACCAGCATTCCAAATAAATCGGGTTCAAACGTTTCAAAGTGCCCCACATAACAGCGCGGATCTGAGTCATCTCTGCTCAAGTAAGGTTCCAGATGATCCAGATAAGAGGGAGGGTCTTCATTGGTTTCGTCTGGATCGGTGACATGGAGTATTCCGAGATGAGCACCCGTGGCTTTTGCGAGCATCAGAGCCTGATCAAAAACGTAATGATTCGATTCTGAGCCAGTGGTTGCAACTAAAATTTTGTGAAGCATATCGGTTGTTCCTAAATTCTTGCGTAACTACTTAATCCGAGCTACTTGCTTGAAGCAAAGAGGGTTTGCCAATCTTGTACAAAGGAGGAGGGAACTGAGAACTGAATTGCGTCACCGTCGATCGTGGGCAGCGTCAAGCTGAGGGGAAGTTCTGGCTGCAACTGTGGTAACAACGGCTGAAGATCGTATTCTCCGACATTCGATTCGGGAACAGATAAATCAGTGAAAATGGTGCTGGAGTTATCAGCAGCAGTCAGCTTTTCTCCTATAGAATTAGTCAACAATAAAGGTTGGCTGCGATCAATTTTGACTACCCCTGGGAAACCCACTAAACGTAATTCAAAGCTCGTTGTGTCGTTGGGAGAAACCCGTTTGAAAGCGATCGCCTGCTAGTTATTCCCGTGCTGATCCTTGAGGGTTTGTCTAGATTGGTAAACCATTTGTCCGGGTGCTTCCTCTAGTTGCCTAATAGCTGCGACTGCATCGAGAGTTGTGAATAGCCCTAACCCCAAAACTACAGTCAACGCTAGGCTTGCCAGTAATAGAAACTGAGCAAGTATTTTTCTGATGATATATCCGATCATAAAAATTCCTCTTTTTGATTAAATTCTACTTTTCTAAAGGTTCTCCTGCTGCTTTCCAACCTTGAATGCTAGGAGGGAAAGCCCGGACATTAGTATGTCCTAAAATCTGCAAAGTCATAACTCCCATGGCTGTTCGATAGCCTGTTGCACAATAGAGAACGACAGGGCGATCGCTAGGAATTTTGTCAAGATTGGCGACTAAGGTTTGCAAAGGAATATTAATGGCATTTGGAATGTGTCCAGAGCTATATTCAGAAGGCTGTCTGACATCAATTAATACAGCATTATCACTTTTGATAATACTTTTGAGAGCGTCTGTATTTGCAATCGTGTAATAATCACTAGGAAGAGAAGTTAAAAAATGATCGATCGCTTCTGATAATTGAGCTTGGGGCATTGAATTAGCAGCGGTGACTGGCATTGGTGCTATCCCCAAAGTACAAATAAACAGAAACGTCCCCAGTAATAATGTCAGAAAAAATCTCTTCATACTGCACCATTTGTCATCATTTGGCTCAAAATCTTCTGGACAATTTGCACTCCTGTCACGGCTTGCCAGCCAAATAATCCCAACAGAATCAAGTTCAGTGAAACGTGGATGCTGCGAACCCAGTCATGCTTCTGCATAAAGGGAACCAGTGCCGCAGAGGTAGAAATCAACCCCACCATCCCCAATCCAGCAAACAGATGGGGACCAATGACAATCTTGCCGTTGTTCAGGTAAGTCACCATGATCCCTCCGATCGCTCCCATCACCATCAACGCCATGAGTATGGAGCCAATTTGGTGATGACGAATGGCAAACCGACCCTTTACTAATTCTTTTTTAGACTCTCCTTCTGCCAGCCGTGCCCGCCGAACTTGCACACCCAGGTACATGGCGTAGAGTGCAACGACCAATAAAATCCACATGGTAATGGGGTGGAAGAAGCTGAGATAGGGCTTGAGTGCTGTTAGACTATCAAAACTCATAACGGTTATCTCCAAAGCCTTTTCGTCTGTGAAATTTACTCAACATTGAAGATGAAAATTGCTTGATTTGATTTGAATTAAAAACGCTGATCTTCAATTTTTATCCTGACAGGCTGTTGGGTTATTTACTGGATGAATTGGATGAATTGATTGAATACGTTACAAGACTTACACCGCTAGCAGTTTTCTTTCTCTTTCTTGTTGGGTCAAGACTGTACATAGT
>JBBQFG010000361.1:0-2710 GCA_038321765.1 Elainellales cyanobacterium
TTAATGCTATTTGCCTGTTCGTCAATGTCTCGACAAACACGATGGGCAAAGGAAAAGTCCGTTGAACGGCCAGCAACCTCAAAATCGATAGTCGGCTGGGGCGATCGCTGAAGCACCATGGTGATAGATAAAGGTGTAAAACAGCCATACAGCCGCAGTCAAGGTTGATAGGCTGTCATAGCGTTTAGGGTAAACCAAGCGCTGGGGAAGGGTTGTATTGAGGGCTACTCCTCCCGAAACCTACCGGGGACATACACGCGATCGCCCATGGAATCATCGACATGGTGTGACACATCCCGTAGGGATGAAGCATTTGTACCGAAATATGGGATGGGTGGCCGGGGTGTTGATGCAAATGCTTCATCCCTACACACCTGGCACATAGACCTGCGATCGCCCATAAAATCATCGCCATGGGGTACCACATCCCTACACCTGCCGGGGATACACATGCGATCGCCTGCAACCTGCTTTAAACATAAGAAAAGTCCCAGCCAATGGCTGAGACTTAGTTAGGTGTGAGGAGCGAACACCTCAAGTTAAAAATCAGGTGCTTTTGAGGTCAACCTGTGACCTGAGATGTTCCTCTACCTCTACTTTAAACAGTCAAAGTAAATAATTCGGAAAGATCACACATTTGTTTCCGCAGATCGGGAAATCGAGATGTTTCTTAACCGTTTAAACAGGCATTGCCCCCAGCGGATTAGACGCTCCTTCAGCAGAATATTCCACTTCCCGATCTACCTCTATCCCCGTCAAAAATTGTCGGTCTTCACTAATGTGGGGAAACTTAATTTGCGAATCCGACATGCCTCGTGCCACCTGGCGCTGCCGCACCATAGCAAAGCTACCAGACTGCAACAGGCGTAAGCGAGGCGGCGGCACCTGCCCCAGTCTCGCCGTTCCATAGAGATTATTCACCTCCGCCATCCAATCATCAAACCGATGCAACAATGCTTGCGGATTGGCTAATGTTTGGCCAGCAGCTAACTCAATATTCACCAGATAGGGTGACGGGAATTCATGCTCCGATAGCGTTAGGCAAAAGTCTTCTAAGTGAATATCAAACTCTTGCTGAAGCGCCTGCATCACCTGAGTGGCATGAAACTCGGTCGTTTTCTCGGTCGTAGAAGACAGCAGCCCGCCGCGCCGATAGCGGAACACAATCAGCGGAGCCTGTTGATAAAAGCCCACCACTTCAATCACATCGCCAATATCATATCGATAGAAACCGGTGTAGCTGGTCACCAAAATGCGATACAGCTCTCCGACTGTCACCTCAGTCGGCAGCAGCGTTTTGGGATGCTCTGCTTCCCACTGATCGCGGGGAATGAATTCGTAAAACCCACTCTCGATCGCCAACACACCACCGTCGGTATTGAATTCGTTGTAAACGCTAAAATTTCCTTCTGCCGTCCCATATACGCCGCCAAACACGGGCGTATCACCAAAATAATCGGGAAACCGCTCAAAGTAAAAATCAGACGTGCCCCCTCGCGCTGTAGAGACCACACACAGGTCTGGCCAAGCCAGTTTTGGCGTCAATCGCCCCTCTGCTTTCAAGATGTCTCGCAGATGCATAGCGCGCATGGGCAAGGGCGAACAGCGCCGCTCTAGCCGCACCCGTAGCTCTGGCTCTAGCAGCAACCAATCGGCAATCGTTCCATTAGCCAGGTCATAAATTAACTCGTCGGCATATTGCTCCAAGTACGCGCAGGTACGCAGAATCAACATGGGAAAATTGCCCGCCATGCCTCGCACGTCGGGGTTACGCAAAGCAAATAATAGACAAACATAGTGCCGCGCCAAACTGTCGCTGATTTCTAGCGCATTAAACGGCAGGGCAAAGGCTTGCTCAAATAGGAGTTTGCCCCGGCGCACGCTGCCTGCACTGACTGGCCCATAGTCTACACCGCCAGCGGTTACCCCTTGCAGCGTGGCGGCGTTGGTCACCAGCAGCTTACCAAACTGACGATTTTGCCGGGTCAACAACTCTAAGACAAAGCCTAAACTGGCCAATTCCGCTCGGCGCAGCGTACGCTGAAAGCGACGCGTCACCGGCACTTGCTTCTTTTTACCCGTAGAGCCGCTGGTGAGATTGATATAGACCACTGGGTCAGCCGTGAGCACATTCTTTTCACCTTGAGCCACGCGATCGGTATAGGGTTCGTAGCTGCTGTAGGGCAATACGGGCACCTGGCTGCGAAACTGATCGACCGTTTTAATGGTGCTGAGTCCTAGCGATCGCCCCACCACAGTTTGCTGATGGGCTTGCAGCAGGGTCAACAAAAACTGCTCTTGAGTAGCGGTAACTTGTTGAGTTTTGCGAATAAATTTGGCTTTGGCGTAAGACGCATAGGCCGTTAACAGCACCAATGAAAGGTTAGGCATAATAATATTTAGGCGTATGAAAAATGCAAGTTGTAATAGTCCACGGGAGCTAGGCGGCACGAGTGTTCTAAACCCTTGGGTCATAGAACCCGAGAAATCAATAACGTCCCAGTTTAATGTAGAAAATAAAAGTAAAGAACTTGGAAATAAAGCCACACAAACTGCCAGACGGTTGAGACACGAACCGTTTGGTCGGTGCGTCATTCCCCGGCCAAACGGTTTTATTCTTAATGGAACCGCATGACGGAATGACTGGCGGCTAGCCGAAGTCACTACCAGTCACCGCCAATCCTGACATTCTAAACGGCGGGCTTGTGAT
>JBBQFG010000362.1:0-2529 GCA_038321765.1 Elainellales cyanobacterium
CGGGCGGTCGGGCAGCAACCGTCTCCGCGTCCTCGTTATCCAACGGTCAAAAAACGAGTCTCTCGACGCAAACAATCCGAGCAATCACCGAGGCGTTCTAACCCCACAGCAGCTTAGCTTCGCGGATGTTGCCATCAACTGCATTGGGCTCAACCCCTAGCTGGGGTTGAGCAAATTTCTCATGGCATCCTGTCACTCAACTTTGCAAACCAATTAGTCCAATCTAGAGTACCTAGATAAGGAACGTGAATCGTTTCCTCTCTACTCAAGGGAACGGTTCGCGCCAGAGATTTAATATTCCACTAGCGTCAAAATAGGAACATCAGGCAACTTTTTCCGCCCCTCTAGCCCAGTTAGTTCAATAATGAAGCCAAACCCAACCAGCTCACAACCCGTTTGCTGGAGCAGTTGAGCGGTTGCCAGTGCTGTACCGCCTGTGGCAATCACGTCGTCTATGATCAACACCCGTGCCGGGGGGGTCGCAGCATCTTGGTGGATTTCTAATTTGTCAGTCCCATATTCCAGCGCATATTCCACACAATGAACCGGGGCGGGCAACTTCCCCGGTTTCCGTACGGGAATGAAGCCTGCGTTGAGCGTGTAGGCCAGAGGCGCACCAAAAATGAATCCGCGTGACTCCATGCCGATCACAAAGTCTACGTTCAAATCGGCACATTTCTCTGCCATTGCGTCGATCGTGTAGCGTAACCCCTCTGCATCTCGCAGCAGAGTCGTAATGTCCCGAAACATAATGCCGGGTTTAGGAAAGTCGGGAATATCGCGAATCAGGGATTTGAGATCCATGGGGAAAGAGAATTAAACAGCTTAAAGATCTATATAGTGTGCCGTGCTAAGCGCCACACCGTCAGATTAATTTTTGCATCATTCTTTGATGCCGGAGAAATTGGAGAACCAGCCGCGTCTCCAAAAGTAAAAGATCATACCAAAGGCGATCGCCAGCATTACTGCCCAGCAAAGCGGGTAGCCTAAATACCAATTCAGCTCTGGCATATTGTAGGGCGATTTTTCAGTATTAAAGTTCATTCCGTACACTCCAACAATAAATGTTAGAGGGATGAAAATGGAGGAAATAACCGTGAGCAGCTTCATCACTTCATTCATCCGGTTCCCGATCGAGGACACGTAAATGTCCATCAAGCTGGATGCCACTTCTCGATATGTTTCTACCATGTCTAGAACCTGTACGGCATGGTCATAACAGTCTCGGAGATAGACGCGCACTTCGTCAGACAGTAAGTCTTCGCTATCTCGAATGAGAACGCTAATGGCATCGCGCATCGGCCAAATCGATCGCCGCAGATTCAACAGGTCGCGTTTGAGGCTGTGAATTCGTTCTAGCGATTGCTGGGTTGGCTTAACCACTACTTCGTCTTCTAGCTCCTCTAAATCTTCGCCATAGGCTTCTAAGACCGGAAAAAAGCCGTCGATGATGGAATCGAGTAAGCAATAGGTGAGGTAGTCAGCCCCTCGACTGCGAATAACGCCTTTATTCAAGCGAATCCGCTCTCGGACGGGCCCAAATGAGTCGTATTCGGGTTCTTCTTGAACAGTCAGTAAATAGTTTTTAGTGAGAATAAAACTAACCTGCTCCGTGAAAAATCCCTTACCCGTATCTTTCAACATCACCATACGGGCAATAATCAAAAGCTGTCCGCTATATTCTTCAACCTTTGGCCGTTGAGGAACGTTGACCACATCTTCGAGTACCAGAGGGTGCAAACTGAAGACCGTTCCCAATCGCTGCAACACGTCTTCGCTGCCCAAGCCTTTGACATCAACCCAGGAAACAGATGCAGAGTCTAAATGGGGGGCACATTCTTCTGGTTCGTTGATCGGCACGCGAGTCGCGTCCGTTTCGGAATAGTCAATCAGCGTAATGACAGGAGGTGGGGCATCGTCTTCAATGTTGAGCGTTCCTGGCAGGGCACCTGGCTCGTGATAGGAATAGCCCAAGTATGGCACTTCGTCATCATCGTCTACATCACTGTTTGCAGAAGGGAAATAGGGAATTCTGGAGTCGGCCTGATTAAGTTTTGACGATGAGCGAGAGTGTTTGATTGCCATTTCGATTACACAGCCTTAGCGATGACCAGAACTGTGTAAGATTGTGCCCTGTTTTTGATGGGATTGCCTAGATACAAAAGTTTTCCACAGATACGTTGAGTTTTCCACAGATTTTTGTGGAAAACTAGTACCTATGTACGAATTGATGGCTGAGAAATTTTGGTGCTTCCGATTGATAGCTCTACGTTACGTGGTAGTCCTAAATCGGTAAGGATTTTTTGATGGGCGGGCTTAGCCCGCCCATCAAAAAATCCTTACATCAATAAGTAGTACAACCTAAATATAGCTGTCGCCACAAATGTTAGGACACTGGGATCAAAGGTGGTGTGGGAGCCTTGCCCCCATCCAGGGGTTCCACCCCTGCACCCCGTCCTAACCAATCCGTCTATGGATATAAAAATAAGATTCTAAAAGTCTGCGCCGCCCGCGCAGCGGGCGGCGCAG
>JBBQFG010000363.1:0-2404 GCA_038321765.1 Elainellales cyanobacterium
GAAATGCGGTATAAATTTCAACTGTGTAATGGTTTCAGTCGCTGACTTTGTCTAGCCAAAAGTAGCGTGAGCGCAGAGCCACCAAGCTGTAACGAACTATAGCGAGAGCTAGATCAAATAGGACAAATTTGTGGATGTGCGGAGCAAATCCACAAATATAGCCATAGTCATAAAGCTGAGTACATGCCAGCGTCAGTCCCGCGCAGGCGGTAATCCACCTCCGCACCTACCGAGAAGATGGATTCCCGCCTGCGCGGGAATGACAGGGAGGCGTCCTATTGATCATGGCTACCGCTATATATGGAAAACTTTTTCGAAATTTGCAGAAAATTTTATCGCTCTTAACCGACTTAATGGCGATGTGAGAAGGCGATCGCCCTTATCTGTATAGCTTTAGGTCAATCCCGACAAAAATTATCGGGTTTGTTTGACGCAGTTTGTGTGCCATGTTACTATCCATCTTTATTGGGTGGGAAATTCACCACAAGCTTTACCCAATCTTCAGTTCAACTTGTTGGCATTCTTTCCATCGTTCTCCAAGAGTATCCACCCATGACCCTGGCAACCCACCTCCCAACCACCCAAACCCGCTCTACTGCTGCTACCTTTACTGGGCTGAAGTGCAAAGAGTGTGGTGCCGACTACGAAGCAAAGGCAATCCATGTCTGCGAATATTGTTTTGGTCCCTTGGAAGTGGTGTACGACTACAGCGCCCTCAAGCGGACAGTAACCCGCGAGAGCATCCAAGCAGGTCCCAATTCCATCTGGCGATATCGTGCCTTCTTGCCCGTTGCCAGCGATAATCCCATCGACGTGGGTACAGGGATGACCCCGTTGGTCAAGGCAAATCGCCTTGCCCGTCGCTTAGGTCTAAAAAATCTCTACATCAAGAACGATGCCGTGAACATGCCCACCTTGAGCTTCAAAGATCGGGTGGTGTCGGTAGCGCTAACTCGCGCACGGGAGTTGGGATTTACAACCGTTTCTTGCGCTAGCACTGGCAACTTGGCTAACTCGACAGCGGCGATCGCAGCTTACGCGGGTCTAGAGTGTTGTGTGTTCATTCCCTCTGATCTAGAGTCCGGTAAGGTACTGGGCACGCTGATCTATGGCCCAACCGTAATGGCCGTCCACGGCAACTATGACCAGGTTAACCGTCTCTGCTCGGAAGTGGCTAACACCCACGGCTGGGGGTTCGTCAACATCAACCTGCGTCCCTACTACTCCGAAGGCTCCAAGACCTTGGGCTATGAGGTTGCCGAACAGCTTGGCTGGCAATTGCCAGACCACATTGTGGCTCCTCTCGCTTCCGGTTCTTTGTTCACCAAAATCTACAAAGGGTTCCAAGAATTCATCAAGGTTGGATTGGTAGACGAGAAACCTGTGCGCTTCAGCGGTGCTCAAGCCGAAGGTTGTTCCCCGATCGCCCAAGCCTACCGCGATAACCGTGACTTTATCACTCCCGTTAAACCCAGCACCATTGCCAAGTCGATTGCGATCGGCAACCCTGCCGATGGCGTGTACGCCCTCGACATTGCCCGTAAAACTAACGGCAATATCGAATCAGTGAATGATCAAGAGATCATCGACGGCATCAAACTGCTAGCCGAAACTGAAGGCATCTTTACCGAAACAGCAGGCGGCACAACGGTTGCGGTACTTCAGAAGCTAGTCGAAGCAGGCAAAATCAACCCTGATGAGACAACCGTCGTCTACATCACTGGCAACGGCCTCAAGACCCAAGAAGCCGTTCAAGGCTACATTGGCGAACCTTTGACCATTGAACCTAAGCTTGAAGCGTTTGAGCGTGCTCTAGAACGCGCCCAAACCCTAGGACGACTAGAGTGGCAGCAGGTAAGTGTGTAGGACTACC
Organism: Elainellales cyanobacterium; assembly: GCA_038321765.1. Classification (GTDB taxonomy): domain Bacteria; phylum Cyanobacteriota; class Cyanobacteriia; order Elainellales; family Elainellaceae; genus CASBQJ01. The sequence continues at coordinate 1,874 of JBBQFG010000363.1, forward strand.
TAGAATGAGCTTTGCTGAAAAGCCGACTGTCTTCTTGTCGAATATTCGTATGGATGACCTCCACATGGATAACTCTAGAACCAATGTATTAACTTTTTAACTACTCGCTATGGCTGTCAAAGTTCTGATCCCCACACCCTTGCAACAATTCACTGGCGACAAAGCTGCGATTGAATGCGATGGGACGACTATCCATGAGTTGCTCAACACGTTAGAGCAAGATTTTCCGGGCATTAAAGCTCGTCTGTGCGATGAACAAGGCCAACTGCGCCGCTTTATCAATTTCTATGTCAACAGCGAAGACATTCGCTTTTTGCAGGGCGCAGATACGGCTCTGAATGCCGGCGATGAGGTAAGTATTGTGCCAGCGGTAGCAGGCGGTTGAGCCTAAGAGGATGTTTTAAAAGTCTGATTGTTAGTAGCAAAACGTTTTAGATCCCCCTAAATCCCCCTTAAAAAGGGGGACTTTGAGTCCAGTTCCCCCCTTTTTATAGACGCGAAGCGGCTTCCCGAAGGGTAGGGGGCTAGGGG
>JBBQFG010000364.1:0-2228 GCA_038321765.1 Elainellales cyanobacterium
GCCATAGTCATAAAGCTTAGGACATGCCAGCGTCATTCCCGCGCAGGCGGGAATCCACCCCCGCACCTATCGAGCAGATGGATTCCCGCCTGCGCGGGAATGACAGGGAGGCGTCCTATTGATCATGGCTACCGCTATAACCTGTAATCTTTTTCTGGAAGTGCCACGCGGCACTTCCAAAAAAAGATTAGGTTTTATTTTGTACGCAATCCTTAATATTCAGGCACAGTCGGATCGACCTCGCGGCTCCAGGCGGCAATGCCACCTTTCACATTAGTGCCGCTAATGCCTGCTCTCTCTTTCAAAATAGCTAGCGCTTTAGCCGAGCGTCCGCCCATTTTGCAATGAACCACAAGCCGATGTCCATTCAGCAGATCCTTGACCTTACCAACCCCATCGCCATTTTCAATCTCAGGCAAGGGGATCAAGATAGAGCCTGGAATTTGAGCAATTTCATACTCATTAGGATTACGGACATCGAGCAACACATAATCATCTGCATCGCTATCCAAGAGCTGCTTCAACTCCGTGACCGTCATCTCCTGTAGTTCAGCCTGTTGTTGTTCTTCCATTGCTTTAGCCTGGGGAATTCCACAAAATTCTTCGTAATCGATCAGGGTTTCAATGACGGGACGAACGGGGTTAGGGCGCAATTTTAGCTCTCGGAAGGTAAGGTCGAGCGCGTTGTACAGTAGTAGCCGTCCACTGAGAGTCGTCCCCACACCTAAGACAATTTTGACCGTTTCTGTCGCTTGAATCACCCCAATCACGCCGGGAAGAATTCCCAACACGCCGCCCTCTGCACAGGAGGGTACTAGGCCGGGTGGGGGTGGTTCAGGATATAAATCGCGGTAATTTGGCCCACCCTCGTAGTTAAACACCGTTGCCTGCCCCTCAAACCGAAAGATGGAGCCGTAGACATTGGGCTTGCCTGCCAGAACACAGGCATCGTTGACCAGGTATCGAGTAGGAAAGTTATCGGTGCCGTCTACTACGACATCATAGGGTTCTATGATGCTGAGGGCATTTTCGGAGCTGAGGCGCGTTTCGTACAAATCGACTTGGCAGTAGGGGTTGATTTCCAAAATTCGATCTTTTGCGGATTGAATTTTGGGTTTGCCGACCCACGATGTGCCGTGAATAATTTGCCGTTGTAGGTTAGAGCTGTCAACAATGTCAAAGTCAACAATACCAATGCGGCCAATACCCGCCGCTGCCAAGTATAAAAGCAGTGGCGACCCTAGCCCACCGGTACCAATACATAGCACGCTGGCCGCCTTGAGCCGCTTTTGGCCGTCTAGCCCAACTTCGGGCAAAATTAGATGCCGTGAGTAACGCTCATAGTCGTCTTTAGTGAGCTGGATCTCGTCTAGATTGGGATTGAGCATAAAAAAGATGGAGTTAGGGAAAGAAATTGAAGATGAGGAGACTAAGGACAGAAAGTAGGCTCTGGAAATGCAGATTCTGATTCAATCTGTCGGCGATCGCCCATTACCAACAGCGCTTCAGATTGAAACTGATGGTCTTTATCTAAGTTCCAGGATAGTAAATCTTGGGCGTTGCCTTCGAGAACAGAGACAATAATGTATGAATAACCTGCCCAAGCTAGGGTGCGATCGCACTCCGACGGTACGGCTGGATGATCAGGATGAGAATGATAAACCCCAATGATATCCAACTGGCGATTTCGTGCGTAGCGCTGAGCGTTCAGAATATCTTTGGGATCAATCCAGTAACGGCTCGCTGAGGTAAGGGAAAGGGGAGATTCCATGAGAGCGGCTGCCTCAGCATTCCAGGCGTTTTGGGTAGACCAAAGCTCGACGACAGTGCGACAACCCCCGACCTCAGCTCGGCTCTGAAGGCCTAACAGCAAGCCACAGCACTCATAGGGATAAGTATGTTCGCCATAGGCACGAACCGCTTGAAGATGTTCTATGGTGAGTTGAAGAACCACTGCCGAAACAAATAAACAAATAAAGTAGCGGAGCTTGAATTATAGTTTTAAATCGTACCGTAAGTGTCGTCAGCCCAGCCTTTTCAAACCCACTCACGCAAGTTCCTAAAAATATGGGCAGTGAGCATAACCCACCACCCAGGTGATCATTCAAGCATTAGAGGATGTTTTAAAAGTCTGATTGTTAGTAGCAAAACGTTTTAGATCCCCCTAAATCCCCGCGCTGGCGCGCCGCTGCGCTAGAAAAAAGGGGGACTTTGAATCCAGTTCCCCC